>QJYK01000087.1 GCA_003248075.1 Gemmatimonadota bacterium | reverse complement strand
CGGGTAGGCCACGAGCTGCCCCGGACCGTGGTAGGTCACATCCCCCCCCCTGCCGGTCTCGAACAATTCGATCCCCAGGCGTTCGCGCTCCGCGGCATCGGCGAGCACGTGGGCTGGCTCCGAGGCGCTTCCGAGGGTGATCACGTGGGGGTGCTCGAGCAGCAAAAGGGTGTCGGGTACACGGCCCTCGCGTCGATCCCGGACGAGCTCGGCCTGGTGCTCCAGGGCAACCGCATAGGGCACCGTGCCGAGCCGACAAACCTGAACCTGCCGAGCCGCTCGGCTCATGTTCCAGACCTGGAACGCCGGCGCGTCCGGAGGAGGGTCACGCCGACAGCGGTCGGGGGCGGTCAGGCGTCGTCGGGAAAGCCGTCCAGCACCTCCTTCACGCGGGCGAGGAAACGTGCGGCGTCGGCCCCGTCCACGATCCTGTGGTCGTACCCGAGGGAGAAGAGGGCGCGCTTCCGTATGGCGAGCGCGTCGCCCCCGGTGGTCGGGTCCTCCACCACCACGACCCGCTTCTCGATGGCCCCTGTTCCGAGGATGGCCGCGGTCCCCTTGGGGATCACCGGCAGCCCCACGACGGTCCCGAGCACTCCGGGGTTCGTGATGGAGAATGTGGCACCCTGGATCTCGTCCGGAAGCAGCTGGCGCGATCTGGCCCGGTCGGCCAGGTCGTTCAGCTTCCGCGCGATCCCGACCAGGCTGAGGTCATCCGCATCCTTGATGACCGGAACGATCAACCCGGGATTGAGATCCACGGCCATGCCCAGGTTCACGTTGCCGCGGTAGATGACGTTGTTGCCCGACACGGTCGAGTTCACCATCGGGAACTCCCTCAGCACCCGCGATACCCCCCATGCCACGAACGAGGTGTAGCTGACCTTGGCACCCTGCTCCGCCCAACGCTTCTTGTTCGTGACCCGGATGCGGTCGATCTCTGTGAAATCGATCTCGATGAAGGAGTGCACATGGGGTGCGACCCGCTTCGCGAGCACCATGTGCTCTGCGGTGAGCCGCCGGATCTTGTCCATGGGCTCGACACGATCCGTGGCGCGCACGGGAAACTCGGGGTGCTGGACCTCCCCGTAGAAGCGCTTCCATAGCTCCGAGGCGGCGAGGGCCGGCGACGCCGCAGGCGCCGGAACGGCGGGGGGCGTGGGCGCCGCGGCCGGCGGAGCCGGCTCCTCTCCACCGGAGGCCGGCGCACCGGAGTCGATGAAGCCCAGGATGTCCTGCTTCGTCACCCGCCCCGCGTGGCCCGTGCCCGGGACCGACGAGATGTCGATGCCATGCTCCTCGGCGATCTTCCTGACCACCGGCGTCGAGCGGGTCCGCAGACGCTCCTCCGCGCTCTCCGGAGCTGCCTCGCCCGGCTCCTCCCCGCCAGCGCCCTGGTCCACCGCCGGGGCCTGATCTTCAACTGCGGCAGCGGGCTCCGCCCGCTCCTCCGGCGCCGGGGCAGGAGGCGCCTCGGTCGCGGCCTGCTGACCGTTCCCGGAGGGCGCACCACCCTCCGGGTCGATGTACGCGACCACGGTGCCGACCTCGACCGTCGCCCCCTCCTGCACGACGATCTCCACGAGCGTCCCGGAGGACGGCGCGGGGATCTCGGCGTCGACCTTGTCGGTGGAGATCTCGAGGATCGGCTCGTCGCGCTCGACGGCCTCGCCGACCTGCTTCAGCCACTTGGAGACGGTGCCCTCGGCGATGGACTCGCCCATCTGGGGCATGGGGACTTCGATCCGACCCACGCTGATGCGCTCCAGGGATTTCGGGTTCAGCTACGGCCGAGGGACGTACCCTCGGCCGGAACGATTCGATCCGTCGCCCGCGGTCCTCCGATCAATAGCCCGCAAGATAACGCACGGCGGTGACCACGTCCGCGAGCTGAGGCAGGAAGTAGTCCTCGAGCGGAGCGGAATAGGGCACCGGAGCATCGATCGCGGTCACCCGCAGGATCGGGGCGTCCAGCCACTCGAACGCCCGCTCGCAGACCCGGATGGCGATCTCGCCGGCGATCCCGCCGGTTCGCGTATCCTCGTGGACCACGAGCAGTCGACCGGTGCGTCGCACGCTGTCCGCGATCGCCTCGTCGTCGAGGGGAAGAAGGGTGCGCAGGTCGAGCACCTCCACGGAGACCCCATCCTCATGCTGGACCTGGTCGGCCGCCTGCATGGACAGGTGCACGGACGAGCCGTAGGCGACGATGGTCAGGTCGGTCCCCTCGCGCGCCCGGCGGGCTTTGCCCAGGGGAACCAGGTAATCTTCGTCGGGAAGCACCTCACGGAGGTGCGGTGCGCGGTACAACCCCTTGTGCTCCTCGAAGATCACCGGGTCATCGTCGCGGATGGCCGCCTTCAGGAGACCCTTGGCGTCGTAGGCCGTGCTCGGATAGACGATCTTGAGCCCCGGGGTGTGGAAGAACGCCATCTCGACGTTCTGCGAATGGAACGGTCCTCCACGGTTGCCTCCCCCCACCGGCCCGCGCACGACCAGCGGCAGCGGGCCTGCGCCCCGGTAGCGGGAGGTGGCGATGTAGTTCGTCAGGACGTCGTACGCGGGCGAGACGAAGTCCATGAACTGCATCTCTACAACGGGCCTGAGGCCCATGTGGGCCGCTCCGGCGGCGGCGCCGGTGAATCCACCCTCCGCGATCGGAGTGTCGATCACCCGCGACGCACCGAAATGGTCGAGGAAGCCCTTGGTGACCTTGAAGGCCCCACCGTAGGCCCCGATGTCCTCCCCCATCAGGAAGACCCGGTCGTCGCGCGTCATCTCTTCGAAGAGCGCCTCGCTCACGGCCTCCAGGAACGTGACCGCTTCACCTCGGCGGGTTCTTGTCAGGTGGTCCGGAGGGGCTGCGGGCATCTCTGGTCCCGGTCAGGCCGTGGCCGGTGAGGGTCGAGCGTCTGCGGGGAACCGTCGCGTCCACGGCGGCGGCGCCTCCTCCCCGGCGAACACGCCGGCGAGGGCCGCGGACCCCGGCGGGGCGTCTTCCGCGATCACGCGCAGCGCCGTTTCGACCACCTCCGACTCGATCTCGACACGCATCCGATCCACCTCGGACCCGTCGTGGCGCCCTGGCGGGAGCGCCTCGAGGAGGCGTCGGATGGGGTCGCGGGCCTCCCAGGCCGCGAGCTCTTCCGGGTCCACGTACTCCTGGCCGTCGTGCGGCGCATGCGGGCTTCTGCGGAAGTAGTTCAGCTCGAGCAGCTGAACACCCCCGCCGGACCGCGCCCGTGCGACCGCTTCGGAGGACGCGGCGCGGACCGCCAGGACGTCGGTGCCGTCCACCGAGTCGACCTCGAGCCCGTACCCGGAGCCCTTCCTCAAGAACGCGTCGCGATCGGCGGTCGAGCGCGTGGAGAACGCCCATTGGTTGTTCTCGACGACCAGCACCAGGGGAGCCCGGCGCGCGGCGGCGAAAGCCACGCCCTCGTGCCAGGCCCCGGTGGAGGCGGCGCCATCCCCGGTGAAGGCCATCGCGACGCGGCCCTCCCCCCTCAGTTGGAACGCGAGCGCACAGCCGGCCAGCACCTCTACGGTCGTCCCGAGAGGCGCCACTGCCCCGATGAGGCCACGTCTCGGATCCGACCAACCCGCGCCCGTGTCCCGGCCCGCCGACGGACTCGACCCTCGACCCAAGAGCTGGCGAAGGACCTCCTCCGGCGTCGCGCCCATGGTGAGATGGACCCCACACCCTCGGTAGGGAGGTGCCACCACGTCTCCGGTCCCGTCCTCCCGGCGCGCCAAGGCGTGCGCCGCGCCGACCGCGCCGGCCTCCTGCCCGAGCGAGCGGTAGAGCCCGCCCGCGACGTGCCCCTGACGGTGAAGGCGGTCGAGGCGCTCCTCGAGGGAGCGGGTCGTCAGGAGGAGGCGAAGGAGCTCCAACCCACGAGCGCGCTCCCGTCCGTCCAGCTCACCGGTCATGGCGGGACGACAGCGGTCGACGGGCGCGGGCGCGCTCCTCCAGAGCGGGGTCGGCGGGGTCGGGAAGGCCCACGTCGGTCCCGGGCGGGCCGTCCGGCGTCAGTTGCCTGACCCCTCCGGTCGCGCCTCCCCCGGTGCCGCGGGATTCCCTGCGGCTTCCCCCGAGGGCGGAGGCGTAGATTCCGCGCCGGGGAGGATCGGCTGGGGCACCGGCGACGTGGCGGGCGGCTGCACCTGGATCACCGACGTCGGTGCCTGCGCGCGCGACGACATGATGGACAGGACCAACGAGAGGACCATGAAGATCGTGCCCGAGGTCCAGGTCGCGCGCGTGAGGACCGTGGTCGCCTGACGACCGCCCAGGATGCCCTCGGTCATGGCGGCGCCACCCCCTACCGCGGCCAGGCCTCCGCCTTTGCCGGATTGAAGGAGGACGACGATTCCCAGGAAGATACCGTCGAGCACCAGGACAACGAGCAGGAAGGCATACATGGTGGTAGAGCTCTGTAGTGTGAGGACAGCGAGTAAACGTCGAGGCGCCCCCCCGGGCTGTCAACGCCAGGCTCAGCGCGCGGCCGCCACGATGGCTGCGAAGGACACGGGGTCCAGGCTCGCGCCTCCCACGAGCACCCCGTCTACGTGCGCGGCGCCCAGCAACTCTCCCGCGTTGCCCGGCTTGACGCTCCCACCGTACAGGATCGGCGTGCGCGTCGAGCGAGCGGCGCCCAGGCGTTCGTCCAGGAGCTCCCTGAGCGTCTCGTGGGCCGCGGATGCGTCGGCAGGCGTTGCCGTCTCGCCCGTGCCGATGGCCCAGACCGGCTCGTAGGCCACCAGGAGCCGGCCGGCCATGTCGGCGACGGCCTCGAGAGCGGCGCCGAGCTGCCGGCGGATCACCTCGGTGACGCCTCCCGCCCGGCGCTCCGAGAGCGTTTCGCCCACACAGACCACCGGGGCCAGGCCGACGTCGAGCACGGCCCGGACCTTCCGGGCGACGTCCGCGTCGGTCTCCCCGAATACATGACGCCGCTCGGAATGCCCGACCAGCACGAAGGAGGCCCCGGCTTCTATCGCCATGGCCGCGGAGATCTCTCCGGTGTACGCCCCCTCGGGAGCGTGGTGGACGTTCTGGACGCCGAGCTGGAGCCGGGGATCCCGGTCCGGGCACGACCGAGCCGCCGCGAAAGAGAGCGCGGCGGGGAAGATCACGAGCTCGTGATCTCCCGCGCCGGCAGGCAGGCTGAGGTCCTTGAAGAACGCGGCCGTCGCCGCGGGACCGTGGTGCATCTTCCAGTTCCCCGCGATGACCGGCATGGCTCAACCCTCGTCCGAAAGAGCGGTGACACCCGGGAGGTCGGCGCCGGCGAGGAACTCCAGGGATGCTCCACCACCGGTGGACACATGGGTGAGACGATCGACGACGCCGGCGCGCTCGGCGGCGGCGGCCGAGTCACCGCCGCCCAGGACCGCCGTGGCACCCCTGTCACACGCGTCGGCCGCGGCCCGGGCGACCGCCAGGGTGCCCTGGGCGAAGGCGTCGACCTCGAACACGCCCATGGGGCCGTTCCACACGATGGTGCGGGCGAGTGACAAGACCTCGGAAAACGCCGATCTCGTTCCCGGACCGATGTCGACGATTCGATCGTGGGTGCCGATGCCCGATCGATCGGCCACACGGGTGGGCGATCCTTCCGCGACCTCGGGAGCCACCACGCAATCCACGGGGAGCAGCAGCCGTTCGCCGGCGCGTTCGAGGAGCTCACGGGCCATCTCCAGCCGATCGTCCTCGACCAGCGAGTCCCCCACATCGAGCCCCAGCGCCTTGAGGAAGGTGTTGGCCATGGCGCCGCCCACCAGCAGCCGGTCCACTCGGGGCAGCAGCGCCTCGATGACGTCGATCTTCCCCGAGATCTTGGCTCCCCCGAGGACCGCCACGAACGGCCGCTCGGGATGAAGCAGGGCGCCGCCGAGAAACCGCAGCTCGCGGGCCATGAGGAAGCCCGCCACCGCCCTGCCCCCCTCCCGTCGAACGGCCTCGGCCAGGCCGGAGGTCGACGCATGGGCCCGGTGGGCCGCGCCGAACGCGTCGTTGACGAAGAGGTCGGCGAGGGACGCCCAGGACTCCGCAAGACGGGGGTCGTTGTCGGTGTCGCCGGCAAGGAACCGCGTGTTCTCGAGGAGGGCCACCTCCCCATCCGCAAGCGATGCCACGGCCCTCGCCACATCGGGACCGGCGGACCCGTTCACGAAGCGGACGGGGGCGGGCAGGAGCTCGCGCAGGCGCGCGGCCACCGGCGCGAGCGAGAACGCCGGATCGACCTTCCCCTTGGGTCGGCCCAGGTGGGATAGCACCACCACGCGGGCCCCCGCACCGGCCAGGTGCCGCAGCGTGGGCAAGGACGCGACGATCCGCTGATCGTCGGTGATGCGGGACCCGTCCATAGGGACGTTGAGGTCCGCCCGGACGAGGACAGTACGGCCACGCAGACCAGAGGCTTCAATCCGGTCGAGGGTCAGCTTGCTCATGAGGTCTGGCACTGCCACAGGGAGGAGGGGTTCGCGTCACCGCGTCCGCCGTGGAAGGTAACGCGAGAGGCGGACCCGGACCGGGGCTCAGCCTCGCTCGAGCACCTGCTCCGAAACCAGGGGAGTCCCGGCCCCGGGCAGGTCGGCCCAGACCCGCAGGAGGTAGGTCCCGGGCGGCACGTCCTTCACCCAGAGGCTCAGGTACTCCGGCGTCGGTCCCGCGGGGGATACCCGACGATCCCAGGTCGGCCGGTAGTCCGCCTCTCCTGCCGGGTGCAGGGGCACCGACAGGACTCGACCGGTCGCAGAATCCTCGACTTCCGCGCGGAGGCGGTACCAGCTGACGGTGTGACCCACGTCGTAGACCTCGAACAAGACGCCCACCGTCTCCGTCCGGACCGGGCCGGACACCGGTTGTACCCATTCGGCATCGAGACGCAGCTCGTTCGGGTCCGGCGCGGCCGGCCGGACCAGTAACAGGTCCGAGACGCCGGGTGCCCCCTCGGTCTGGGGCAGGAACGCGCCCTTGCGCAGGGACGCCACCGATCCGGATTGGGGGTCGACGACCTCGATCACCACGTCCGAAGCGTCCCGATCGGCCACCACCTGCACGGAGATGGGTGCGCCCGGCAACAACCGTCGGACCCGTCCGGCCCTCGACGGCGTGCCGGCCGCCCCGAGAAGGAACGTACCCACGTCGACTTCCCGGTCGCCCCACCCAGCGGGCAGAGAGCTCCGATCCACGGCGATGGTGACGAGGGTCGCTCCCGGACGCTGCGCCCGGAACCGACTCACCTGTCCCCGCAGCGGAAACACACGCCGGGACTGGTCACCGTAACGATGCGGAAGCATCTGGCTGATCTCGTCCACGTACGCGCGCCCCTCCGGCGTCAACGAAAGAGCTGACTCCGAGGCCACACCCCGGAAGGTCACGTCCGGCCCGGGTCCGAAGTCCCAGAATTCGGTGCGCAGGCCCCCGCTCCCGCTCACGACCCGGATCTGGTCCGGACGACCGTACCGGATCCAGACGAGGCCCGCGTCCGCGTCGACGCTCCCGAAGCGCAGCAATGCGTAGGCCGCCCGCGCCCGATGCTCGACGGCCCGCTCGTTGACGTCGGTCGACAGGATCGGGTCCAACCCACCCCAGAAGGCCCTGACCCAGGTCCCCTTGTCGGCCCCACCCAGGGCGAGGTAGGCCTCTGCGTCCTCGCGGTCCAGCAGCGGGGCGATCTCGTCCAACTGCCTGGCCTGAAACGCCGGTAGCCCCTCCCGAGCCAGCTCTAACTCGTGCTCGGCCTCCTCGCTGCGCGAGAGGCGCTGAAGCGCGAGCCCTGCCAGAAGACGTCCATAGGGGTGGCCCGACGACGCGTCGATGAAGCGGCGCGCGCCATCCAGGACGTCCTCCCACCTGCCCGCGTCGGACAGCGTGAGCAGACGCTGGACGTTGGCACCGACGTGCGCCGGGTACGCTTCGACGGCCGCGCCGAAGCTGGCCATCATCAAGGCGCGGTCCGCGTCACTGACCCTTGGATCCATCTCGAAACCCGTCTCGAAGACCCGTCCGAGCTCGAGAGGGCACATGTAGTTCCAGGCGATAAGCCGCTCGGCTGAAGCGTAACCCGAAGCGGCCCCCCCAGACGATCGTGCCTGGGGGCAGGCGCTGCTCCGCAGCGCCTCGGCGCCCACGCGTCCCGTCCCCCGGGTGGACAGCCAGCTTTCCCGCACCTGCATCCCGCGCTCGTAATGGAGGTCGGCCAGCACGGCGGGGGAGCTGGTACGGCCGCCGCGCAGGGCCTTCTGGAGCCCCCGCTCGAAGAGCACGCGTGCCTCGGTCCTGAGGCCCTGTTTCCTGCGGATCCGCGCCAGCGCGAGAAACGGCGCGGGGTTGTCCGGGTCCCGGGTCATCGCCGCTTCCAGGACGTCGCCCACCTCCGAGCGCCACCGGGTCGGCGCGGCCCCCGCGGGCGGGTCCCCGGCCAGGATCGCCTCGAGGGGGCCGAGACGACGCAGCGCTGCGTCGTCAGCCACGGCGACACGGAGGAGATCACTCGCCGATCGCGAGTCGGGCCGAGCGGAAACCACAGGGCCACGCCACTCGGGGGCGACAGTCACGCCGGGGAGCTCCGGCACGTCAGGCTCGCCGACGGGCTCGTGGGGTATCGGTTCCAGCTGCGGCTTCGCCTCGAAGCGCACGTCGAATTCGACGGGCGTGCCCACCGCACGGCCCCGGCGACGCGCCGGAGTGAATTTGAACGACCTGGCCACCTCGAGGGCGACTCGGTCGAGCTCCGGAACTCCCGAGCCGCTCCCCAGGTCCGCAGATTCCACGGAACCCGTCGAATCGACCCAGAGGCGCAAACCCACCACGCCCCCGATGCCGGCCTCCTGGAGCTCGATCGGATAGTTGAGCTGGATCAGCCGCTCCGCCGCCCGCCGGTCCGCCAGCTCGGGGAAGGTCACCTCGGCGCCGACCCAACCTTCGATCGGCCGGGGCGGCACCGTCGGCGTGCGCGGCGCGCTGGGGGTGAGGACTTCCTCCAACTGCGGTTCCGGGGCGAACTGGAGCGCGGGGATCCCCTGGCCGAGGAGCGGCGAAGGGGGCACCGGGCGCTCCGCCACTGCAGGCTCCTCCCGCAGCGACTGAACCCAACGCGCGAGCGACGCCCGGGCCGACGGCACGCCCAGACCGATCATGAGTAGACCGGCCACGCCTGCGGCGAGCAGGTGCCGCCCGTGCGCGCCGGGGGACCCCGACCTTTCCTCGACCCACTCCCGACCCAGCTCGGCGCGCAGCTCGGGACCGAACGACGGCCGCTCCTCGTATCGGATCGAGGACAGCTCGGCGTCGAGCTCCGCCAGATCCGGCGGGAGCCCTTCACCATCGAAACGCGATCTATCCGTCATGAGCTCGTATCTTCATTCTCGTCTTGGTGGTCCACCGCCACCTTGAGGCGTTTGAGCGCCCGGTGCAGGCGGACAGCTACCGCATTGTTGCTGATGCCGAGATGCTCCGCGATCTCACCGTTGTCGAGGCCCGAGCCATAGCGGAGCGACAGGATCTCCTGATCCGCCCCACGGAGCGTTCGGCTGCCGTTCAGCAGCCGTTGGATGCGCTCCTCCCGAACCACCCTTTCCTCCTGGGAGGGTACGTCCGCAACGAGGTCCGGAACGCGGTCCAGCGACACGTGCAACGATCCCCGCCGCCGCAGCGCCCGGAGGTGGTCCGTCACCGCGTTGCGTGCAATGCGCAGGAGCCAGGTTCGTGGGGACGCCAGGCCGGGGTTGTACCGGTGCAGCGACCGCAGCGCCTTCATGAAAACCTCCGAGGTGACGTCCTCGGCGGCCTCGCGGGTCGCCACGCGGAACCGGACGTAGCGGAACACGGAGGCGCGGTGCTCGTCGAACCAGGCTGAGAAATCCTGGGGGAGATCGTCGCGGCGCCCGAAGGCCTGGCGCGTCGTCTCCGAAAGCGGGGTCTGAGCATCCGTCTGCATCGCGCTCTGATACGCCGAAACCCGCTTCGCTGTTACACGTTCGGCGCTCGCGCCCTCATCCCCTGAAGCGTTCATTACCCCCCTCCGCACCGGGCTCGAGACGGAATCATCCCAACCGTTCCCCCACGAAGGCCACCAGGTCGACGACCCGCTGCGAGTAACCCCACTCGTTGTCGTACCAGGAGAGAACCTTCACCAGTCGTCCATCGATGACGTGGGTGGACTTCAGGTCCACGATACTGCTGCGCGGATCGCCGGTAAAATCGACCGAGACCAACGGCTCGTCGGTGGCTCCCAGGACTCCCTGCATGGGGCCCCCGGCCGCGGCGCGGAACGCCTCGTTGACCTCCTCCACCGAGGTGTCCTTTTCGACCTCGGCCACGAGGTCGACCAGCGAGACGTCCGGCGTCGGGACCCGGATCGCGATCCCGTCGATCCGCCCCTTGACCTCCGGGATGACCAGCCCCGTCGCCTTCGCGGCGCCGGTCGTCGTCGGGATCATGGACAGCCCAGCCGCCCGAGCCCGCCGCAGGTCCTTGTGGGGAAGATCCAGAATCCTCTGGTCGTTCGTGTAGGCATGGATGGTGGTCATGAACCCGTGCCGGAAGCCGAACGATTCCATGAGCACCTTGACCACCGGTGCCAGGCAGTTCGTCGTGCAGCTCGCGTTGGAGATCACGTCGTGGGACGCCGGGTCGTAGCCGTCCTCATTGACGCCGAGCACGATGGTGATGTCCTCGTTCTTCGCCGGAGCGGAGATGATCACCTTCTTGGCACCGGCCTCCAGGTGCGCCGCGGCCTTGTCCCGAGCCGTGAAGATCCCCGTCGATTCGACCACGACGTCGACGCCGAGGTCGCCCCAGGGCAGTTTCGATGGTTCTCGTTCGGCGAAGACCCTCAGATCGTCTCCGTCCACACGGAGCCCGTCGGCGGTCACCTCGACGGTTCCCGGGTAGCGGCCGTGGACCGAGTCGTACCTGAGGAGGTGCGCCAGCGTGCCGTTGTCCGTGAGGTCGTTGACCGCGACGAAATCCAGGTCGGTACGGCCGGCCTTCTTGGCACTGCGCAAGACGTTTCGCCCGATGCGCCCGAAGCCGTTGATCGCTACGCGGATGGCCATTTCTTGGGGTGGCTCCTGGATGCAGGAAGTCGAAGTTCACCAGCGGATACCCGAACGTCCTCACCCCCGATCCGGCAGCGCCCTCGCGTAGGTGACCAGCGTGATGTCGGTCGCGCCGACTCGCTCCAACGCCAGGGACGCCGCGGCCGCGGTCGCTCCCGTCGTGAGCACGTCGTCCACGAGCAAGACGGGCCTCCCGTCGAGGACGGTGGAGGCATCCGGGCGCGCGGCAAACGCGCCCTGGACGTTAGCCCTGCGCTCCAGAGGGTGCAAGGCGACCTGGGTGGGGCCACCCCGGTGACGGACCAGGGCGTCGAAGAGGGGTAGACCCAGCTCGACGGCCACCGCGCGCGCCAGCAGCTCCGCCTGGTTGTAGCCACGTCTCCGTCGTCGTCGATCCGTGGTCGGTACGGGCACGACCACCGCGTCGGGGGCCGCCCCGCGAACACCCCGCGCCATCGCCTGCCCCATCTCGACGGCGAGCTCGGGCCAACCCTCGTACTTCAGGGCGTGAACCACCGTGTCGGCAGGCGCCTTCAGGAGGTGCGCCTGGCGCGCCCTGGCCGGCTGACGTGGCCACCCGGCGCACTCACGACATTGGGGCGCCGGGCGGCGCCCGGTGCCCAGCGGCATGTCGCAGCGTGGGCACCTCGGCCGGGACGCGACGGGCAGCGTGGCGCGACAGCGGCCGCACAAGAGTGAGACGGCCTCGGCCGCCGGCAGCCAGGAGCCGCAGGTGAGGCACCCCGCGGGAAGAAGGAAGTCCAGGAGCCCGCGCAGGGCGCCACTAGGTCTCACCGGGACAGGACGCGTCCCAGCGCCCGCCGCATGGCCTCCAGGGGGGCGGGGCGATCCCACCAGCACTCGAACGACGCAGCCCCCTGGAACACCAGCATGTCGGCTCCATCGGTGCAGCGCACACCGTAGTCCGACGCCGCCCGGAGGAACGACGAGGTCCGGGCACCGTAGATCAGGTCCATCGCCGCGCCCACCCGGTCCAGGACTTCGAAATCGAGGGGGGACGGATCCTCCGGCGACAGCCCGAGCCGGGTCGCGTTGACGACCAGGTCGAAGCTCTGGCCTCGGAGCTCGAGCGTCGCCTGGACGACCCGGGCACGGTGTCCCCCGATCCGCCGCGCCACCGCGCGCGCCCGCTCGAGGCTACGATTGAGGATCGCGACCTCACCCACACGCTCCTCGAGGAGCCCCATCAGCGTGGCGCGGGCCGCGCCACCCGCCCCCAGGAGCAGCACCCGCATCCCTGCAGGGTCTCCGACGAACGCTCGGAGCGCCCGACGCACGCCGGCCACGTCCGTGTTGTCCCCGTACACCCTGCCGTCCGGCCCACCCCAGAAGGTGTTGCACGCGCCCGTGCGGCGGACGGCGTCGCTGGGCGCATCCACGACCGCCGCAGCCTTCTCTTTGTGGGGTAGCGTCACGTTCCCGCCCCCACCCGCCCTGGCCAGGCCGCGCATGAAGCCCACGAGATCCTCGACTCCGCACTGGAGCGCCACGTAGACACCGTCCACCCCTGCCTCGCCGAAGGCCGCGTTCTGGATCTCGGGAGACATCGAGTGGCGCACCGGGTCCCCGAGAAGCGCGAGGACGCGGGTCGACGAGCTGATCATGGCGCGACGATGGGCTCGAGTCGGGTGAGGACCCTCCGGACCACCAGCTCCAGGACCCGGTAGGTCTCCTCGTATTCGGCCTCGTCTCCCCCGATCGGATCGACGATGGATTCCGGAATCCCCGTCGGGTCCTCCTGCGCCGCGAAGTCCGTGATCAGCGCTGCCTTCTCCCCCGCGCCGGCCCTCTGTAGATGGAGCAGGTGGCCGGGCGACATGGTCAGCACCAGGTCCGCCGCCTCCAACTTCGCGGCGTCGATGGGGGCCGAGCGATGGCCCGACAGGTCGAGCCCATGCCGGAGCGCCGCCTGAATCGAGCCGTCCGAGGCCGGGGCACCGGGAAACGCGCCGAGGCCCGCCGAGGAAACGGCCACGCTGCCCCAGCCCCGCTCCTGCAGCACCCTTCGCGCGATGGCCTCCGCCAGAGGGCTGCGGCACGTGTTGCCCGTGCACACGAAGAGGAGTCGGAAAGGCTCGATCTCGGCGTGGTCAGTGTTCATGAGGCTCCGGTAGCGCGCAGCGTAGTCGTTCCACCGGGATCGAGCCCTCGCGGACGATGCGCAGCCCGCCTCCCGAGACGTCGATGATCGTCGAGGGCTCCGAAGGCACGAGTGTTCCACCGTTGACCGCGAGGAGCTCCGGCCCCGCTCGCAGCTCCCGCGCGGCGTCGAGGACCTCGTGGAACGATCGGGCCGGTGCCCGCCCCGGCGCGTTCGCGCTCGTCGACGTCACGGCCGCACCGAGGGCCGCCACCAGGGCCTTCACGAACGGATGCGGGCTGACGCGCACCGCGACCGATCCGGAAGCGCTGCGAATCCCGGGGGGGAAGATACCCTCTGGGTCGGCCAGAACCAGGGTCAGGGCCCCGGGCCAGAAGATCGACGCCAGCTCCCTCGCCTCGGCCGTCCACCGGAGGCCCGCCAGGTCTGCGGGATCGGCCGCGAGCACGAGGAACGGCCGATCCCCGACGCGGGGCTTCAGGGTGCGGAGTGCGGCCACCCCTTCCGCGCTGCACGCGCCGCCGAAGCCATAGACGGTTTCGGTCGGGTAGGCGATGAGCCCTCCTGCGCGCACATGACCCACCACGTCGGTCAGATCCTCCTGGGCCGGGTCAAGGCCTCGGATATCGCGCGTGATGGGCCCGGTCATGGCAGCTCCCGCCGCGCAGCTCGCAGCAGCGCCTCGGCGATGAGCAGGTCGATCGGGCGCGTCACCTTCAGGCTCCAGGCGTCACCCTCGACCATCCGGACCGGGATACCCAGCCTCTCCACGAGCGACGCGTCGTCCGTGGCCTCCGAGAGATCGCCCTCGTAGGCCCGGCGCAGAACGTCCGCGGGAAAGGCCTGGGGCGTTTGGGCGTGCCAGAGCGACCCCCGGTCCGGCGTCGAGCGCACGAGGCCGCCCGATCCAACGGTCTTCATGGTATCGACCGCGAGCGTCCCGGCGACCGCCCCCTCCCCCGACGCGGCTACCTCGATGCAGCGCGAAAGCACCTCACGCGGGACGAACGGACGCGCGGCGTCGTGGACCACGATGAGGTCGACGCTTCCGAGACCGGAGATCGCCCTGCGCACGGACTCGGCTCGGGTCGCGCCCCCCTCGAGCACGCGCACCCGCGCGTCCAGCCGGGCCAGCCACGCTGGGGGGTCCGCGGCCTCGTCGGGCCCGAGAGCCACCACGACCTCCGTGACGCGCGGGTCGGCGAGGAGGCCTCTGAGCGCGTGCGCCAGAACCGGCTCACCCGCCAGGTCCAGGAACGGCTTGCGCACGCCTCCCATGCGACGCCCCGTTCCCGCGGCGGGGACGGCGACGCCAACCCGGACCGAGCCCGGAGTCGGCGTCGCGTCCAGGCTCACGGGCCGAAACCCCCGCCCGGGGCTTCTCCCGGAGCGCGCGACACCGAGTCGAAGCGGGTGTAGGCCTTCTGGAAGAAGAGCTCGACCACGCCGGTGGGACCGTTCCGCTGCTTGCCGACGATCAGCTCGGCTTTCCCCCCGAGCTCCTCGCGCTTCTCGGCCGGGGCGTAGTACTCGGGCCGGTACAGGAACATGACCACGTCCGCGTCCTGCTCGATGGAGCCGGACTCGCGCAGGTCTGAGAGCATCGGTCGCTTGTCCGTGCGCTGCTCCGGGCCCCGGCTGAGCTGGGACAGGGCGACCACCGGCACCTCGAGCTCTCGCGCGAGGGCCTTGAGGCCCCTCGAGATCTGACTGACCTCCTGGACACGGCTTTCCGCCTGGCCGGCACCGGACATGAGCTGCATGTAGTCGATGACGATCATCCCGAGATCCTTGCCGTCGGCGCGCAGCTCCGACTGGAGTCTCCGGGACTTGGCCCTGATCTCGAGCACGTTGCTTCCCGGTTGGTCGTCGATCCAGATGGGCGCCGTGTTCAGGTGGCCCGCCGCAGCCGCGAGCCGCTGGTGCTCTTCCTGCGAGAGTCTGCCTCGACGCAACTTCTGGGCGTCGATGCGGCCCTCGGCGCACAGGAGCCTCTGCACGAGCTGCTCGGAGGACATCTCCAGCGAGAAGATCGCGACCGGGATGGTGTGTCCGATGGCCGCGTTCGCGGCGACGTTCATCACCCAGGACGTCTTCCCCATGGAGGGACGTGCCGCCACGATGCACAGGTCACCTTTCTGGAGCCCGGTGGTCATGCGGTCGAGGTCCGGGTAGCCGGTCGGCACTCCGGTGATCCCCGACGCCGACTCCTGGAGGCGCTCGATGTGCTCGAACGCCGACCAGAGGATCTCCTTGATCCAGACGAACCCCTCGCGTTTGTGACTCTCCGCGACCTGGAAGATCCGCGCCTCCGCCTGGTCGAGCAGCTCGTCGACCTGCCGCTCACCCTGATCGTAGACGTCGCGGATGATCTGCGATGCCTGCTCCACCAGCCGGCGGAGCAACGCCTTGTCCCGGACGATGCGCGCGTGGTACTCCAGGTTGGCCGCGGTGGGCACCGCGTCCACGAGGGCCGCCAGGTAATCGAACCCCCCAGCCTGGTCCATCTCGCCGGTCTTTTTCAGCTCCTCGGCAACGGTGATGACGTCGATCACGTCACCCCGCTCGAAGAGACGTAACATCGCGCGGTACAGCCGGCGATTGGCCTCCCGGTAGAACATGCCCTCGCTGACGTGCTCCACCGCCCGTACCACGGCCTCCCGGTCGATGAGCATGCCACCCAGAACCGCCGTCTCGGCCTCGAGGGAGAACGGTGGCGTCCGATCGAAGACGGATTGGGTGAAGTCGAGGGAGGCTTCCATGCGGCCACGTGGGGGTTCGGAAGCGCTGAATCTAGCCGCTCGCGCCCCCGGATGCATCGTGTTGTCGCATGGACGACCGAAGGAGGCCCGAACGGGGTCTAGGCGCCGTCGAGAACCTCGCGCAGGAGCTGCAGATCGTCCCAGAACGCCCGGGTCCACCCGGCGTTTCGAAGGAGTGCCGCCGGGTGGTAGGTCACCACGACCGGAAGCCCCCGATACGCGTGCACGCTCCCGCGGAGCCGGCCGAGCGGCTGCTGTTTCCCGGTCAAGGACTGGGCCGCGAAGGTGCCGACGGCCAGGAGCGCACGGGGTGAGACCAGCTCCAGCTGCTTCTCCAGCCAGGGAGCACAGGCCTCGATCTCGTCCGGGAGGGGATTGCGGTTCCCCGGTGGCCTGCACTTGAGGACGTTGCAGATGTAGACCGTGTCCCTACGGGACAGATCCACCGAGGCGAGCAGAAGGTCCAGAAACTGCCCGGCGGCTCCGACGAAGGGGAGTCCCGTGGCGTCCTCGTTGGCTCCGGGCGCTTCACCGACCACGACCAGTCGCGCGTCCACGGCCCCGTCCGAGAAGACCACCTGGGTGCGGGTCTCGGAGAGGCGGCAGCGCGTGCACGCCAAGGCCGCGTCGCGCAGACGCTCGTACGACTCGGGGAGGACAGGGAGCGGTCTCGCGGTGGGCGAAGGCGGAACGGTACCGGGCCTCTCCGGGCGCGGGGCCGGGCGTCCGCCTGCCTCCGCCAGCGCGATCGCCTCTTCCCGGGAGAGGCCCTCCAGGAAGAGGGGGCCGGCACCCATCTCCACCCTTTGCCTCAACAGGCGTGCGACCGCCACGGCATCGGGTCGGCGATCCTTCACCTCCCGGCCTCGAGAAGCTCGGCGATCCGATCCAGGACACGCTCCGCGACGCCTTCCTTCGACTGGAGAGGCAGTTCCTCCGGCGCGCGATCACAAGCCAGGATCGTCACCCGGTTGGTACGGACCTCGAAGCCGGAGCCCGCCTCCAGGGCGTCATTCGCCACCAGGAGGTCGAACCCCTTGGAGGTCAGCTTCCGTGCCGCGTTCTCGAGCAGGTCCTCCGTCTCCAACGCGAAGCCCACGGTCACGCTCCCGGGGCGTCGCGAGGGCCGGGTCTCGGAGGCGATGTCCGGGTTGGCCGTGAGCTCGACCGAGAGCGAGGAGCCCTGACGCTCTCGTTTCACCTTGTGGTCCCTCGAGGACAGGGGACGATAGTCGGCCACGGCCGCGGCGAAGACGGAAACGTCAGCGTCCGGAAGCACCTCTTCCACGGCCCCGCGCATCTCGATCGCGGTCTCGACGTGGACCGTCTCAACGCCCTCGGGAGGAGTCAGGGAGCTCGGCCCGCTGACCAGCACGACCCGCGCGCCCCGTCGCCATGCCGCCTGCGCCAACGCGTACCCCATGCGTCCCGACGATCGGTTGCCGACGAAGCGCACGGGATCGATGGCCTCTCGGGTCGGACCCGCGGTCACCAGGACCGTGCGCTGCGCGAAGACGGCCTGGGTCCCCAGAAGACGCCCGACGTGCTCCAGGAGCTGCCAGGGCTCCAGCAGCCGTCCCGGCCCTTCCCCGACCTCGCCGGCTGCAAGGCGCCCCTGTCCCGGCCCGGCGACCTGGTAGCCGAGCGCATCGCGGAGATGGGCCAGGTTGGCCCGCACCTGGGGGTGTGCGAACATGCGGTCGTTCATCGCCGGACAGATGAGGACCGGAGCCCGCGTCGCCAGCAGGGTCGTGGTCAGAAGGTCGTCGGCGCGCCCCTGGGTGGCACGAGCCAGGAAGTCGGCGGTGGCCGGCGCCACGCACACGGCATCGGCGTCGAGACCCAGGCGAACGTGCAGCGCCGCGCCGTCCACGCTGAACAGCCGGGTGTGGACCGGGCGCCCCGTCACGGCTTCGAACGAAAGGGGTGCGACGAAGCGCTGGGCGCCCGCCGACATCACCACATCGACGTCGGCCCCCACGAGCGTCAGATCGCGGGCGAGCTGGACGACCTTGTACGCCGCGACGCCCCCGGTCACGCCGAGGACGACCCGGCGGCCTTTCCACGGGTGGCGAGGGACGAGCGCCGGATCCGACACGGTCGGCGGCTACTCCTCGCGGCGGCGGCGCTTGACCAGCCTGAACTCGATCTGCCCGGAGGTGAGGGCTTCGAGCGATCGGGTCGTCAGCTTCTTCTCCTCGCCGAGGGGCATCGCCTCGCGCGGGAGGGAATTCAGCTCGCGCGCATACTTCGCCGCGACGAGGACCCCGAGGTACTTGCTCTCCGTGCCGGTCGCGACCTCGACGGGCGTGAACACTCGCATCTGTGGCTGCTCCTATGAACCTGCGTTGGCATAGTCCTGGCGCAGGGCGCGATCGATCTCCGACCGCATCGCCCCTACCAGCTCCTCGAACCCGACGATCCGCCGGGGGTGGGCCGCTTCCGCGACCACGATGCTCCGAATCCTGTCAAGACAATCATCGAGTCCGTCGTTGACCACCACGTAGTCGAACTCCCGGGCTGCGTCCAGCTCCTGCAGGGCCGTGCGCAATCTGCGGGCCACCGCCCCACGGTCTTCGGTACCCCTGCCCGAGATGCGGGCGAGGAGCTCCTGCACGGTCGGCGGTAGGACGAAGATCAGCACTGCCTCCGGAACCGACGCCCGGACCTGCCTGGCACCCTGCACGTCGATATCCAGCACCACGTGCTCGCCCCTGCGGGCCGCGATTTCCAACTCGGTCCGAGGGGTGCCGTAGAGCTGGTCATGGACCTGAGCCCATTCGACCAGCTCGTCTCGCTTTGCCATCGACTCGAACGCGGCGCGGTCCCTGAAATGGTAATCGACCCCGTCGCGTTCCCCCGGCCGGGCGGGGCGCGTCGTGGCCGAAACCGAAAAGCGGTACCCGGCAGTCGTCGCCACGAGCCTGCGAGCCAGCGTGGTCTTCCCCGTTCCGCTGGGCGCGGCGAGGACGATGGGGAAGCGGCGGTAATCGATCCCGCTCACTCGACGTTCTCCACCTGCTCCCTCAGGCGCTCGACCTCCTCCTTGAGCGCCATCGACGCCTCGGCAATCACCGTGTCGTTGGCTTTGGACCCGATGGTGTTGGCCTCCCGGTGCATCTCCTGGACCAGGAATCCCAGCCGCTTGCCGACCGGCTCGGCTCCGTCCGCCCCGAGCGCCTCCGCGAACAGCGCGACGTGGGACCGGAAGCGCACGAGCTCCTCGCTGATGTCCCATCTCTCGGCCAGGTAGGCGATTTCACGAGCCAGTCGCTCCTCGTCGACGTCCACCTGCTCCGAGAGCTCGGCAACGGCTCGTCTCAGACGGTCGCGCTCCCGGAGGAGCCGCTCCGGTGCACGCTCCTCCGCGCGCTCCAGCTGCTCCCCCATCGCCCGGAGCCGCTGCTCGAGGTCCATTTGGAGCCGCTCGCCTTCGGCCTCCCGAAGGGAAACGACCGCCCGAGCGGCCTCGTCGGCCATCTCACGAACCAGCTCCGCGTCGACGCTGGGCGCGGCTTCGGGCTCGGGAGCTCTCAGCAGGTCGCCGAATCGGGCGAGCATGGGCAGCTCGACCGCCCCGGGAATCGCGAGCTCGTGCTGGATCGCCTCGAGCGCCGCCTTGTACTGACGCGCCTTCTCGATGTCGGCCACGGGGCCCTGCGGGGTCTCGGCTGTCCGCCGGTCGAGGGAGAGGTAGGCGGACACGTGCCCCCGGGCGATATGGTTGCGGAGCCCCTCCGTGAGGTCCCGCTCGAAACGGTCGAAGCCGCCAGGGGTCTTGACGCTCGCGTTGAAGAACCGGTGGTTCACCGTCTTCACCTCGAGCCGGAGCCGTCCCGCCGGCGTGTCGCGCTCGGATTCGCCGAATCCGGTCATGCTTCGGATCATTGTCGCCGTGCCGTCTCCCGCGAGTACCCTTGGCTCCGCAAGCAAAGGAGCCTGGTAAGATAATGCGGGTCGCCCTCAGTTCCACATCGTCCAGCGGAGACCGTACACGGCGCGGGTCTGCGGGAGCAGGCGGTCCGGGAAGTCCTGAAGGTTGCGGCGGATCGTGAAGTTCTCCCACCCCACGAAGATGCGCACGGTCACGATCCGCGCCTGGATCTTACCGTACCAGCTCTGTGCGAACGGCACCGAGGCGAGCTCCAGCGTGGGTGCTCCGTCTTCGTCCTCGCCCGTCGAAAGGACCTGCCGGACCGTCATCGGGTCCCTACCCCGCACGCCCAACGACAACCAGAGCTCGAAGTTGCCCGACTCCAGGAAGGTTCGATGGTAGTCGAGCGAGGCCTGGTAGATGCGCTCGGGAAGGTAGGACCAGGCCTGCTCCCACTGTTGCAGCGAGCCCGTGGCGGCGAGGCCGACCATGAACGGGGCGGGAATGCGGCCCCACAGCTCCCACCCCGACCGGACACCCCCCGGCAGCGCGGGCTGTCCGCGGTCCGGCTCCAGACCCAGGGGAAGCAGGGAGTCCGCCTCCAGCCGGAGTCGCGCCCCCGACAACGCCAGGCCCCTCCAGGAGAACATCGCCCCGACCCGCGTCGCGGTCCGGTCCGAAAGGTGGAAGGCGGGCTCCTCATCGGCCTGCGTCGCGGTCGTATCGGATGGCTCGGCCGCGCTGGTATCCGGCGGCGGCGAGCGATCCATCACGGGGCCCGGCCGGGCCCCGGCGGTCCCGTTCTCCCACGACCCGAAGAGGGACAGCCCCCAGAAGGGGGCGGTCCAGGCGCGGGCACGCGTCGTGGTGGCCGTGGTACCTCGCCACGTAGCACGGTCGGCGTCGAAGGCGAGTCCTCCCGCGGCGCCCGCCCAGGCCTCCAGGCTCGCTTCCAGCCGCCCCCGTGGCAGCGCGTCCCCCTCGAAACGACGATACGCCGCCGAGGCGATCACCCCCGGCCCCTCGAAAAACGCCCGCACGCCCACCTGGGAACGCGTTCCTCCCTCCGCGCCGTAGGCTTCCCGCGTGTCGCCCATGTCGTGGATGGATCGGCCGTAGTACGCCTCGCCGGTCAGCCTACCGGCGACACGGGCGCGGCCCCGCACCGTCCAGTCCGTGCGGGTCACTTCCGCGGCGTAGGTCTCGATCTCGCCGCTGGAGCCCATCCGGCGAAAGTCCAACGCAAGGCCGGCCTCGTCGCCGCGGTGGACCTGATAGCGCAGCCAGGTTCCGGTCCGCTGCCCCGGCTCGTCCCCGCGCGAACCTCGGCTGTCCACGCGCTCCAGGCCCGCGGCGACGCTCCCCCCGAGCGCACGGGGCCCGAGGAACGCTCCCCGGAGGAAGTTCGTGTTCAGGTCGCCGGTCCCGGCCTCGATCACGGAGAAGGGCCGGGCGTCGTGCTGGTCCAGGCTGGTCAGCTCGATCCGCAACTCGGTGCCGCCCCGTACCAGACGCACACGACCGATTCCCGCCAGCCCGATACGTGTGAAGTCCGGGACCCCGCCCTCCAGGGGAAAGAGCTCGAAGCCGTCCCGGAGGACGCGAATCCGCCCACCGCCCATGCCGAAGGCGGTGGCCACCTGGGGCGTCGCGTAGTCGCCAGTCAGGAGGGGCAGGATGCCGGGGACCTCGAGGAAGAGGTCGACGAGGGTGAGCGCCCCGGAGGCCGCGATCTCGTCTTCGGCCCAGACCCAGACCCCCGTTTCCCAGCCGCGAGCGATCGGTCGGTCCAGGTCCGGGAGGTTATAGAAGACGGTGTCCACGGACACCGAGTCGGCAGGGATCGTATCGGGCCGCTCCTGCGCTGCCGTGGTGTCCGGGCGAATCGAGTCGGGCCGCTCCTGCGCCGATGTCCTCGTGGGAAGCGTCAACGGTCCGAGGATCAGGAGCACGAGGGCAACGATCGGCCCGCGGGCGCCCCACGGCCCTGAGCAGGTCCCCTGAAGCGGGTTGCGGAGCACGGTCAGGCGGCCCGGCTCCTCACCCACTCGACCAGCAGCCTCGTCGGAAAGCCGTAGCCCCCTTTGCGCTGGTAGGGGAGCTTCCCGTCCCCGTAAGCCGTCCCGGCGATGTCCAGGTGCGCCCAGGGAATGTCCTCGACGAACTCCGACAGGAAGCACGCCGCCGTGATCGTTCCAGCGGGTCGCCCGCCCACGTTCACCAGATCGGCGGTCTCGCTCTCGAGCTGCTTGCGGTACTCCTCCCAGAGCGGCAACGGCCAGCAGCGCTCCCCGGAGCGACTTCCGGCCTCACGCAGCTCCTCGATCAGCCCCTCGTCGGTCCCGAGGACCGCCGCCGCGTGGTTCCCGAGGCCGATCACCACGGCCCCGGTCAACGTCGCGCAATCGACCATGGCCGCCGGTCGCAGGCGCGCGCCCCAGGCCAGGGCGTCCGCCAGGATTAGACGCCCTTCGGCGTCGGTGTTGGTCACCTCCACGGTCTTGCCCGCGAGCGTCCGAATCACGTCTCCGGGCTTGAGGGCCGAACCCGACGGCAGGTTTTCGGAGGACGGCACGATCCCGACCACGTTGGCCGGGACTCCGAGCGTCGCGATCGCGTGCATGGCCCCGATGACGGCCGCGCCCCCGGACATGTCGAACTTCATGTCCTCCATGCCCCCGGCGGGCTTCAGGGAGATGCCGCCGGCGTCGAAGGTGAGCCCCTTGCCGACCAGCACCATCGGCGGCTCCCCCTCGCGTCCGCCACGGTGCTCCAGGACGATCAACCGGGCCTCCTCCTGGGATCCCCGTGACACGGCCAGGATCGCATGCATCCCCTCTTCGGCGAGACGGGCCTCGTCGAAGATGGTCACCCGGAGCCCCGTGTCGGAGGCGACCCGCTCCGCCTCCGAGGCCAGGTGCGACGGCGTGGCCAGATTTCCCGGCCGCGACTGAAGCGTGCGCGCAAGATTCTCCCCCGCTGCAACGGCCTCGCCCGCCGTCGCCCCCGCCCGCAGCGCTTCGATCGCGGTGGCGCCCAGGAGCTCGACGGCCGTGACGGGGATCGGTGGGTCGCCCTCCCGGGGCGGCCCCTTGAGCTCCGTGTAGCGCCAGGCCGCCAGACAGGCGCCCTCCGCGGCGGCCTGCCCCAGGACGGAAGCCTCGAGCGTGTCGGCCCCCTCGAGGCAGAGGGAGACCGAGGCGAGCCCCAGCCGTTCCGCGGCCCGAACCGCACGCGCGGCGAGTCGGCGCACGCCCTCCCTGTCGAGCCCCTCGAGCGCCCCGGCCCCCAACAGCGCCACACGCTCGGGCCCCGAGCCCGAGCCGTACACGATGACCTCGTCCCTGAGCCGTCCCTTCACGTCGCTCGTGCCGAGCGCTCGCGAGACACCCCGTTCGGTGACTGCGTCGAGCCGTGACAACAGCCCCTCGGCCCCCGAGGTGCCTTCGAAGACGGGCACGGCGAGAAGCGGGGTGGGGTGCGAGATCGGATCGGCGTCTAGGACTCGGACCTGCATCGGACGGTGCCCGTGAACGGAGTGACGGTCATGTCCCCTGCGGCGGACGGCCGCTTCGCCGGTCGCGGGCGCCGGCGGCTCCGTGAGCCCGACACACTCCGCCAGCAGCCGAGACACGGGCGCCCTGCGGGACGACGGCCAGGTCCTGGGCCACGGGACTCTCCGGCGATTTTTGGGAGATCGGACGGTTACGGCGCGCGATGGCGCGGGACTCCGAAGTTATTCCGCGCCGAACGACGGGTGCAAGACGAGGCCCCCGAGGCGGCACGATCCGGGCTGGTCCGCGGCGCCTCAAACCGGCCCGAGCAGGGCGTCCCGCATCCGTCCGATCCCCTGCGGCCCGATCCGGCAGCACCCGCCGACGAGTTGGGCACCGCGGGCGCGCCACGAGGGCGCGAGCGAGGCAGGATCCACCCGAGATGACGCGCCCGTCCAGGATTTCGTACGGGGATCCCATTCCTCCCCCGAGTTGGGATAGGCCACCAACCCCACCGCGCCCTGCCCCCGGGCGCGATCCAGCAGAGATGAGACCTGGTGCGGGGGCACGCAGTTGACGCCCACGGCCACGACGCCGAAGCGCCCCATGCACTCGCGAACGGCCGCCTCGAACGGCGTTCCGTCGGCCAGGTGGGCGTCGTCCCGGCACTGGAAGCTCAACCATGCGCAGCGGCCGGGCGTCCGGCCGAGGAGCCGGAGGAGCGCGCGCGCCTCCGCGAGGGAGGGGATGGTCTCACACGCCAGGACGTCGACGTCGGATGCCGCCAGGAGATCCCAGCGGGGCGCGTGGAATGCCTCCAGGCCGTCCACGTCGAGGTCGTACCGGCCCGTGTATTCGGAGCCGTCGGCCAGAAACGCTCCGTACGGGCCGATGCTGGCCGCGACCAGGGGTCGTAGCCGGCCGTTCCGATGCTCCGGTCGGGCCCAGAAGGCGTCGCGTGTCCCGACGGCGAGACGCACCGCACGCAGCAGCACCTCGCTGGCCGCGGTTCTGTCGAGGCCACGGCGCTCGAATCCTTCGAAGGTCGCCTGGTAGGTCGCGGTCGTGATGCAGTCGGCTCCGGCTGCCAGATAGGCGGCGTGGACGTCGGCGACGGCGCTGGGCTCTTCGAGGAGGACGCGGGCGGACCAGAGGGGGTCGGCGAGGTCGTGGCCCTTGGCCTCGAGGGTGGTGGCCAGCCCCCCGTCGAGCAACGCGACCCCCTGCTGCTCGAGGAAGGGGGCAAACGGGTTCTGGAGCGTGGAGTTCACCTTATGTTGAATATCGTGTGAAACACTCAAGTCGTTTTTTGAAATAGATATATGTGATATGTAAAAGGATGTTTTCCACATCCGTCGGCAGAGTTGTGGCCCAACTCGGCTATGGCGGTGACGCCTGTGTAGAATGGGGTTGTCCCCTCTCGTTACCCGGACCTTGCACGCCGCGTTTCTTCGGCATATCTTCGGATTATTCGGTTTTTGTTCGGTATCCGGCCCCCCGGCCGGCGCCGTCGGTGGGTGGTGGGATCCGTGTCCGGAAGCACGGTGCGAGGATCGATGCGGAAGGCGTCGGCCGGGGGCCTGTTGTTCCCCATTGCCGGTTTCAGGCTCTCCACGAAGTCCCAAACGGCCATGTCCCAGACCCCCTCCCCCGCGCATGGTGATCCCACCCACCCGGACAGCGGGTGGGATCACCCCTCGGTGCTCGGAGATCCGGGACATGCCTGGAACGCCCACTGGAAGCTCTCTGGCGGAGGTGGCGGCTCCGCACCGGGAAGCCGGACGGCTCTGTGCCTGTGGCTCCCGACCTTCGAGCTTCGCCTCGAGCTCGTACGCACTCCTGAGCTGGACAGCACATCCGTGGCGCTCCTCTCCTCCGGAGAGAGCATGCGACGCACGATCTGGCAGGTCTCGGAACGAGCCCACGATGCCGGGGTCCGCCCAGGCCAGCTCGTCTCTCAAGCGGTCTCTCTATGCCCCACCCTCACGCTTCTGGAGCCCGATCCTGCTCATTACGATGCCGCCATGGACGCGATGCTCGAGGTGCTTTCCGGGCTCACGCCCGTCGTCGAACCTGCCGGACGTGGACGGGTTTTTCTGGGAATGGACGGCCTGGGCCGTCTTTACGGATCTCCATCGAGGCAGGCGGAACGGGCGCTCGCCTCGCTCTTCCAGGTCTTTCCGGGTCCGCTCGTCGCGTCGATCCGGGCCGGGATGGCTCCGGGGAAGTTCGGCGCCTGGGTGACTGCCGCATCGGCCCGCTCGGGCACGCCCGTCGTGGTCAACGAGCAGGAGCTCGCCGGCTTCCTGGCATCCTGCCCGGTGGGCTCACTGCCCGTCGAGCCCCTCGTGATCCAGCGACTGGAGCGGCTCGGGATCGAGACGCTGGGCCGACTGTGCCGCCTTCCCGAACCCTCCCTGGTCGCGCAATTCGGCGGCACGGGAAAGGACTGCCTGGCATGGGCCACCGGTCGTCGGATCGATCCCGTACGCCCCTGGCACCGCCCTCGGCCCATTCGAACCTCCTTGGACTTCCCGGCCCCGGTCGGCCTTCTGGATACGCTTCACAGTGCTCTGGACCGTCTGGTGGAGCGGGCGCTCTCTCGTCCCGCCCGCCGAGGCCGGAGTGTGACCGCAGCCCGACTGGGAGCCTATCTCGAGGGAGGTGGCTCATGGTTCGTGGAGGCCGTCTTGAGGGATCCCACCTCCGAACGCGAACGGATCGCATCCCCGTTGAGAGCCCGGATGGCCCTTTCCCCTCCTCCGAAGGCTGTCGAGGCACTCGTTCTGGAGCTCACCCGTTTCGGGGTCCCTTCAGCGCAAGCCGGTCTTTTCGACCGCAGGGAAGAAAGCGGCAGAGCGGCGTCCGGACGGGATCTTGCTCGCGGCGAAGTTCCTACTTCGCTTAAAGATGCGGTCAAAGAGCTCAAGCTTCGTCTGGGGCGCTCACCCCTCTATCGCGTCGTGGAGATCGATCCCTGGTCCCGCATCCCGGAGCGTCGGCATGCGCTTCTGAGCTTCGACCCATGAGCGACGCACCCGACCTCCGCCCCCTCGGTCGCCCAAGAGCCGTGGACGTGCGCACGGACGAGCGTGGAGAGCCCGTCTTCGTTCGGCTTCCGGGCAAACCGGCCCGAAGAGTGGAAGCCGTTCGCGAGGCGTGGCGCATCGACGACGAATGGTGGCGCCAGCCGATCTCCCGGGAATACCGTGCCGTCGTCCTCGACGACGGACGTCCCGTCACGCTCTATCACGATCTCCTGGACGGTCGCTGGTATGCCCAGAAAGGCGAATGACCCCCTCGTCCTCCGCCTCGAGCCACTGCCACCCCGCGGCCTGCGCGTCCGCGTCCACCTGGAGCGCGCGGAGCCTCTCGAGGTCGCGCTCGAGGCCCTCGAGCGCGTGGGGCTGGGCCTCGGCGACCCCCTGACCCCCACCCTTCGTCACCACATCGAGGACGCCGACCAGGAAATCCGCGTCCGGGAGGCGGCCTTGAGCCTGCTCTCGCATCGCGCGTTGACCCGGGCGGAGCTCGGCAGGAAGCTCCGGGTCAAAGGCTTCCGTCCCGCCCGCGTCGCCGCCTGCCTCGATCGGCTGGAGGCCCGGGGACTCCTCGACGACTCCGCGGTGGCGTCGGCCTTCGTCCGAGACCGCCTCCGTCACCGTCCCAGAGGGCGTACACGACTCACGGCGGAGCTGCGGAGCAAGGGCGTGCCCGCGGACCTCGCGGGCCACGTCGTGGACACGGTGCTCGATGAAGAGCACACGACCGAGTTGGAGTTGGCCGCCCGCGCGGCCCGGGCGTGGATCAAGCGCCAGCCCGAACCGGTGATCTCGGCCCTGGCCGCAGGGGACCGGAGCCCGGAGGCCATGCGCGCACGTCGCAGACTGTACGGATATCTCGGGCGACGCGGCTTTGGTGGATCCGCGCTGACGCGCGCCATGGAGGTCGCCGCCGCCTTGCCCACCAACCGAGATGGGTCGACGGATCGTTGACCGACCGTTCGGTCAAATCTATCTTCCGACATGACCACGCGCCTGACCAAGGGTGATGCCACGCGCGCCCGGATTCTCGAGGCTGCCGTCGAGCTCCTGAGCCGGGAGGGTCCAGACGGCTTCACCGCCTCGGCGCTGGCAGCGGAGGCCGGCGTGAGCAAGGGCACGCTCTTCCACCACTTCGATGCCCTCGACGAGATACCGCTGTACGCCCTCGAGGAGGTCTTCCTGACCGGCATGGAGCGGGTCGAGCATGAAGGCCATTCACTCGAAGGGTACCTGCGCGTCCTCTTCCGCGAGATGCGCGTACTGGTCGACGACAAGCGCTTCCTCCGCGGCTACTTCGTCTTCCTGCTCAAGGGCATCTTCGACCCGCGGCTCGGACGCCGACTGGCGGACAGCGGCCTCGAGATGCATCGCACGCTGGCGGCATCGTTGGGGCCCCACCTGCCCGCGGGCGCCGACGCGGACGTGACGGCCCGCCTCGTGGAGGTCGTGCTGGACGGGATCGCGCTCCACGAGCTGCTCGTAGGCGACCACGACACCCTCGTGGCCGCGTGGCAGCTGTTTCTTTCCGGGCTCACCCGAGGAACCGAAGGAGCGCAGCCCTCATGAGGCGAATCGAGGCTGGGCGGGCGTGGATTCTGACGCTCGTCGGACTCCTCCTGCCCCACCCCGCCCTCGCCCAGTCCCCCACGGCCCGCGAGATCATCGACCGGGTCGACCGACTCCTCCGAGGTGAGTCGAGCCGGGCGAGGGTCGAGATGCAGATCACCACCGAGCACTGGTCGAGGACGTTGGAGATGCGCGTGTGGTCGTTGGGCGTCGACTACTCCCTGGTGCGCCTCACGGCACCCCCGCGGGAGGCAGGCACCGCCACCCTGAAGGCGCGTCAGGAAGTGTGGAACTACCTCCCCAGGGTGGACCGGACCATCAAGGTCCCCGCGTCCCTCATGATGGGCTCGTGGATGGGGTCGCACTTCACCAACGACGATCTCGTGAAGGAGAGCCGCATCGTCGACGACTACGAGTTCGTGATGTCGTACGATGGGCGGCGCGAGGGCGTCTCCGTCTGGGAGTTCGTGATGACACCGAAGCCCGACGCGCCGGTGGTCTGGGGGAGGATCGAGGAGCAGATCCGCCAGAGCGATTTGATGCCCGTGTGGGTCCGCTACTACGACGAGGACGGAGACCTGGTCCGGACCCTCACGTTCGACGACTACAAGACGATGGGGGGAAGACTGGTCCCGGCCATCATGCTCGTGGTTCCGGCCGACAAGCCGGAAGAAAGCACGCGACTGGTCTATCACGACCTGGAGTTCGACGTCCCCCTCGATCCCGACTTCTTCAGCCTTCGCAACCTCAGGGCGCAGGGCGGCTGACGTGGCGGAAGACCACCTGTGGTGGCGCGTCGCCTGGCGCAACCTGGGGCGAAACCGGGGTCGAACGCTGATCACCACCTCAGCGCTGGCGTTCGGCTACCTCTCTGCGGTCGTCATGGTCGGGCTCACCGACGGGATGAGCGCCGAGCTGGTCGAGAACGGGACACGACTCCTGATCGGGCAGGCCCAGGTCCACGCCTCGGACTACCTCCCCGAGCGGAGCATGTACCGGACGATCGGGGGGCAGAATGGCGTCGACGTGGCCGATCTGCTCGAGCGGCTCGAAGCCCATCCTGACGTGCGGGCGGCGGCCCCTCGCCTGTACGGAGGCGGGCTGGTCTCGGGAGGCGAACATACGGAGGCCGCCCTCCTGCTCGGTATCGCTCCGGGGCGTGAGCGCCACGTCACCACCCTCCTGGGGCACGTTACGGAGGGTCGGGCGCCCGCGTCCGGCTCGAGGGAGGTGATGATCGGGGTCGAAATGGCCCGCCAGCTCGGAGTGGGGGTCGGAGACGAGCTCGTGCTGGTCGCACCGGCCGCCGACGGCTCCATGGGCAACGATCTGTTCGCGCTGGTCGGGATCTTCGACACCGGCACGCCTGGGATCGACGCCTCGTACGCGGTCCTCGCGCTCGACGAGCTGCAGAGGCTCATGGCCATGGACCCCGGACGGATCCACGAGGTCGCGCTCACCGTCTCCCGTCCGGTCGACACGCCGGCCATCGCGGAGGCGCTGGGCGCGTACCTCGGAAGCGACCCCCCGACCGAGGTCCGCCCCTGGACCGCCCTCCGCCCCGAGCTCGCCGAGTCCGTGGCCCTCATGGACTCGATGAACTTCATCATCGTCCTGATCATCTTCGCCATGGCGGTGTTCGGCGTGGCGAACACCATGATCATCGGGACCTTCGAGAGGACGCGCGAGTTCGCGGTGGTCCGCGCTCTCGGCTCGTCCACCGGGAACGTGGCCCGGACCGTGGTCTACGAGGGGATCGTCCTGGGAGCGCTGGCTCTGGTGGCGGGCGTCGCGATGACCTGGCCGATCCTGGTCTGGTGGCACCGTGCTCCCCCCGACCTGAGCGCGCTGGTGGGGGGCTTCAGCTGGAGCGGCGCACAGTGGCGCCCGGTGCTCCGGGTGGAGTATTCGCTGGAGGGTCCGGTCCTCAGCGCCTTGGCGCTGTTCCTGACCGCGGTCCTGGCTGCGCTCTACCCGGCCTGGAAAGCGGCACGGATTCCACCCGCCGACGCCCTGGCCGGCCGATGAGGACCGCGGCGCTTCTGAGGCTCTCGCTGCGGAGCGTGGGGCGGAACGCGCGTCGCAGCGCGCTGACCGCCGCGGCGATGGCGCTCGGTCTCGCGCTTCTCATGTTCTCCCGCGCGCTCGCGGAGGGCGGTCACGAGCAGTGGATCGATTCTGCCGTGCGGCTGGGGCTCGGACATGTCGCCGTCCAGGCGCCGGGCTTCCTCGAGAACGGAAGGCTCGAGGATCGCCTGGACGAGGACCGCGTCACCCGTGTGGAGGACGCCCTCGCCGGGCTGGACGGGGGCGCCCTCGTCGTGTCCTGGGCGCCTCGGCTTTCGACGTCGGGGCTGGCGAGCTCGGCGGCCTCGGCCCTGCCCGTACGCATCGAGGGCGTCGACCCGGAGCGCGAGCAGGCGTTCTCGACGCTGCCCGATCAACGGGTCCAGGGACGTTATCTGGAACCCGGCGACCGGCTCCAGGCGTTCGTCGGGATCGAGCTCGCCCGGAGGCTCGAGATCGAGGTGGGCGGCCGCTTCGTCCTGACGGCTCAGACCGCTTCCGGTCAGGTCGAGGGGCAGCTCGTTCGCGTGGCCGGGATCTTCCGAACCGGGATCCAGGAGATGGATGAAGGGCTCGTGCACGTGCCCCTTTCGACGGCAAGGAGCTGGCTGGGCACGCCCGGAGCCGCGACGACCGTCGCACTTCTGCTCACCAGCTCCCGGCATACGGATGCCGTCGTGGCGGAGCTCGACCGGAGCCTCGACGGCGCGGCGGGGATCCGCGTCCTGGGCTGGCGCGAGGCGTCGCCGGAGCTCGATTCAGCGGTCCGGATCGACGACTACGGGGACTACGTCTTCCACGGCATCCTGTTCGCGATCGTGGCCCTGGCCATCCTCAACGCCATCATGATGTCCGTCCTCAGCCGCAAGCGGGAATTCGGCATCCTCCAGGCCCTCGGGCTCACGAGGGCCGAGACGGGGCTGGTGGTCTTCGGGGAGGGGCTCTTCCTCACGGCCGCGTCGGGCATCGCGGGAGGCGTGCTCGGGTTCGTCGCCACGTGGCTCTTCTTTCGCGACGGCCTGGATTTCAGCGGGCTCATGGAGAACACGATCACGTTGTCCGGCGGGATCATCGACCCGGTGATCGTCCCCGTGTTCCGCATCGACCAGGTGGTGCTTTCACTGTGGTCGATCACCGTCATCGGAACGCTTGCATCTCTCTATCCAGCCCTGCGCGCGTCCCGCCTGGATGCCGCCGAGGCCATGAAGTTCGAACAATGATCGACTCCTCCGGGACGGCCGCCGTCCGAACCGACGACCTGTGGAAGGTCTACCCCCAGGAGCCCGCACCCGTGCAGGCCGTACGCGGTCTGACGCTCGAGATCGAGCATGGCGACTTCGTGGCCATGGCCGGGCCCTCGGGATCGGGAAAGACGACCGTCCTCAACCTCATCGGCGGGCTCACCCGGCCCACCCGCGGGCGCGTGTGGATCGGTGGTCAGGAGCTGGGTTCGCTGGACGACAAGAAGCTGGCCAGGCTGCGTCTGGAGCGGATCGGCTTCGTCTTCCAGGCCTACAACCTCCTGCCGGTTCTGTCCGCCTTCGAGAACGCCGAGTTCACCCTCCTCCTCAGGGGCGTGCCCCACGAGGAGCGTCGCGCCCGGGTCGAAGCCCTGTTCAAGGAGATCGGCCTCGAGGGCCTAGAGGACCGACGTCCCTCCAAGCTCTCCGGAGGTCAACAGCAGCGGGTGGCGGTTGCTCGGGCGGTCGTAGGGGAGCCGGCGCTGGTGCTGGCGGACGAACCGACGGCGAACCTGGACTCGACCACGTCGGCGGCTCTGCTCGAGGTCATGGAACGGCTCAATCACGAGCATCGCACCACGTTCGTCTTCTCCACCCACGATCCTCGCGTCATGGAGCGGGCCCACCGACTCATCCGGCTCGTCGACGGGCGGATCGACGAAGACCGCCGCGTGGAGCCGGCGGTCCCAGCGCGGTGACCGGGCGCGCCGCGACCCTCCACCCGCTCATCGCGCTCCTGGCCACCGCGAGCGGCCCCGTCGCGGCGTCGGCACAGAGTCGCAACGAGCTGGGCGTGTACGCGCTGGGCGTCGTGGCCCACGTCGGGGAGAGCGCGTACGGCGAGGCCGGCTCGCAGGAGCTCGCCCGACTCCGGCTGATGCCACGGTTTCGGGCGGGCCCCCTCACATTCGAAGCAGCCTGGGAGAGTCTGGTCGCACACCAGCCCGCCGGCTCCCTGGGCGGCTTCCTCCCGGGGACCGCCGTCGGTGAGGGCAATGACTGGGTCGACCTCGGGAGCACGATCCACCGGGGCGCCGACTCGCGCTGGACAGAGCGCTTCGACCGATTGAGCCTGACCTGGGAGGGGGGAACCCTGGCGGTGACCGCGGGTCGCCAGACGATCTCGTGGGCCACGACGCTCTTCCTAACGCCCGCGGACCCGTTCTCCCCCTTCGATCCTTCGGAGCCCTTCCGCGAATACCGCGGAGGCGTGGACGCGATCCGCGCTCGCGCCTTCCTGGGGCCCTTCACGGAGCTCGAGATCGTCCTGCGCGGCGCGAAGACCGCGGACGGAGACCGGACCACCGCGCTCGCACGCGCTCAGACGTCGCGAGGCGGCTGGGCGTTCGGCGGCTGGGGAGGCTGGGTGCACCAGCTCCCTTCGGCCGCGGTCTTCACCAGTGGCGCCCTCGGCCCCTACGCGCTTCGTGCGGAGGCGACGCTGCGGGACCGTGACGCGGCGGGCGGAGCCGCGCTCCGGGCGGCCGTCGGACTGGATCGGCGCTTCTCGGTTCGTGGAAAGGATACCTACGTGATCGGGGAGCTCCAATACGACGGGCTCGGCGCGGCTTCTGGCTCGGAATTACTCGATGTCATCTTGTCCAAGCCGTTCTCCAGGGGAGAGTTGCAGGTCCTGTCCCGATGGGCGTCCATGGTTCAGGCGAGCGTTCAGGTCCACCCTCTGGTGGCGCTCGACGCCCTGGCTCTGACCAGCCTCGGGGACGGCTCGATTCTTCTGGCCCCCGGCCTGTCTTGGTCCGCAACCGAGTCGGCGAGCGTGCGCCTCGGGGCCTTCGTCGGATTCGGACGGGGCGCCCTGGAGGATGCGACCCCCTCCTCGGAATACGGGGGCGTTCCGAACGTGGTGTACGGCTCGCTTTCCTGGTTCTTCTGAGGCCCGTGAATCCAGGGGGCCGTCGAAGGCGTATGGATGCTCAGGAGGTGAAGATGTCCAAGAACCGTCGACAGAGCGCTCCCCGGGACCGTAAGCGGCCCTTCAAGGTCCCGGACCCCCCGTGCACCCCGAAGCCGCCAAAGGTCCCACCGCCCCCTCGCCCTTCGGATCCGTTCGACAAGGCGATCCCCGACCCCCGCCGCATCTTCAAGCGCGGACGTTTCGGACTCTAGGGACGCGCCAAAGAGGCAGGGTGCCCCACGCCCTGGGGAAGCTCCCCGGGGGTCAGGCCCGCGCCGGCTCGCGTGGCGACGGCACCGGGGCGTCCCCGGGGGCGCCGCGGACCCCCGGCATGACGTTGTACCGGTACCCGATCCAGATCAGGATCAAGCCCAGGAACTCCGTCACATAGAGGACCTCGGTGTGGCCGAACCGGGTCGCCGTTCCGCCGATCCCGGGCAGCAGCGCTCCGAGCGCGATGAAGACATTGCCCAGGAAGCGGTGGCGCGCGGCGGGCTCCCGGCGGAACCGCCACGCAGAAAGGATCGCCCCGCCGATGAGGAAGGTCGCCGCGTAGAGGTTGATGAACGGACTGAAGAGGCGGGCCTGACGCCACTCCATCACGCGTCCCGTCAACCGGTGGGCTTCCACGAGGTCGTAGTTGATGGGGCTCAACAGAACGAAGGTCGACGCCACGACGACGGCTGCCACCAGGAGCACGGCGAGTCGGTTCGCGAGCTTCCGCGAGAACAGCAGGTACACCGTGCCCTGGGCGAGGGGAGCGCCCCCCAGGAGCGCACCGGAGATGTACCAGCTCCTGAAGATCCACTCGTTCCATCCGAACAGGGTCGTCAGGGATTCCGTGAGCGTCCCGACCCCGTACATCGCGATGCCGGCCGCCCACCAGAGCAGGTGCGGCCCAGAGCGCTTCGCACGCCACCGCCCGTAGACGACGGGGGCGAAGAACGCGGCGACGATCGTCGTGGCGATCGGGATGAAATGGACCGAAGTGGGCATCTCGGGCTCCACGGGAGGGGCTGGAGCGACGGGCGCGTATCGACCCGCCGCTCCGCTTGATCGGGGGTCAGAACGAGACTTCCCAGGCCAGCGTCAGGTTCCGCTTCGGCTCGGGCCGGAAGAACGAGGCGTTGGAGAACTCGGCGTAGAGCTCGTTGGTCAGGTTGGTGACCGCCACCTGCAGGCGATGCGTCTGCCCCGAGTCGGTGCGGAAGACGGTCACGCCCGCACGGAGGGTTTGCACCGTGAACGATGGGAGCACCTCACCGATGACGTTGTCGCCGAGCTCCACGTCCTTGCGCGCTCCGTTGTGGCGCACCTCCCATGCGGCCCAGAAGCGGTCGGACGGGTGCGCGTACTCCAGGGTCCCCGTCACCTTGCTGTTGAAGGACTCGCCGACCGGATTCTCCTGGTTGAGGGCGTCCTTCGCGTCCATCCAGGTGTAGTTGCCCGACGCGGTCACGCCATGGCTCAGGCCGACGTCCGCGCCGACCTCGACACCCCGGAAGATCAGCTCGTCCACGTTGGTGTTCCGGTAGGCGTTCAGGCCGTTGACCTGCTGGGGGGTGCCGTCAGGGTTCACCAGAGGCTCGATGCGGATCCCGTCGTAGATCTTGTTCCGGAAGGCGAACGCCTCGAACCCGAGGCCGTCGCGGCGGAAACGCACCCCGAGGTCCAGGTTGAAGCTCGTTTCCGCCGCCAGATCCGGATTGCGGATCTGGTACCCCGAGCCCTCGGGCGTCTGGCCGTCGAAAAAGCGCTCGATCAGGTTCGGGGAGCGGAAGGCCCGACCCGCCGAGCCCACCAGCGAGAAGCCCCCGCCCAGCTCGAGGAGAGAGTTGAGGGAGGCCACGAAGGTGCCATCCGTGATGTCCAGCGGCTCCTGGTCTTCGAGCCCCGGGGTCCGGAAGGTCTGCGCCTTCGCCGACTGGTACCGGCCCCCCGCCACGAACGAAAGCCGATCGGTGAGACCCACCTCGCCCTGCAGGAACGCCCCGAGGGTCGTAAAGCGCGACTCGGGCAGCTGCGGCCGGTCGCTGGTGTCGACGATCGGCGAGGGCCCGAAGCCGGTGATCGTGGTCGTGTTCAAGTCGGTACCGTCGGCGCGCTCGGTCACGACATCCAGGCCGTAGGTCAGGAGCAGGTCCGGCGTCGCCAACTTGCGAGCCTCGGCGCGGAACCCGTACGTCCGGATGTCGGTGAAGTTCTGGTTCAGGATGTCCATGCGGGCGCCGGGCCCGAGACCCAGCGCGAACGCCAGGTCCAGATTCCGCTCGTTGTCCTGCCCGTACGCCAACACCTGCACCTGGTCGGCGAGGGCGGTGCCGAGCTCGCGACCCAGGTAGCCGGCGGTGAGCTTGGACCATGTCTGCGAAGGATACGTGATGTCGATGGAGGGTGCGCCAGGGTCGTACAGCGCCGGATCGACGCTCCCGAAGCCGGCGTCGTCGGCCTCATAGCGCTCGAACTTGCCGAATACCGAGTGGTGGCCCTGGGGCTCCCACCCCAGACGCACGTCCACCGAGCGATCCCTAACGCCGCTGTTCAGCACCTCGGTCTCGTTCTCGAGCTCGATCCCGCCGAAGCTCCCGGACGGGGCTCTGTAAGGGTCGGCTTCGCGGACCGTCCCGCCGGCGCGCACGCTGACGGCGCCAAAGCGACCGTAGATCCGAGCGGACCCGGCCTTCTGCGCCTCGACGTCGCCGTATTTGAGGGAGGCCGTGCCGTGCAGCCCCTCCTCCCTCGGGGAACGGGTGATGATGTTGACGACGCCCCCGATCGCGTCGGACCCGTACAGCACCGACGCGGGTCCGCGGACCACCTCCACGCGCTCCACGCCCGTCACGTCCACCAGCGCCGGCAGCTCACCGAAGTCCTGCTGCCGCCGGAAGTTGTTGAGCCGCAGCCCGTCTTCGAGGAGCAGGATCCTCTGACCCCGCTGCCCGCGGATTTGCGGCCGACCCTGGTTCACGCCCACGCCCGTGACGTCGAGCCCGGGAAGGGTGCGGAAGAGGTCGGTGACCGTGTTCGGGATCTTCCGGACCAACTCGCGCTGCTGGACGACGGATACGGGCTGCGGAATCCTGGAGGCCTCCCGCGCGCCCCGGGTGGCCGTCACCACGATCGGATCGACGCGAAAGACCAGGGTGTCGGAGTTGGCGCCCCGCGTGTCTCGGGCTGCCTGACCCGCAAGGGGTGACGTCAGAAACGCCGACGTGAGGATCGCAGCCACGAGGCAGCGGCCGACGGGCCGCCCCCCGGAAACGCTCGTGATGGTCATGGGATCGCTCGCTTTCCGTCCGCCTGGGCGGCGCTGAATCGATGGCGGGAGGGACCCGCCGGTTCCGCTCACGTACGGCGAAAAGCTAGGAACGGCGGGCACGTGCGGTAATTCGGACAACCCCGAAGGACCCGGTGGGGGGAAGTACGTACCGAGGACGCCCTACGCGCCGGCGGGAAACACCGGACAGACCGCCCGGCCCGCCCGGGGCCGGTCGGCCTACGACGTCTCCGCTTCCCCGAGCCCGTTCTCGACGACGAACCGCGTCAGCCCGGCCACCGTCCGGATACGCAGCTTCGCCATGACCCGCTCCCGGTGGGTTTCGACCGTCCTCGGGCTGATCCCGAATTCCTCCGCGATCTCGCGGTTCGTCCGCCCATTGGCCACACGCACGAGCACCTCGCGCTCCCGCCCGGTCAGCTGATCCAGCCTTCCCTGGCGGCGTTCCCGCTCCAGCTCCTCCCTCAGCGCCACACTGAGCTGGTGGGTCACGCGGTCGGTGAAATACTCCCTTCCCTCGTGCACGGTCTGCACGGCCTCGCGAAGCTCCGAGGGGCTGACGTCCTTCAGGACATAGCCGTCCGCGCCCGAGCGCACGGCCTCGAGGACGTACTCGGGGTTGTCGTGCATGGACAGGACCAGGATTCCCACCTCGGAGCCACCGGCTCGGAGCTCCTTGGTCACGTCCAGGCCGGTCTTGTGCGGCATGGAGATGTCGAGCAGGAGCAGGTCGGGAACGTGCTCTTCGACCAGCCGGATCGCTTCGTCCCCCTGGCCCGCCTCCGCCACCACGTCGAGGCCGGGCACCTCCTCGAGGACGTGGCGGATCCCCTGGCGCACGACGGCGTGGTCGTCGGCGATGATCACACGTATCCGGGATTCGCTCACCCCTGCCCTCCTCCGGTGTCGGCCCCTTCGCTCGCGCAGGCCGGAACGCTCACCCTGACGTGCGCACCACCCTCCGGGAGGTTCTCCAGGGTGAGGTCACCCCCGACAGCCCCGATCCGTTCCCGGATCCCGGCGAGACCGCCTCGCGCCCTGTTCATTCCCTTCGGGTCGTCGACCGGGAAGCCCACCCCATCGTCGCGGACGTCGAGCACCACGTGGCCGTCGGCATGGGCCAGGACCACATCCACTCGGCTACAGCGCCCATGCCGGGCCGCGTTGGACAGGGCCTCCTGCAGGGTCCGGAAGAGGGCGAGCTCAGCGTCCACGGGAACGCGCGGAAGTCCGAGCTCCGCGGCGAACGAAACGGCCATGGCGTCCTGCCCCTCGCCGAAATCGCGCGCGAGGGCCCGCAGCGCCGGAAGGAGGCCCAGGTCGTCGAGCGCGGTCGGGCGCAGGTTTCGGGTAACGCTCCGGATGCTCCGGATGCCCTCGCTCACCAATCCCCGCGCGCGATCCAAGGCGCCGGCGATGGACGCGTCCCCCTTCTCGCGAAGAAGGCCGAGCTGCATGTTCACGGCCGCCAACACCTGCGCCGTCTCGTCGTGAAGCTCGCGGGAGAGCCGGTTCCGCTCCTCTTCGTGCTGCCGGACCATCCGGCTCTGGAGCCGTTCCAGCTCGGCTGTGCGCTCCTCCAGGCTCTGGTAGAGGTCCGCGTTGAGCAGCGCCGCCCCTACCTGCTGTCCGAACGCCAGCAGGAAGGGCGTGTCGAGCGCCGTGAACGGGTCCCGCGCCTCTCCCACGACCACGAGGGCGCCCGCAACGTCGGAGCCCCTGAGGATCGGGAGTGCAGCGGTATACGGATGGGCCCACGGTGCGCGCTCGCGCGTGTGCTCGCGTCCCTTGATCACCTCGGGCGCCCCGCTGGTCCGGACGCGCGCGACCGCCCGCCAGGCCACTTCCGGTGGCTTCTCGAACGGCCACAGCGCGCACACACCGGCCCCGTGCGTGAAGCTCCCCTGCCCCTCGGAGGCGAGATAGAGCGCGGAGCCATGCACTCCGCGAAGGCCCAGCGCGCGGCGCAGGACGGCCTCGGGAACCGTCTCGCCATCGATGCCGCGGCGCTGTAGCTCGGCCGACAGGGACGTGAGCGTCCGCAGTCCCTGGTCCAGGTCCTCCTGAACGAGGAAGAGGATGCCGACCCCCAGCCCCAGCTCGAAGATCAGGTCGAGGTAATACCCCCAGGGATTCCACGCCCCGCGTGCCCGGAGGAACGGGTAGTCCAGATGGTGGATCGCCCAAAGCAGCAGCACGACGGTCAGCGCGCGTGCGGCCGGCGAGTCGACCTCCCGGTCGTATCGGAAGAACGCCCACGCGGTCCACGCCGTGGCCACGCTCAGGAAGAGCACCGCGGGACCGGCCGCCAGCAGGAAGTTCTCCATGCGGTAGATGGCGGCATACGACCAGACCGGCGGGAACAGGAGCGCCAGGAGAAACACGGGCCGCCACTGGGCACCGCGTGAGAAGACCAGTGCGGCCCACAACACCGCGAGCGCCGTCCAACCGGTGGTCACCTGGTGCCAGTACAGCCAGCCAGGCGATCCTGTATGGAGGAAGCTGACGATCGCGGCGAGGCGGAGCCCGAAGAGCGCCCACGCCACCGCCCATGCCCCGAAGTAGGGCTTCCGATAGCGTCGCTGCAGGGCCACGCACAGCCCGACCAGCCCCAGCGTGACGGTCAGCTGGAGGTACGCAGCGGCCAGCTCGGCGTGGGATGGATCGGGAAACGTCAGGTCCATGGCGGAAGATCTCGGGCCGACCCACGCCGGGCAACGGACCCTGGTCGCCGCGGCGGCGACCTGGCGACGGAGGACTCCCGACCTCGCCGGCCCCCATTGACCACTTCATGCGAGCCGGTGGCGACCGTAGCTTTGAAAACCGAAGACCGGGGCTCGTCCCCGCCGGCCGCATCCTCGACGGGAGGCCCGACCGAATGTGCGCAGCCCCAACTGCCGCGCGGATCACGCCCACGCTCTTTGCCGACCGGGTCAGCCGGATCGGGACCGAGGAGGCCTTCGCCCTCGGAGCCTTGATCGCCAGGGTGGAAGCGTCCGGCGAGCGCGTGATCCGGTGCAACCTCGGTCAACCGGACTTCCCGCTGCCGCGTCACATCGCGGAGGCCGTCAAGAGATCGCTGGACCGCGGACAGACCACCTATTGCGACCCGCAGGGCATCCCCGAGCTCCGCGCAGCCGTCGCGCGCTCGGTCAGCGAGCGACATGGTCTCGACGTCGACCCGGCGCGCGTCGTGGTCTATCCCGGAGGACGGCCGCCGATCGGATTCGCCCACATGGCCTACAGCGAGGCGGACGAGGAGGTCATCTACCCGTCCCCTGGCTACCCGCTCTTCGAGTCGTTCGTCCCGTATTTCCGATGCGTGCCGGTTCCCGTGGTGCTTCGGGAGGACCAGGGATTCGGCTTGACCCGAACGGAGCTTGAGCCGCTCCTGAGTGAGCGAACCGGGTTGATCTTCCTCAACTTCCCGTCCAATCCCACCGGCGGCGTCGCGACGCGGGAGCAGCTCCAGGAGCTCTCCGAGCTCCTGATCGAGAAGACGGGTCCCGATGTCCGGGTCTATTCCGACGAGTCCTACGAGGCGATCACCTTCGATGGCGACCGCCACGTCTCGATCGCGTCCATCCCGGGGATGGAGTCCAGGACCATCATCGCGTCGGGGGTCTCGAAGACGTACGCGTGGACGGGCGGCCGGGTCGGATGGGCCGTCTACCCCACGGTGGAGGAAGCCCAGGTGCATCGTCGCCTGGCGATCAACTACTTCGCGTCGATCCCACCCTACAACCAGTGGGGTGCGGTCGAGGCACTGGAGTCGCCCCTGAGCCCGCCGGCCATCCAGGAGATGGTCGACGCGTTCCAGCGGCGCCGAGACCTGGTCGTTCCGGCCCTGAACAGGATCGACGGCGTGCGCTGCCAGAACCCGAAGGGTGCGTTCTATGCCTTCCCGAACATCGAGGGGGTCGTGGAGCGCCTGGGCGCGCAACAGGCCTTCGACGAGCTGCCCCAGGGCGTGAGGGACCGCACCAGCCCCGCCACGCTCTTTCAGCTGTTCCTGCTCTATCGATACCAGGTGGCCACCATGGACCGCCGCTCCTTCAGCACGCTCGGGAGCGAAGGTCAGCACTACCTAAGGCTCTCGATCGCCAACAGCGACGACGAGCTGGTGGAGGCGGTGCGCCGGATCGGCGTCGCGGCCCATGACGCCGACGGATTCCAGGCGTTCGTGGCTTCCGGGGAGCGGCTGACGCTCTAGGACCCGAGAAACCCGTAATTCACCGAAGGGAGACATCATGAGCCGAGCCTTCGGCCCTCGCCGGGCTGAATGGATCGAGGTCGACCGGCCCGACGAGGACATCCCCGGGGCCGAAGTACGCGCCCACATGACGCGCTTCGACCTGATCTACCGCTCGATCGTCGCGACCCAGTTCAACTACCACCAGTCGGGACACCCGGGCGGGTCGGTTTCCGCCGGGCACATCCTCACGGCGCTGCTGTTCGATGGGTTGGACTACGATCTCTCTGATCCCGTACGGGACGACCAGGACCTGGTCTCGTTCGCCGCGGGCCACAAGGCCACGGGTCTGTATGGGATGTGGGCGCTGCGGGACGAGGTCGCGCGCATCGGTCGTCCCGAGCTGCTGCCGTCGGAGCGGCGTTTTCGCCTGCGCCTGGAGGACCTCCTCGGCTTTCGCCGGAACCCGACGCACGACACGCCCCTGTTCAGGCGGTTCGAATCGAAGCCCCTGGACGGACACCCGACGCCGATGACGCCCTTCGTGCGACTGGCCACGGGCCCCTCGGGCGTGGGGGTGGGCAGCTCGGCGGGATTGGCCTTCGCCGCCGCGGATACCTACGGCCGTGACGCGCCTCGCGTGCACATGATCGAGGGCGAGGGCGGCCTCACCCCGGGCCGCGTCTACGAGTCCGTGGCGTCGGCCGGTGCCTCCGGGCTGTCGAACCTGATCTGCCATCTCGATTGGAACCAGGCCTCCATCGACTCGGATCGGGTAACCCGGGAGGGCGACACACCGGGCGAGTACGTCCAATGGGACCCCATGGAGTTCTTCTACCTCCACGACTGGAACGTCATCCACGTCACCGACGGCTTCGACATGGCGCTGGTGCTGACGGGACAGCGGCGCGCGCTGACGCTCGACAACGGCCAGCCGACCGCGGTCGTCTACCGCACCGAGAAGGGCTGGAGGTACGGTGTCACCGGCAAGAAGTCCCACGGAGGCGGCCACAAGATGGGCGCAGACGCGTGGCGGGAGGCGATGGCGCCCCTGTTCGGCGAGGAGGCTCGGGAGCTGCGGACCCCGAAGGACCCCAAGAACCGCGTCGAAGTGGAGGAGTGTTACTGGGATACGCTCTCTCGCATCCGCGGGAAGGTCGAGGAGGAGCGCGACATGTGTGTGGCGCTCGCAGGCCGCCTCGCCGACGCCGCCGGGCGGCTCGAGGCGCGGGCCCGGACGCCTCGCGCCGACGTGCCCGACGTCGAGCGGATCTTCGTGGCGGCCAACACCGAGGAGACTCCCGAGGACCTCCGCCTCTTCGTGGGCGACGCGACGCCGCTGCGAACCCAGCTCGGAGCCGTCCTGGGATACCTGAACCACGCCTCACAGGGGGCGATCCTGCTCGGAGCCGCCGACCTCCTGGACTCCACAGCCGTGTCCGGAGGCGCGAAGGGCTTCCCCCCGGGCTTCTTCCATACCCGCGACAACCCGGGCGGCCGTTCCTTGAGCATGGGCGGGATCTGCGAGGACGGCCTTTCCTGCATCCTGACCGGGATCTCGGGATTCGGACGGCACATCGGGGCCGGCGCCTCCTACGGGGCCTTCATCAGCCCGCTCGGCCACATCCCGTCTCGGGTCCACGCGATCAGCCAGCAGATGCGCCAGGAGGTCGAGCCAGGACCATACCGGACCTTCATCCTCCAGTGCGGACACGCGGGGATGAAGACGGGCGAGGACGGGCCTACCCATGCCGACCCCCAGGCTCTGCAGCTCCACATCGAGAACTACGTGCAGGGCACCGCGGTCACGCTGACACCGTGGGAGCCCCAGGAGATCTGGCCCCTCATGGCCGCGGCGCTGCGCGCGCGGCCCGCCGTGATCGTGCCCTTCGTCACCCGGCCGAGCGAGCCCGTGCTGGACCGGGAGGGGCTCGGGCTCGCCCCGGCGTCCGCCGCGGCAGGTGGGGTGTACACCCTGCGGGCGGCCTCGGGAGCGCGGGACGGCACGGTGGTGCTCCAGGGATCCGGCGTGACCCTCGCCTTCGTGCAGGACACGTTGCCCCGCCTGCTCGAGGACGGCGTCGACCTCGAGGTGGTGTACGTGGCCAGCCCGGAGCTGTTCGACCGCAGGTCGGAGGCCGAAAGGGCGACCGTCATCGACGACGAGCGCTCACGCGAGGCGATGGGCATCACTGGCTTCACCCGCCAGACGATGTACCGCTGGATCCGTTCCGATCTCGGGCTGGCGCACACGATGCACCCCTTCCAGAAGGGTCATTATCTGGGGAGCGGCGCAGGGGACGACGTCATCCGCGAAGCGGGCCTGGACGGGGACGGACAGTACCGCGGCATCCGGGCCTACCTGGACGCCCGCGCCGCTCGGGTCTGACCCCCCCGCTGATCCGCGACCGCGGTCCGGCCTCCCCCGAGGGGGTGCGCGTTTTCGCGCGTCCGGACCGCGCAGCCTCGCGCGGAGCCGCGGGTCTGCCGTCTCGTCTGTTTTCTGAGACGAGACGGACGATCTGACTGCTAATCATGGTTTTAGGGCGGCGCACGGCGCCACGGCACGCTCATTGAACCTCTGTTCCGTCGAAACGGAGGCACCGGGCTTCCGGAACACAAGGAGCAGACGATGAGCGCGGCGACGATCCACTCGGAGGAGCCCCGCGGCACGGCCCTACCGCGGACGATCGGGATCCATGGGCGCACGCTGGTCCTGTCGGGCATGGGGGGTGGCGTGGCGCTCGGGGGCGTTCTGGTCGCCGTGATGACGCTGTCCGGACGCCTGAGCGGGCACGCTCTGTTCATGAACGCGACGGTCCTCTTCCTCGCGGGGGCCATCCTCGGACTGCTCCACGGGGCAGCGCTGGGCTACCTCGGTCGCCCCTTCGGAACGTCTCCGCGGGCAGCGTTGCGCGACCTGGCGCTGGCCGGGCTGTACGCCGTCCCGGGTCTCGCGATCGCGTGGCTCGCCGCCGTGTGGGTGGCGATGACCCTCATCGCGGGATACACGGGCCGGACCGGGGCCTTGATCGGCTCGGGGCTCGGCTGGATCGCGAGCGCGACGATCCTGGCGTTCGCCGCCGGACACGCGTGGCGCGCGCTGCGCAACGCCTATGCCCGCTGGCAGGAGCACAGGGTGGGGACCGTGGTGGTCGCGGGCAGCTTCGCGGCGCTCCTCGTCACCTTCCTCGCCGACCGCCCCGAGATCTGGGGCACCCATGTGCGCTTCACCGAGACCGGGGCCGTCCTGCTCTCCGCCGCCCTGGCGGTGTGGGTCGCGGGTCCGCTGGTGACGGGGGCGCTCTGGCTGCTGAGGCAGCTGCCCAACGTGGGCGCGCGGCGCAGCGTGGCCCCACGGCGCTGGACGCCGGCCGACCTGCTGGTCGGGCTCCTGGCCGGCGCCACCGTCGGTCTGCTGACCGCGCCGTTCGCGGCCCCCGGAGCCCCCACGGCGGCTGCAGGCACGGTGGTGGTCGCGGTCGGCCACGCGCTGCTCGACGAGGTGCTCCTGCGGCTCGGCGTGGTCACGGCGGTCGCGTGGATCCTGCTTCGCTGGGGCAGGGTCGGTCAGACCGGTGCCGCAGTCGGTGCGGTGCTCGCTGCGGCAGCCGTCCAGGTCGCCCTGTACGCGCCCGGAGCCGTATCGCTCGGCTTCCCCACAGCCTCGCGCACGGTCACGTTTCTCGTGGCGGCGGTGGCGGTCCCGGGGACGGTCTTCGGAGCCCTCTTCTGGCGGCGCGGATTCGCGACGGCTGTGGTGGCGGACGCGACCGCATTGATCGCCCTGCTCTTCCTCGCCTGACACGCCGCGATGCGGCCCGATCCGCGCACCGGCCCCGACCGTTCGGTCGGGGCCGTTCGCTTTGTCCCACCGTGTCGGCGCCCAGGCCCGCTTCGCGCGAGGGATCTGCGCGATCCCGCTCAGCCGACTACCCCCCCGGGCGAATTCGCACTATTTTTCACAAGACCCTCCGCCCCTTGGCCATCGGCCTGCCGCTTCGGAGGCGGCGCAGCATGAGACGGGCGGCGCGACTTCGGTCCCTCCCCCTGCGCGGAAAGGTCTTCGTCACGCTGGTCGGCGCGGTCGTGGCGGTCCTCGGCGCCTCTACCTATCTCTCCTTCCGCTACTGGCAGAACGAGGCGCTGGCCGCGTCCCAGCACCAGGCCCTCCTGGCCGCGGCCTCGACCCAGGCCACGGTCGAATCCGCCCTCCGCCTCGGACGTCTGGAGCCCGCCCGCCACAGCCTCGCCCTCCTGCAGGCCGATGGCGCCGTGACGGTTGCCAGGGTCTATGGCGAGGGGGGCGACATCCTGCTGTCGTCGGACCGGTACGAGGAAGGCTCCCGCACCCCGTCGGTGTGGATCCCCGCTGCCCATCAGCTTCCGCGAGGCGGGCTCGTGAAGACCGACGAGCGCGAAGGATCCGTGCGGGTCTTCCTCCCACTCTCCATCCCGGAGCCCGCGGTCCTCGAGGTGGAGTTCTCGGTCGCCGCCGCGCGCGCGGCCATGCAGCGAGGGGCTCGGTTGGGCATCGGCCTCATGGCGGTGAGCCTCCTGGTCGTGGCGGTGGCGGTGGTCACCATGTTCGAGCGCGAGGTGGTGGCTCCGATGCACCACATGCACGTCATGCTGAGAGAAGCGACGGAGCGGGCCGACGACACCCATCGGCTCCTGGAGGCCCGGGAGGGGCTGGCCGAGGTCGGCGAGCTGGCCGCAGAGATGGCGCACGAGTTCAAGCGTCCCCTCGCCTCGATCCGCACCGCTGTGGACGTGCTCCAGGCAGAGTACAGCCTCGACGCGGGAGGCAAGCGCATGCTCGGGGCTGTCGAAAGCCAGCTCGAGCACCTCCAGGAAACCATGCAGGACCTGTTCGCGCTCGCGAAGCCCGTGGTGCTCGAGACGGAGGACGTCGCCGTGGCCGACTTCCTGGACGAGGCCCTGGTGGAGCTCGCCGGCGTCCCGGGACGAGAGCGGGTGGAGCTGCGCCGGGACTACGGCCGCGAACCGTTGGCCGTGGCCGGAGATCCGCGCAGGCTGCGACAGGCCGTCGTGAACGTACTCGCCAACGCGGTGGAGGCGATGCCCGACGGGGGCGTGATCACCCTGTCGGCGACCCGGGCCCCGGGGGACCGCGTGCAGATCTCGATCTCGGATACCGGGCCCGGCCTCGATCCTGGCCAGGTCGAGGCGGCCCTCCGCCCCTTCTACTCCACAAAACCGTTGGGCACGGGGCTCGGCCTGCCCCTGGTCGCTCGCATCGTGTCCGCGCACGGTGGCGGGCTCGAGTTGACGAGCAGACCCGGCCGAGGGACGACCGTGCTCATCACGTTGCCCCTCACCGGCAAAGCCGTGGCAGGGGTCGCCTGATGGGCCCGCGGATCCTGGTGTTGGACGACGACGACCTCATCCGGGACGTGGTGTCGGCCCGACTCGTCCGGCAGGGCTACGCGGTCTCGAGCGCGGGCACGATCGCGGAGGCGAGGCGGGTGCTCGCCGGCTCCCATCCCGACGCGGCCCTGTTGGACATCCGCCTCCCGGATGGTGATGGCTCCCAGCTGCTTCAGGAGCTGGCCCAGGAAGGGGACGTGCCTTGCATCATGATGACGGCCCATGCGACGGTGACCTCGGCCGTGGAGGCGCTCAAGCTCGGCGCGCAGGACTACCTGGAGAAGCCGTTTTCCCTGGAGCGCCTCGAGGCCACGCTCGCGGCGACCCTCGAACGGACACGGCTGCGCCGGGAGGTGCGCGCCCTGCGCAAACAGCGGGGCCTGTCCGGTGAAGTCATCGGGACGAGTCCCGCCATGCGCCAGGCCCTCGAGCTCGCGGAGCGGGTCGCGCCGGCGGGCTCTGCGACCGTGCTCCTCCTGGGTGAGACCGGGACCGGAAAAGGCGTGATGGCACGCCTCATCCACCGCTTGAGCCCCCGTGCCGAAGGCCCATTCGTCAACGTGACTTGCTCGGCCCTGGCCGAGACGCTCATGGAGTCGGAGCTGTTCGGGCACGAGAGGGGCGCCTTCACCGACGCGCGCGCGCTCAAGAGGGGGCTCGTGGAGGTCGCCGCGGGGGGCACGCTGTTCCTCGACGAGATCGGTGAGCTGTCGCTCGGAGTGCAAAGCAAGCTCCTCCGGTTCATCGAGGACCGGACGTTTCGACGGGTCGGGGGAACCGACGACCTGCAGGTCGACGTGCGTATCGTGGCCGCCACGAATCGCCGGCTCGAGGAGGAGGTCGCGGGGGGTCGTTTCCGCGCCGATCTCTTCTACCGGCTCCGGGTGCTCCCCATCGAGCTCCCGCCGCTCAGACACCGTGCCTCGGACATTCCCCTCCTCGCCACCGCGTTCATCGAGCGCTTCAATGCGGAGTTCGGCAAGCGCGTGGAGGGGTTCTCGCCGGAGGCCCTGGAGATGCTCGAGCAGCACACGTGGCCGGGCAACGTACGCGAGCTCCTCAACGTCATCGAGCGCGCCGTGCTGCTCACCGAGGGACGGACGATCTCGGAAGGAGTCCTGCCCCCCGAGATCACGCATTCCCCGACGCCCCCTGGCGGGGCCGGGAGCCTCGTACTGGGTCCGGAGGGCATCGACCTGGACGACCTGGAGCGCAGCCTGCTCCTGGAGGCCCTCAGCCGGGCTGAGGGGAATCGCACCGAGGCCGGGAGGCTTCTGGGGCTGAGCCGCCACCAGATCCGGAATCGACTGCGGAAGTACGGAGTCGAGACGTGAGGGCCGGCGAGAGGAGGGCCGTGTCCCCGATTCGAGGCGCCGCGCTCGCCACGCTCTGCCTCGCCTGGGTCGCCGCCGTTGCCCCGGCGCTGTGGGCGCAGGCCTCGTGCGAGCGCTGTCACGCCGAGCTGGAGCTACTCCGACAGCACGTGCCCACCCTGCCCGACGCCGAGAAGCTCTACGCCCCCGCGGCGCTCCTGGGGACGTCCGCGCACCGCGACCAGCGCTGCGTGGACTGCCATTCGGGCTTCGCGGGACGCTACCCGCATCCGGCGACCGCGAGCACGATCGGCTGTCCCCGCTGCCACGAGGACGCCCTCGCCGCCTGGCAGCAGGGGATCCACAGCGAGGAGGGGAACGCCGACTGCGCCGAATGCCATGGGGTGCACGACGTCGCCCCCGTTTCCGACCTCGACACCGCGGACGGACGGCGTCGCCTGAGCGCCACCTGTGCGGGATGTCACTTCGAGCCCCGCCTGCCGCCGACCGACCCACACGCGGACTCGACCTCGTGCGTGGGGTGCCATGAGGCGCACCGTACGCTTCCGGCATCGGATCACGAGGCCCGAGTATACGTCGCCAACCAGGGCGAGACGTGCGGCTCCTGTCACGCAGCCGTCGCACGCACATGGCTCCAAGACGCCCACGCCACGGCGGTGCC
>QJYK01000013.1 GCA_003248075.1 Gemmatimonadota bacterium | reverse complement strand
GTGGGGCCCCTGACGGTGGCGGCGATCCAGCCCCCGTCCGGCACGGCCACGCGCCGGTCGAGACACGTCTCCAGCACCAGGGGCCTGGGCCGATCCGCGGCCGAAAGCGACGGTGTCTGCTCCGCGGCGACATCGCCGTTGACGTACACGCGCAGCGTGTCCAGCGGCGTGAGGGAGGCGCAGCGGACCGTCACGCGCACCGATGGTGGCGCTCCGGCCGGGAGATGGAGCTCGTCACCGGGATCCTTGCCGTCCACGTCCAGAAGGACGATGGGTCCGGTCGTGGCGAAGGTCCGTCCGGCCCTCACCGCGTCCAGCCAGGACGCCACGGTCAAGCGGCCGTCGACGCGGGCGTAGGTCCGATCCGTCCCCGGCGGCGGGTCACGCCACACGTCCGGGAAGTTGTCCGTACCGCCGGTCGCGGCCAGGCGGAAGCCCGCGTTCAGCAGGCGGTGGTACATCCGAGCCGAGGGGGCCTCGTTCGAGTAGAGGCTGGCCACGTCGTAGAAGTCCCCCAGGCCCAACGCCACGTCGACCGGGATCAGCGACCCCGACCAGCTTGCGGGATCGTCGTCGCCGTCGAGGTACGGGTGCATGAAGCCGGCGATCCCGCCCTGCTGTCGCGCGCCGACCAGGTATGGGCCGTCGCTCGCCGGGGGGTCGAAGGGCGTGCCGGCGGCGCCCCCGATGAGCGGCAGGATGAATCTTTCCAGGCCCAACATTCCGATGTGGCCGAGTGAACCGCGGAACTCTTCGGAGTACTGGAGCAGGTGGTCCGGGGTCGAAACGCCGTTCGGCTCGCCGGTCAGGTCGGGCCAGCTCCCCATGAGCCGAGTCCCGTCCATATGGATCAGCACATGCGTCATGTGCAGATCTTCGGCCAGTGACTGGAGAAACAGGGACTCGTGCGTGAGTCCGAAGCGGCCTTGGTGGTACGCGTGCGCGTGGGTGTCTCCGGAATACCAGCCCAGGGCCGGCATGTCCACCGAGTGTCGGAGCCGAAGGCCGAGGGTCGCGGCCGTGCCGGGCGCTACCTGGACCGTCTGTCGTACGGGCGCGTACTCGGGACCACGGAGCGCGACCACCTCCACGGGTCCCGCCGGCACCTCGACCTCGAAGCGGCCATTCGTGTGGAAGTAGTGGGTCTCGGTCACCGCCATGACGCGCGCGAAGCCGTCCGCGGGCGCGTACGAGCGGCCGTCCGACGCCACGAGCTGGATCCGCGCCGGCGTGAGCCTCCCCTCCTCGTCCACGACCTCGCCTCGGACGCGGCCGCCGGGGTGGACGGGGCGACGGGCCGTGATCTCGACCGGGTGCCACGACGACTCGGGCCCGCCCCCGATGGGTGCGGTGTAGAGGGTCGTCGGCCCGGTCCGGTTCGAGACGAAGGCGAGTCGCGTCCCGTCGGGTGACGGCTCCGGCGAGAACTCCCCCATCGGATCGTGGGTCAGCACGACCGGGTTGCCGCCCTTCGCCGAAACCAGCCCGATGTCGTTCGAGCCCTTCTCATCGGAGCCGAACACGAACGCTCGACCATCGGGCGTCCACCGAGGGCGCGTGCGGTACTCCGCCTCGTCGTAGTACACCAGCGTCGCCTCGCCGCTGACACCGCCGCTCTCGCCGAGCGTCTGTGTCCAGATACCTCCCGTGCCGAGGCGGCCCCGCACCGGTGCGACGAAGGCGAGGGTCCGTCCGTCCGGCGACACCGCGGGCTGAATCTGGCTCCCGCGCCCGCCGACCACGTTCGACACCCTGCGGTCCGCGATGCGGATCCTCTGGATGTCGAAGGAGCCTTCAGCGGCGGTGGCGAAGAGGATCGCGCTTCCGTCGTGCGTCCACACGGGGTTGAGCTCGGGGCTCGGACGCTCGGTGAGTCGCAGCGCAGACCCACCGTCTGCGTCGACGACTCCGATGTCCAGGTTGCCGCCGGTGTCGATCGTGAACGCGATTCGCCGGCCGTCCGGGCTCCAGGCCGGCTCGAAGTAGTACCAAGGGCCTCCGGTCAGTGCGACGGCCTCTCCGCCCGCGACCGGGACCTTCCAGATGTCGCCCTGCATCGAAAACGCGATCCACTCGCCGTCCGGGCTCCATGAAGGCTCGGCAGGGCCGGTGGTGACCTCGGGGAAATAGTGTCGCTCGACCCGGTCGGAGAAGCCGAACCGGGATGGACCGGCCCGAAGCGCCGCGACCCCCACGACGAGGCCAGCCAGGACGGTCGTGACTCCGACCCATGCGGTTCTCATCGCGGCTCCCGACAATCCACGTCTGGGCTCAGGCTTCCCCGCCGTCGCCGCAGGCGGTGAAGATGGCGGTGAGTGCCACGGTGACCAGCGGAGCACGCATCGAGACACCCCTCGTTGGCTCGGTCGGTTCTGAGGTCGTACGTCGGCGCCGAACGGAGCGTCCGCTTCGACGGCGTTCGTCGGCGTGAATATTCGGTCGGGCCGGCGGCCTGCGCGAGTACCGTAGCCTCCGACGCGGAGAAGAGCCGAGCCGGATGGCGGGCGTCTCACCCTTGTCGCTCGGGCGCACGGGTTGGAGGATGCAGCATGGGCGGGGACCACCCCGATGCTCGCGAATGCCGATTTCCGAAGGAGACTGTCATGAGGTGCTCGATCGATCGCGACGGGGGCCCGGCCCTCCGCCTCGCCTTCTTGCTCGTTCTCGCGCACGCCGTTCCGACCTCCGCGCAGACCAAGCTGCTCCGATTCCCCGACATCCACCGCGACGGCGTGGTGTTTACCTATGCGGGGGACCTGTGGACCGCTCCGGCGGCTGGCGGCGACGCCGTCCGCCTCACCGCCCACCCCGGGCTCGAGCTGTTCGCGAAGTACTCCCCCGACGGTAGGTGGATCGCGTTCACTGGCCAGTACGACGGGGACGAGCAGGTTTATGTGATTCCCTCGTCGGGCGGCGTACCGAAGCAGCTCACCTTCTTCCCGGCCCAGGGCCCGCTGCCACCCCGCTGGGGCTACGACAACCAGGTCTACGGCTGGACCCCCGATGGCCAGTCCGTGGTCTTCCGCAGCCTGCGGGACGGTTGGACCCTGGGCGCCAACCGTCTGTACCACGTGCCCGCGGAAGGCGGGCTGCCGGTCCCCTATCCCATGCCGCAGTCCGGCGCGGGCGACCTGTCACCGGACGGCAGGCAGGTCGTCTACTCCCCGCTCTTCCGCGATTTCCGCGCCTGGAAGCGCTACGAGGGCGGCTGGGCCGAGGACCTATGGACCTTCGATCTCACCAGCCACGCGGCCACGAACATCACCCGCAACGTGCGCACCGACCGCGATCCCATGTGGGTGGGGGACCGCATCTACTTTGCGTCGGACCGGGACGACAAGCTCAACCTCTACTCGGTGCGGCCCGACGGCAGCGATCTCGTCCAGGTCACACACGAGACGACCTGGGACGTACGTTGGCCCAGCGCCGACGGGGACGGGCGCATCGTCTACGAGCTGGCCGGTGAGCTGCACGTCCTGGACACCCGCACGAACGAGGATCGAAAGCTCGACATCACGGTCCCCGGCGACGGTCTCGCAGCGCGCCCGGTGCACAAGTCCGTGGCCGGCGACATCGAGGACGCGGCGCTGAGCCCCGACGGGCGTCGGGCGCTCTTCACGGCACGCGGCGACATCTTCACCGTGCCGGCGGAGCACGGCCCCACGCGCAACCTGACCCACAGCTCGACGGCGCACGACAAGGGCGCCCGCTGGTCCCCCGACGGACGCAAGATCGCGTTCATCTCCGACATGAGTGGAGAGGAGGAGCTCTACCTTGTCGATCAAGATGGGCGGGGCACGCCGGAACGCCTCACGACGAACGGCGATCAGATGCGCTACCCCCCGAGCTGGTCGCCGAACGGCGAGCGCCTCGCGTTCTCCGACAAGTCCGGCCAGCTCTGGATGCTGGAAGTGGCGAGCAAGCGCGTCACGAGGGTCGCGCGGGATTCCACCGGCAACCTGTTCGACCACACGTGGTCACCGGATTCCCGTTGGCTCACGTTCAGCTTGAGCCACGCGAGCGGCTATCGCTCGATCTACATCTACGGCGTGGACGACGGCGCGCTGCACGCCGTGACCAGCGACCTGTTCAACGCCACGGAGCCCGTGTTCGACCCGGCGGGGGACTATCTCTTCTTCCTCAGCGACCGCGAGTACGCACCGCAGGTCAGCTCCGTGGAGTGGGACTACGCGACGGACCGCACGACCGGCATCTTCGCCTTGGCGCTGCGCCGGGACGTGGCGGCGCCTTTCCCGCCACGGAGCGATGAAGCGAAGATCGACACTGCCGCCGCGGGTGGTGCCACCACGGAGGGGGGAGAGAGCGCAGCGCGCGTCGAAAGCGCCGTCGGCGACGTCGCGATCGACTTCGACGGCCTCGCGCAGCGTGTGGCGCGGGTTCCCGTCCCGGCGGACAACTACGGCGGCCTCACGGCCATCAGCGGGAACCTGGTCTACACCAGGGGGACGCCCTTCGTGTACGGTCGAGCGCCGGGGTCTCGCCCCGACCTCATGATCTTCAACCTCGCGGAACGGGAGGCGTCGACCCTGGTCGAAGGCGCCGCGGGGTACACGCTCTCGAACGACGGATCGAA
>QJYK01000336.1 GCA_003248075.1 Gemmatimonadota bacterium | reverse complement strand
GGATTGCTGGCGGCCGGTTGGTACGTGGATCGCGATGCGGCCCTTGAGGCCTGGCGGCACCGTGGGCAGTTCAACACGATCGAGCCTGAGTCGGGCTGGAAAGCCGACTTCATCGTTCGGCGCGACCGAGCCTACAGCCGAGAGGAATTCTCCCGGCGCCGGTCGATATCACTCCTGGGTGTGCATCTGACTGTGGCGAGCGTCGAGGATGTGTTGATCGCGAAGATGGAGTGGAGTCAGCGAGGGGACTCCGCGCTCCAGAGACGTGACGTGGCTCAACTCGCATCCCGCACCTGGTCCCACCTGGACCGACCGTATCTGGAGCGGTGGGTCGTTGAGCTGGGCCTCCAAGGCGAGTGGGCCGCGGCCGTCGCGAGGCTGGACGAAGCTGTCGACGATAGCGATACGTAGAAGTCAGCGGCGAGTCGGCTGCGACTTCTCCTGACAGTGACGTCATAGGCAGGCGCGAAACGGGAGGAGTATGAGGACCCATCAGATGGTGTTGGGTTGGGCGCTATGTATCGTGCCTGTCGTGGCTGCCGCGCAGTCCGCGGAGATCGGCGAACGTATCCGCATCCGCACGACCGATGGTGAACGAGTCACGGCCACGCTCATCGGGATCACTCCGAGCAGCGTTCAAATCGAGAACGATAGGGGAGAGCGCCGAGTCCTACGGGAGCACGTGAGTACGGTGGAGCGGAGCTTGGGCGAGCGGCGACGCTTTGGAAGGAACTTCTTGATCACGACAGCCGTCGGCGCACTCGCACTGGGGACTGTGTCGCTCTTCCTGGACAACGACACCTGTAACGACCAGCCGTTGGGTTGTCTTGATGCGGGTGGGGCCTTCATCACCGGTGCGCTCGTAGGAGGAGTCGTCAGTGTCCCGATCGGAGTGATCGTCGGGCTCTCGGTCCGTGGCGAGCAATGGGAGCCGGTCAACTGGCCCGGGGACACGTCGTCGACCCGGTCCTCCATCCCTGCCGCTCGGGTTGTGTTCGGGTTATCCGTTGGGGTGCGTTGACAGTGGTTGATGCTCGCGATCGACGAGATCGATCAGGGACCCCAGCCCAGGGCCAATCCCACTCTGAGGCGCACATCGTCGCCGTCCACCTCCGGCGGCGGCCGGCTGTCGTGACGCCAGTTGAGCGTCACGTCCACCGAGAGCCCCCGGCCCAGCCGCGATGACAGCGTGAGGTCGTCCAGAAGCCGGAAGTCGCCGAAGGCGCCGACGGCCGGCTGGTGGTAGGCCACGTTCAGCAACGTGACGTCGGCGCCCACCTGCCAGCGGACGACTCCGACGGTCGCGAGGCGCACGACGCTCGTCTGCAGCGGGACTCCCGACCCGACCCGATCGCGATCCAGGCGCTCACGCTCGAGCATGGGCCCCGAGCCGAGCTCGAGGGTCAGCCGGTCGGCCATCGAGATACGCCGACGCAGGCCCGTTCCCACCAGGACCCGCCAGGCCACCAGCAGGTTGTTGTTCGACTGCACCTGCACGAAGTGGAACGACCGTACCCGAGGTGAGAACAGATAGCCGTAGCGCAGATGCGCGAATCGGTTGTCGACGATCCGACCGTTCCCACTCCGGAGCAGCTCTCCGCCCGCGAAGAGGCGAGGCCAGTGGCGGGCCCCCCGGTACGCCGCCCCGAGCGCCGCGTCCAGCTGAAGCACGTCGGTGTTGCCCGCCGCGTAGCTGCCGGCCGCTGTTGCCGTGCCGCTGAAGCCCTCCCGCGTGTCGACCTGCAGCCGCTCCACGTTGAGGATGGCTTGCCCCTCGACGGGCGCGGCCACCGAGAGCGCGACGGCCAGGGTCGACGCGACGACGCGTGGATTCGGACACATTCGGGGCATTCGGACCGGGTTGGAAGCGGGGCGCGGGTGGGCACGGATAGGAGAGGGCGCCCGGTGGGGCAAGGGTGTCTGCGAGGACCCCGGACCCTCGAGGCCGCAGAGGCGTAGGCGGTACGCGTCGGCGCCCGGGCCCCGCGCGCCGGATTACCCGAACCGGGGGACGGAGAGGATGGATCTGGACAGCTTCACGCAGCTCGTCTTGAGCTCGGTGGCCGCTTGGGCACCCAGGGTCGGTGGCGCCGCCGCCGTGCTCGTCTTCGGATGGATGTTCGCGAACTGGACGAGGGGCCTCACGCGCCGGGCGCTGGGTCGGACGAACGTCGACCCGATCCTGGTTCCGTTCGTGGCCGGGATGGTTCGACTGACGCTCATCGCGCTGGTAGGGGTCGCCGCGGTGACGACGCTCGGCGTCAGCACGGCATCGTTCGTCGCGGTGCTGGGCGCCGCAGGCCTGGCGATCGCGCTGGCCTTCCAGGGCACCTTCTCGAACTTCGCCGCCGGCATCATGCTGCTCACGTTCCGGCCGTTCCGCGTCGGCGACCTCGTGGAGGTCGGGGGTTCGAGCGGCACCGTGCGTGAGGTCGGGATCTTCGCTTGCGTTCTCGCCACGCCGGACAACGTCGAGATCCGCGTCCCCAACTCGGGCGTCTTTGGGCAGACCATCAAGAACTTCTCGGCCAACCAGACGCGCCGGATCGACCTGGTGGTGGGCGTGGGCTACGACGACGACCTGGGCGTGGCCGTTCGCACCTGCATGGATGTGGTCACCGCCGACGCCCGGGTTCTGGCCGACCCCGCCCCCGTGGTCGCGGTCCACGAGCTCGCGGACTCCTCCGTGAACCTGGTGGTGCGCCCCTGGGTGGGACGGGAGGACTATTGGAGCACGCGATGGGACCTCACACGTGCGCTCAAGGAGCGGCTCGAGTCTGCCGGGTGCTCGATTCCCTTCCCGCAGCGAGACGTGCACCTGCACCGGGTGGGCGCGTGACCCTGCCTCGGCCCGGGAGCGACGCGGACGAGACGCGACCGCAACGGTACGAGTGGCGGTTCGTGGTGGAGGGGGCGGACATCGACGAGCTGGGGCATGCGAACAACGTCGCCTACGTCCGCTGGATCCAGGAGGTGGCGGCGGCGCACTGGCGCGCGGCGGCTTCCCCCGAACAGAGCAACGAGCTGGTATGGGTGGCCGTGCGGCACGAGGTCGACTACGACGCGCCGGCGCTTCCCGGGGAGGAGATCGTGGCCCGAACCTGGGTGGAGGCATGGACCGGCGCCACGAGCCACCGACGCACCGAGATCGTGCGGGCGCGGGACCAGAAGGTCCTCGCCCGGGGTCGCACCATCTGGTGTGCGCTCGATGCACACACCCGGCGACCGCGCCGCGTGGCGGACGCGGTGAAGGAGCGATTCCTCGAGCCGACGGGCTGAGGCCACCCCGGGCGCGGCGCCGCCGAGCCGCCGCGCCATCGTTTCCGGTCATCCTTTGAGAGGGCGCGGGCTGAGCCCCTGGAGGCACCGGCGGGCCCCGGAGGACGCCGGGCTGCATGCGCGGACGATGAGCTGGGATGGAGGGTGGAGATGGACGTCCGGGGAGTGTCGTGGCGGTGGTGGCGGACACGGGTGGCCTTGGCCTGCGCCCTGGCGATTGGCGCTGCCATGCCGCTCGCGGCGCAGACCTCCATCCACGGCTTGGCCAGGGTGCAGACGCGGGGCTTCCTCGAGCCCCCGCTCCTGCCGGGGCAGGTGCGGCACGATCTCTCCGTCACGCTGAGGCCGTCCGTGCGCGTCGGATGGGGCGATGGGACCCAGTCCCTCACGCTGGAGCCGCTCCTCCGCTGGGACGAGGGCGACGGGGTCCGGAGGCACGTCGACGTGCGTGCGATGATCTGGGAGAGGTCGTGGGCTGCGACGGAGATCCGGGTGGGGATCGGCCGGGTGTTCTGGGGCGTCGCTGAGTCGCAGCACCTGGTCGACATCGTCAACCAGAGGGACCTGGTCGAGAGGCCCAACCGGAAGGAGAAGCTGGGACAGCCGATGGTGGATCTGGCCCTCCTTCGAACTTGGGGGCGGCTCGACCTGTACGTCCTCCCGGGCTTCCGCGAGCGGAGGTATCCGGGGGGCGAGGGTCGACTGAGGGGCTCGTTGCCCGTGGCATCCGAGGCGGAGCACGCATCACGAGCCGGGCGTCATCACGTGGACCTCGCCGCACGGTGGAGCCGGGGCGCGGACGGACTGGACGTCGCCGTGTCCGCGTTCCGGGGCACCAGCCGCGACCCGGTCTTCAGGGTCGACGAGCGCGCCGGACAGCCGACGGCGGTGCCACGCTACGAACAGATCGACCAGCTTGCGCTCGAGGCGCGCTACGCCCCGGGGCCGTGGTCGTGGAGGCTCGAGGCGCTCACCCGTGGCGGGCTTCCGGATGGCCGCTACTGGGCGATGGTCGGCGGCCTCGAGCGGACGACACGCCGGATGCTCGGAAGCGCGGCGGACCTCGCGCTCGTCGCCGAGTACCATTACGACGACCGCGGCCGGGGTGCACCGACGCCGTTCCAGGACGATGTCTATGTCGGCGCCCGCCTCGTTCTCAACGACCCGTCGGACACGTCGCTCCGCGTGGGACTCATGCTCGACCAGGACTCGGGCGGTGGCGTGCACCTGGCCAAGGCACACAGACGCGTGGCTCGGGGATGGGCCGTCGACCTCGAGCTCCGGGGCTACTGGGGTGCGGTTCTGGGAGATCCCCTCTATGGGCTCCGTCGTGACGACTTCGCATCCCTGTCCCTGACCCGCTCCTTCTGACCATCCCCGGGGGCGCCTCGGGGTCCCGGGGCGGCTTCCACGGAAGGGGGTTGACGCGGAGCCAGGCATGATACATACTGGTCGGTATGTCTCCGCGGCTTCGACCGCCGTTTCGATCCGGACCCACGAGGACTTCCATGGTGCGCAGAGATCCAGACCGGACCCGCCAGGAGATCCTGGAGGCCGCGTTCCACGAGATGTACCGGCACGGCTTCCAAGCTACGGGCCTCGAAGCCATCCTGGAGCGGACCGGCGTCACGAAGGGCGCGCTCTATCATCACTTCCGCAACAAGACGGAGCTCGGGTACGCGGTCGTGGACGAGATCGTCCGTCCGTGGATGCTGGAGCGTTGGAGAGCGCACTTCGAGGACACAACGGACCCCGTCACGGCTCTCAAGCGCGTGATGACGGCGATCCTGGACGAGATGCCCGAGGACGTGATTCTGTTCGGTTGCCCGCTCAACAACCTCACCCAGGAGATGTCGGGGGTGGACGAGGGCTTCCGCGTCCGGCTCGAGTCGATCATGGAGGAGTGGCGCGGGTCCATCGCCGATGCGCTCAGACGCGGCCAGGTGCAGGGAAGCGTTCGCGCCGACGTCGATCCGGAGGCCACGGCGCTGTTCCTGATCGCGAGCTGGGAAGGGATGGCCGGGGTGGCCAAGAGCCTTCAAGACCGGGCTCAGGCGGCGGCGGTCCTGGGCGTGCTGGGCGAGCTGGTCGAGGGCCTGAGGCCCGCACGCCCCGTGGCCGGCGCCACGGCGTGAGCTCCGGTTTTTTGTTTTACCGTAATACCTACCAACCGGTAGGCATGTTTCGCTTCAGCGACGCCCTGGGGGCGGAGGAGCCTGGATGGAAACGGTGAACGGAAATGGGGAAATGGGGAGGGCGGTCGCCTGGGGACGATGGGTGGTCCGTTGGCGCTGGCCGATCCTCCTGGGGTCCTTGGTGGCGATCGCGGGAAGCGCGGCCGGAGCGCGCTTCCTGGGGTTCTCCAACGACTACCGGGCGTTCTTCGGAGCCCACAACCCGCAGCTGAAGGCGTTCGAGACCCTCCAGAACGTCTACACGAAGAACGACAACATCCTCATCGTCGTGGCCCCCGAGAGCGGCGACGCCTTCTCGGCCGAGTCGCTCGCCGCGGTCGAGGATCTCGTCGAGGGGGCGTGGCTGATCCCGTACGCACTGCGCGTCGATGCGGTCACCAACTGGCAGCATACCGAAGCCCGGGGGGACGAGCTGCTCGTCACCGACCTCGTCCGGGGCGCCCGGGACGCGGATCCGGCGGCGCTGACCCGCGCCCGTGAGGTCGCCCTCGACGAGCCCCTCCTGGTCGGGCGGCTCGCCTCGGAGGACGGTCGGGTGACAGGCGTGAACGTCACCCTGCAATTCCCCGAGGTGTCTCCCGACGAGATGAGCGAGGCCGTGGCATACGCCCGCGTCCTCGCGGCCGGGATCGAGGAAGCCCATCCGGGCATCGGGACCCACCTCACCGGCACGGCCATGCTCTCGAACTCCTTCGCCGAGGAGGCCGAGCACGACATGACCACGCTGGTCCCGCTCATGTATCTAGCGATCGCGCTGGCCCTGCTCGGGCTGCTCCGGTCCGTGAGCGGCACGATGTCCACCCTGTTCGTCATCGCCGCCTCGGTGGCGACGGCGATGGGGCTCGCCGGTTACGCGGGTATCTTGCTTACGCCGCCCTCGGCGAGCGCGCCCACCATGATCATGACGCTCGCGGTGGCCGACAGCGTCCACATCCTCGTGGCCATGCTCCAGGCGATGAGGCGTGGGATGTCGAAGCACGAGGCCATCGTCGAAAGCCTGAGGGTGAACATGCAGCCGGTGTTCCTCACGAGCCTCACGACGGCCATCGGCTTCCTGAGCATGAACTTCAGTGATGCGCCGCCGTTCCACGACCTCGGGAACATCACGGCCCTGGGAGTCGCCGCCGCGCTCGCTTATGCCGTACTGACGCTCCCGGCGCTCATGGCGGTGCTGCCGGTGCGGGTGCGTGCCGTCGCTCAGGTGCGGGCGCGCAGGGGCTGGATGGAGCGCGTCGGTGACTTCGTAGTCGCGCGCCGAGGCCTGCTGCTGGCCGGATCGGGGCTCGCGGCGATGGCGTTGGCCGCGCTCGTCCCGCTCAACGAGCTGAACGACGACTTCGTGGACTACTTCGACGAGCGTGTCGCATTTCGGCGCGACACCGACTTCACGTCGGCGAATCTGACGGGGATCTACTCGTTGGAATTCTCGCTGTCGTCCGGCGAGAGCGGGGGGATCGCGTCGCCGGAGTACCTGGACGCGATCGATCGCTTCGCCGGTTGGTACGCGAGCCAGCCGGGCGTGGAGCACGTGGCGGCGTTCAGCCAGGTGATGAAGCGCTTGAACCGTACGATGAACGGAGACGATCCCGGCTTCTACCGCGTGCCGGACAGTCGCGAGCTCGCCGCACAATACCTGCTCCTCTACGAGCTGTCTCTCCCGTACGGTCTGGACCTGAACAACCAGATCGACGTGGACAAGTCCGCCACGCGCTTCGTCGTGACGATCGCCAATGTGACGTCCCGGGAGCTGCGCGAGCTCGCCAGCGCGGGTGAGGCCTGGCTGCGCGGCAACGCGCCTCCGTCGATGCACGCCACCGCGTCGAGCACGAGCCTGATGTTCAGCCACATCTCTCAGCGCAACATCCGAGGCATGTTGGGCGGCACACTGCTCGCGTTCCTGCTGGTGACGGCGGTGCTGGTGCTCGCGCTCCGCTCGGTGAGCTTCGGCCTGATCTCCCTGCTGCCGAACATCGTGCCCGCGGTGATGGCCTTCGGGGTCTGGGGGCTGTTGGTGGGACGGGTCAACATCGGACTCTCCGTGGTGGTGGCGATGACCATGGGGATCGTCGTGGACGACACGGTGCACTTCATCAGCAAGTACCTGCGCGCGCGCCGCGAGCAGGGCATGCGACCCGAGGATGCGGTGCGCTACGCGTTCACGTCCGTGGGGTCCGCGCTGGTCTTCACGTCCGCCGTGCTCGCCGTCGGCTTCGGCGTGCTCTCCTACTCGGCGTTCGACCTGAACGCCGGGATGGGCAAGCTCACCGCGGTGACCATCGTGCTGGCTCTGGTCGCCGACTTCCTGCTCCTGCCGCCCCTGCTGATGCGCATGGAGGCGTGGAGGGAGCGGGTCCCTGCCGCCGTCGTCCTCGGGGCGCGCCCCCGGACCGACGCGAGCGGCGCGGACTGACTTCACGAATACGGAAGAACTTGGGATCAATCAGGAGGATGGATCGATGAGCGGGAATCTGCTGGAAAAGGGACGGGCCCTCCGGGGCCGGATGGGGACGCCCGGAACACGCGCCGGCGTGGCGTTGCTACTGGCGCTGACGGCCGCCGGAGCTCCGGTGCGGGCATCCGCCCAGGACGCGATCGAGCGCGGACGCGCGGTCGCCGACGAAGCCGATCGACGTGACAACGGCTTCGGCGATTGGCGAGCGAACCTGAGGATGGTGCTGCGCAACCGGCACGGGGAGGAGAGCGTGCGGGAGATGAGCATCCGTACGCTCGAGGTCGACGGGGACGGCGACAAGTCGCTGGTCGTGTTCGACCGGCCCCGAGACGTGGAAGGGACCGCATTGCTCTCCTTCACGCACAAGCAGGAATCGGACGACCAGTGGCTCTATCTCCCCGCGCTCAAGCGCGTCAAGCGGATCGCCTCGGACAACAAGGCCGGTCCGTTCATGGGCAGCGAGTTCGCATACGAGGACATCGCCTCCCAGGAGGTGGAGAAGTACACGTACCGATTCCTGCGCGAGGACGAGCTGGAGGGTGAGGCCAGCCTGGTCATCGAGCGCGTGCCCGTGGACCCCAAGTCCGGGTACAGCCGCCAGGTGGTGTGGTACGACGCCGTGGAGTACCGCCCCCTCCGCGTCGAATACTTCGACCGGAAGGGGGACGCGCTCAAGACGCTCACCTTCTCCGGGTACGAGCGGTTCGCGGGTCGGTATTGGAAGGCGGCCCGCATGGAGATGGAGAACCACCAGACGGGGAAGGGCACGACCCTACAGTGGGAGGGCTACGAGTTCGGTACGGGCATGAGCGAGCGCGACTTCGACCAGAACGCGCTCAAGCGGGCGAGGTGAGTCATGCGACGCGGTCGGTGGAGCAACGTGTGGGGGAGAGGGGTCGGAGTGGCGGTCGCGGCGGCCCTCGCCGCGGCCCCCCTCCGGGGCCAGGTGGAGCTCAGCGGGTCCGCCGTGATCGAGACGCGGGGCTTCTTCCAGAGCCCGCTCGATGCGGTCCAGCAACGTCACGGGCTGTCGGCGGCGATCCTGCCGGAGCTGCACGTCGCCTGGGGCGACGGATACCAGGGCCTGACCTTCGAGCCCTTCGTGCGTTACGACGTCGGAGACGCGGAGCGCACTCATCTGGACGTGCGCACGCTTTCCTGGGAGCGGGCCTGGCGCGCCTGGGAGCTCCGGGTCGGGATCCGCCGGGTGTTCTGGGGCGTCACGGAGTCTCAGCACCTCGTCGACATCGTCAACCAGACCGATCTGGTGGAGGGTCCGGACGGGGAGGACAAGCTCGGACAGCCGATGGTCAACCTGGCCATCGTCCGAGGCTGGGGGACGTTGGACCTCTTCGTCCTGCCGGGCTTCCGGGAGCGCACCTACCCCGGCGTCGAGGGGCGGTTACGCGGCCCGCTGCCGGTCTCCGGTGAGGCCGAGTACGGGTCTCGAGCGGGCAACCGACACGTCGACGTCGCGGCGCGCTGGAGCCGACCGATCGGATCGTTCGACCTGGCAATATCCGGCTTCCGCGGCACGGGCCGCGACCCGGTCCTCCGGGTCGCGCCGACGGATGGCGGCGCGACCCTCGTGCCCCGCTATGAGCTGATCGATCAGGTGGGCCTGGAAGGGCAGTACACCTCGGGCGCCTGGCTCTGGAAGGTCGAGGCACTCACGCGCGGGGGCCCCGACGCAGGGCGGTACGTGGCGACGGTCGCAGGCTTCGAGCGGACGACGTACCAGGTTTTCGGAACCGACGCGGATCTCGGCGTGCTGCTCGAGTACCACCGGGACGATCGCGGCGCCGACGCGCCGACGCCGTTCCAGGACGACGTCTTCGTCGGCACGCGGCTCGCCCTGAACGACGCGGCGGGCACGGCGGTGCTGGGTGGGGTCGTCGTCGACCGACACTCCGGTGGCGGCTTCTATCTCGTCGAGGCCGGGCGGAGGATGGCGACGGGATGGACGCTCGATCTGGAGATGCGCGGCGTCTGGGGAACCGAACCGAGCGATCCGCTGTTCGGCCTCCGGCGAGACGGGCATCTCTCCCTGGCGCTGAGCCGATGGTTCTGAGGGCGGGCGCCTCGACCGGTCAGCGCAGGGGTGCCCGCACGGCCCGTCCGGGCCGGGCGTCGGTGACCACGCCGTGGTCCACCACCACCGAGCCCCCGACGATCACGAACGGAATGCCCGCGGCAGGAAGGGTCGCGTCCTCGTAGGTCGAGCGGTCGATGACGGTCGCGGGATCGAAGACCGTGAGGTCGGCGTCGGCACCGACGCGGATGCGTCCCTTGTCGGCCATCGACGGTACGCGCGGCTCGAGTCGCCGCGCCGGCTCGAGCGTCATCTTGCGGATGGCTTCCGGGAGCGTGAGCAGCCGCTGGTCTCGCGCGTAGCGCCCCAGGACCTTCGAGTACGACCCGGACGTGCGCGGGTGACCGCGCCCGTTCTCGATGAAGCCGTCGCTCGCGATCATGGTCAGCGGACTGGCGACGGCCGCGCGCGTCATCTCCTCGGTCCGATCGTGGATGATCACCGTCCCGCCAGCGGCACGAGCGCGTCCGAAGCTCGCGCGCGTGAGCCGCTCCCCGGTCGAGACCAACTGGTGTATCCCGAATCGCTCGTCGGGCCAGCTCTCCCAATCGTCGAAGAGCGCGGACTGGATCTCGGTCATCCCCGCCCCGTAGGGGTAGGTTTCGGTGGTGACGTCCTGACCCGCGTCACGTGCGGCCTGGATCGCCGCCAGGAAGCCTTCGATGTCGGCGCCCGCGCTCGAGTTCACGTGCACGATATGGAGCGGCGCACCGGCCCGCCCGGCTGCCGCCAGGGTCGAATCGAGCCCCGGCAGGCCCCCGCGCATGTGGATGTGTGCGCTCGCCCCGTACTCGGCGGCGACGCGGAACAAGCGTTCGATCTCCGCCATGTCGGCTCCGGGTGTGTACGCGCTCCCGAACCCGACCGCCACGGCCCCCTCATCCAGGCCCCGACGGATGAGGCGCTCCATCTCGTCGAGCTGAGCCGCGTCGAGGGAGCCCGAGCCGCCCACGCCGGCGGGGAGGATCCCCTGACCGGGATCGCCCAGGAGCGCCATGCGGATACCGATGTGGCCGATGCTCACGCCGTAGTTGACGATCTGGCCCCCTTCGCGCTCGGCGTAGAAGCCCGCGACGTCGGGGGAGCCGACCTCCAGCTCGAACGCCGTCGTGACGCCGTCCCGCACCATGAGCGCGTATGCCTCCTCACTCTGGCCGTGCTCGTGGAGGTCGATGAAGCCGGGCGCGACCACGTGCCCGGCGGCGTCGATGGTGCGCACGCCCGTGAGCTCACCGTCCGCGATCTCGGCGATGCGCCCGTCCCGGATGCCGAGGGTGCGCACCCCGTCGAGCCCCGACTCGGGGTCGATCACGCGTCCGCCCGTGATCACGAGATCGTAGGGCTCCACCGCCGGCCCGCAGGCGGCCAGAAGCGTCGAGAGCGCCAAGGCTACGATGGAACGGTCAATCTTCATGCTCGTCTCCAGTCCTGTCGTGCGGTCACTACTCAGGAGTCCAGCGCATGCGGGCGATCCGACCCGGTCCTACCGCCCAGCCGGCGTCGGGGCCCACGAAGGCGACGGACCAATAGCTCTCCGAGTCGAAGCGGGACCACGCCGCGCCACCATCGGAGGACCACGCGGATCCCGCGGGACTGACGGCGACGAGCGTGAGCGTGGGCGCCGCCGGTACCCAGCTCACTCCGTAGGGTGCACCGCCCAGGCCGGTACGCCCACGCGACGACCAGGTGGCCCCGCCGTCCGCCGTGACCGCCACCTGGTCCGTCGGATCGTCGGGCCGACCGTAGTCCCCTCCGACCGCCACGCCCAGGGTGTCGTCGAGGAAGGCGAGCGAGAAGATCCCCGCGCTGGAGGCCTCGCTCGCGATCGGCGTCAGGCTCTCCGACCAGCTGGCGCCGTAGTCGGTGGTTCGGATCACGCGGGTGTCGACCGCGGATGCCCCCGTCGCGAACCAGCCGAGGCCGCCGGCTCGGGTCACCACACACGTTCCCGAGGATGCGAAGGCGCCCTCGCCCGGACGCGCGTCCGGAACGAGCTCGGGACCGATGCGCGTCCAGCTCGCGCCTCCGTCATCGGTGCGGATCAGGGTGAACTCCCCGTCGTGACTGTCGCTGAACGCGAAGCCGCGCCGGCGGTCCCAGAACGAGAAACAGTCGAAGAAGGCGTCGGGGTCGTGGTTCTCGAAGACGAGCGTCCAGGAATCACCGCCGTCGTCGGTACGGTAGATGCGCGATGCGGGTCCGCTGCCGATGGAGAGGAGGAACGCCTCGCCCTCGGAGAACGCGTGCACGTCCCTGAACGCCATCGACTCTCCTCCGGGAACGACGCCGAAGCGCCACGTGGCCCCACCATCGCCGGTGCGTCCCCAACGGCCTCCCGGGCCAGCGACCCATACGACCCGCTCGTCGACCGGCCAGACACCGATGAACGCCATCGAGCTGTCCTCGACCTGGACGACCCAGGTCGGGCGCACGGGGGGCGCGGCGTCGGGCGCCGCCTGGCAAACGGCGCCGAGGCTCGTCAGCGCGACCCAGGATGCGCGGCGCACGCTACCGCCCCACCGGGACTTCGCCGGGCGGCTCGACGCGCCACCACCACTGCGTCGGGAGCGGCCGTTGCCGGGGCCACACCTCGGTGAGGGTCGCCGCCTCGTACATGCGGCCGTTCTTCATCACGTATCGGATCGAGGTCGTTCCCTCCAGCCGCTGGAGGGGGTTCTGGTCCAGGATCTGGAGGTCGGCGAGCTTGCCCACCTCGAGGGAGCCGATGTCCCCGGCGAGCCCGATCGCGTCGGCGCTGGTGAGGGTGGCGACCCTGAGCGCGTCGTGGTTGCTCATGCCCCCGGACGCGATCATCCAGAGCTCCCAGTGCGTTCCGAGCCCCTGGACCTCTCCGTGGGATCCAAGGCCGACCCGGCCGCCCGCCTCGACCAGCTTCGCGAGCTGCTCGGCGTGCAGCGGGAAGACGTATTGGTCGGTGCGGTTGAACTGTGTCCTCCGCCACTTGTCCAGCTCGTCGTGGGGCGTGAAGAAGTGGAGTCGCTCCTCTTCGTCGACGTTGGTGCGCGTGAGGAAGTAGCCCAGCCCCGAGGGTCCTCCGTAGCTGACGATCAGCGTGGGCGTGTACGTGATGCCGCTGAAGCGCTCCAGCTCGACCACGTCGCGATAGAACGGGCTGATGGGTAGGGAATGCTCGAGGCCGGGGTACCCGTCCTGCATGAGGGTCAGGTTCATGGTGAAGTTCTGACCGCCCTCGGTGGTGGTCGTCAGCCCCTGCTCGCGCGCGGCCATGATCACCCACTGCCTGACCTTTCGGTCGCCGGCCAGGTACTGCTTGATGGTCTTGGTGTCGAAGTGCTCCGAGTAGCGCTTCACGACGTCCCGCGCGTCGTCGAGGCTGCGGATGTTGTCCGAAGAGAAGATGCCGGGACCCGTGGAATACAGGCGCGGTCCGATCAGGTCCCCGACCTCCATGAGGTCCGAATAGGAGAGCACGTCCTCCGAGGACGTCTGTGGGTCGCGCTGTGTGGTCACCCCGTACGCGAGCTGGGCCAGGAACTGCGAGACCTGACTCCGGTGGACGCCCCACGCGACCCAGGTGTGCGCGTGGATGTCGACGTATCCCGGCAGGATGGTCTCGCCGGCGACGTCGAAGACCCGAGCCCCGTCGGGCACGCTGACCGAGTCCCGAGGGCCGACTGCGACGATGCGGTTGTCGCGCACGACGATCGTGCCTTCCGGGATCACCTCGTCTCCCACCATCGTGATCAGTCGGGCGCCGACGAGCGCGACGGTGCCTCTAGGCTTGTCCTTCAGCGCCCTGATCTCGACATCGACGCGTGCGGCTCGGTAGCCCTCGTCCTCGGCGGCCGTGGAGTCGGCCGAGGCCGCTCCTGCCGCGGCGGTATCGGCTGCCGCCGAGGTCGTGTCCCGCCGCTCCCGCCCCAGGGAATCGGCCGCGGCCACGTCGTAGCGGAACAGGCTGCGTCCGATGGACCAGTATGCCGTGCCCCCGTCACGGGACCACCCGACGAAGTCCCCGCCCACGTCCGTGAGGCGACGCGCCGGCATCGAGGAGCCGGAGCCCACCGAGACCGTGGCCCCGCCGCCTCCGATGGGCGGCACGGTGACGAGGAACACGTTGCTGTTCGCTCTCACCAGAGCGCGCGTGCCGTCGGGGGACAGGACGACCTCATCGGGGACGGATGGGGCGGACTGTCCCGTGAACCCGGGTACGGCCGGACCCGTGACCTTCACCACGGCGCGGGTGTCCGTCCCGTCCCAGCGCATCGACAGAAGTCCCTCCGAGCCGGCCCACACGTACATCCGTTCCGGATCCGGACCGACGTGGGGCTCGTTGCGGCCCTCCTCCGTGGCTCCACCGCCGACCCATGTGATGCGCGTCGCCTCCCCACCGTCGGCGGGGAGCCAGACGTACTCCAGCTCCGCCGCGCCCCCGTGTCCCCCGAAGTCCTCGAGCGTTCGCATCCGGTGCATCCAGGAGCCGCGCACCGCCATCAGACGCGTGCCGTCCTTGGAGTAGGCCAGCTTGTCCCAGAAGGCCGGTGCCCGGCTGAGCCGCTCGGGTTCGCCCCGGCCATCGGCCCGCGCCCGCCACACGTTCCCTCCCACGGAGTCGTTCCAGGTCACCCATGTGATCCAGCGTCCGTCGGGGGACCACACCGGCGCGTGCTCGACGTCCGCGGACGAGGTCAGGTGCCGTGCGTCCCGGATCGTGGGGTACGCGTCGTCGGAGTCGGCGGCGGCCGGGAGCGCAGCGGTCCACAGCCGGTCGAGCGCGGCGAACACGATCCGGGTACCGTCCGGAGAGAGCCGTGCCCCCCGGATCTGCGACACGACGAGCGTCGAGTCGTCGATCGGGTAGTCGAACTTCGCCAGTGGCCCGAGATCCTGCTCCACCTCTGCCGTGAAGGGGATCGGCGCCACCTCCCCGGACGGGACCTCCACGCGCCAGAGCTTGCCGCCCCAGCTCGTGATCAGTGCCCGTGAGTCCGGCGTGAACGCGGAGCCCGGATAGACGTCGCGATCGCGGGACCCGCCGCCCTGGGAGTCGTCGCGCTGGACGTCCATCACCAGCCAGCTCTCCTCACGGGTCTCGAGGTCGAGGAGCTTGAGCGCTTCCCGGGCGTCCCAGCGCGTGGCGTACACCAGCCAGCGGCCGTCGGGGCTGGGCACCGGCCTCATGGCTCCCTCGAGCTCGTGCGTGCGCACGAGGACGCGTCCGGACTCGCGATCCAGAGTCCCGATCTGGAGCGGGCTCACCTCGCGCGCGGAGCTCGTGGGCGCGTCGTGCAGGGGTCCGAGCGGATCCGCCCACGAGTCGTTCGAACCGCCCTCGAATCCGCCTCCGAGGTTGCCTCGCAGGTCCAGCCACAGGTATCTGGGGTCGTTGCCGAACGCGGGCCCGAGGTGAGCGGGTGGCGCGGGCGCTCCTTCCGCCCGATGCCCGGTGATCTGTGCGCCGGAGCCCCCGTCGACGTGGTAGAGCCAGAGCTGCGTGCCCTTCCCCGAGATCACGTAGTGCCCGTCCGGCGTCCACACCGGCGACATGTAGCTGTCGCGCTCGGTGCTCGTGAGCGCGCGTGCGCCTGTGCCGTCCGCGTTGGCGATCCAGATGTTCTCGGCGCCGTCCCGATCGCTGACGAAGACGATCTTCTGCCCGTCCGGCGAGTAGCGCGGCTGCATGTCGTACGCCTGGCCGTGCGTGATGCGCGTGGCCACGCCGCCCTCGATCGGGAGCGTGTACAGGTCCCCAAGGAGCTCGAAAACCAACGTGCGCCCGTCCGCCGCCACGTCCAACGAGATCCACGTGCCCTCGTCGGTGGTGAACCGCAGCGTACGTGTCGTGATGAGCGGCAGGCTCTTCGCCTTTCGGGCGGCGGCGGCGGCGCTGTCGTTCTGCTCCACCGTCTGGGGCGCCGCGGGCACGGTGACGACCGCGAGGAGAAGCAGGCAGCTCGGCAGCATGGATCGGGACATCGGGGGATCCCCGGGAAGGGAGGTGTGGCTTCGCGCCTCCTGGCGCGCGCTCACCATGACCAGCAGACGGGAGGGTGGCAAGCGCGGGCTCGCGGGGAAGGCAGTGGGCGAGGGACCTGAGGGCTTCACGGCGGTCGTCTCCCACCTATACTTGGACGGTGCCCGGGCGCTCGTATCCGCCTCCGCCCGTTCGCCCCCCCGAGGCCAGGTCGAGGAATCGCGATGAAGAAGACCCTGTACATGGGCCTTGTGATCGGTGCGCTGGGAGCCTCCGCGGCCGATGCGGCCGCCCAGGGTTTCGGGGTGGCCGCGCGCGCCGGCCTCGTGGGGATCGGGTTGGAGGGGGCCGTCTCGCTGGCGCCACGGGTGCAGGCCCGCGCGGGCTTTGGAATCCTGCCGTTCGAGCCCGACCCCACGATCGACGACATCGTTTGGAGGCTCGAGGTACCGAGGTCGTGGTACAACATCGGGCTGGACATCTATCTCGCCGGGGAGCTGCGCGTCGGCGGCGGGGTGCTGTTCAAGCCGGACGATCCCACGCTGGAGGCCACACCGACGTCGGCGGTCGACATCGGCGGACGGACCTTTACCCCCCTCGAGATCGGCACGTTGAAAGGAACGCTGGCCTCCAGGACGAAGGCCCCCTACGCGATCCTCGGGGTCGGCAAGATGACGGGACGTGGCCTCGGGCTGTTCGTCGACGTCGGCGTCGCCCTGCTGGGCGACCCGCACATTCAGCTCGAGGCGGAGGGCGGCAGCTTCTCGGACCTCGCGGAGCTCCGGAGCCGTCTCGACGCCGAGGCCACCCGCCTCGAGAGCTCGGCGCCGGACTACATCCGGTACTGGCCCTTCCTGAGCGTCGGCGTGAAGCTGGGCCTGGGATGACCGAATCGGTCGAGACCCGCTTCGTCGCCTCCGCATCCAGCGGAGAAGTCACGGGACTTCTCCGGCGCCCCGCGGGCGCAAAGGCGCTCTACGTCATGGCGCACGGCGCGGGGGCCGGGATGCGACACGCGTTCATGGAGGCGATGGCCGAGCGCCTCGCTGCGGTCGGGGTCGCCACCTTCCGTTACCAGTTCCCGTACATGGAACAGGGCCGGCGGGCCCCCAACCCGGCGCCGATCCTGGTGAAGACGGTCCGGTCGGCCGTGGCCGAGGCGGCTCGCCTCGCCCCGGGCCTGGCCCTTTATGCCGGCGGAAAGTCCATGGGCGGTCGCATGACCTCCACCGCGGCGGCCATGGAACGGCTGCCGGGGGTGCGGGGCCTGATCTTCCTTGGCTTTCCCCTGCACGGCGCGGGCAAGCCCCCCTCGGCCGAGCGCGGGGCGCACCTCGCGGATGTGGGGTTGCCCATGCTCTTCCTCCAGGGGACCCGCGACAACCTCGCACGCCTCGACCTCCTCCGCCCACTGCTGGCCGGGCTGCGACCCGAGCCGGTGCTGCACGTGGTGAACGACGCCGACCACGGCTTCCACGTCCCCAAGCGGACCGGGCGCACGGACGACGAGGTCCTGGACGAGCTGGCTGGGGTCATCCAGGGGTGGGTGCGCTGAGCCTCACTCGACCGTCAGCGCTCGAACGGGATCGACCCGCGCGGCCCTGCGGGCTGGCAGGTAGAGAGCGAGCATCGACACCGTCCCCAACACCGCTGTCACGCCCAGGAAGGTCGTCGGATCTCGTCGGCTGACCCCGATGAGGATGCCCGACATCGCTCCGGTGGTCAGGAAGGCGAGCCCGAGCCCGATCGTCAGGCCCACGCCGGCTCGCCAGGCTCCCTGGGCGACCACCATTCGGATCACCTGGGCCCGCTCGGCGCCCATCGCGAGGCGCAGCCCGATCTCGCTGGTCCGCTGCCCGGCCGCATAGGCGGTGACCCCGTAGATACCGACCGCTCCCAGCACGAGGGACAACAGCGCGAACGTCGCCATGAGGTACCCGATGACCGTGAAGCCCCCCAACCGCCGCTCGACCAGGTCGTTCATGGTCTCGATGTCGTACAGCGGAATCGACGGGTCCGCTCCCCATACGGCCTGCTGGATGGCCGGAACGACCTCCCCGGGATCGACGGCCGTCCGAACCACCAGCGACCTCGTCCAGACCACGGACTGGGACAAGGATCCGTAGAGCGAAGGCTCGGGAGGATCGTCCACGCCGCGCTCGATCACGTCGTGGATCACGCCGACGATGGGAATCGCCTCCTCGGCGTCGTCCCCCGTGAGGATCGACGCCGTCAATGGATCGCGATCTTGCGGGAGGTAGCGCTTCACGAACGCCTCGTTGACGACGGCGACTCGCGGAGCGTCCTGGCCGTCCGCCTCGGTGAGGGGTCGGCCGCGAACGACCTGGAAACGCAGGGCGTCGAAGAGTCCCGGAGTGGCGTACGTCAGTCGGACCCGGCGGCCGGCGTCCTCGGGGGTATCCTGTCCGGCGATACGCACGGTCGCCCCCCAGTTCGACCCCATCAGCGGATGGCTCTGCGTGGTCCCAACGGCGACGACGCCCGGGAGCTCGCGCACCCGTCGCTCGACCACATCCCAGAAGGCGCGGGCATCCGCGGCCTCCGGGTAGTCGGCGGACGGAGGCGAGATGCGGATCGCGATGGTGTTCGTGGGATCGAACCCGAAGTCCTGGTCGCGCATCGCTGCGAGGCTCTTCATCAGGAGCCCACCGCCGATCAGCAGCACCACCGCCATGGCGGTCTGGAGGACCACGAGGGTGTTTCCGAGGCGTCCGGTGCGCCGCGTACGACCGCTACGGCCTCCGTCGCGCAGGTCCGACATCATCCCCCTCGTCGAGCTGAGCGCAGGCGCCAGCCCGAACAGCAGCGCGGCGCCGAAGGACACAGCGATCGCGAATACGAAGACCGGGGCGCGCATGCCGAATTCGAAGACCGGGGGGATGCTGGAGGGCAGCCCCGCGACGATCGCCCGATAGCCCCAGACGGCCAGCAGGACCCCGAGAACCCCGCCGGCGGTCGCCAACACGAGGCTCTCCGTGAGCAGCTGCCTCACGACCCGGCTGCGGCCGGCTCCGAGCGCGGCGCGCACCGACATCTCCTGCCTCCGTGCGCCTGCCCGGGCCAGCAGAAGGTTCGCCACGTTCACGCAGGCCATGAGCAGCACGAAGCCCACGGCGCCCAGGAGGACGATCGAGGCCTGGAGCGCCACGTCACCGACCAGGTCGGCGTGGGTCGGGCGGATCTCGACGGTCCACCCGTCGTTGACGTCCGGGTACTCATCGGCGAGACGAGCCGCGACACCCGCGAGCTCCTCTCGCGCCTGCTCGACGGTCGCCCCGGGGGCGAGTCTGGCCACGGCGCTGGCGTAGTGGCCGTCGCGGTCGGCTTCGGAGGGGTGCTGGGAGAGGGGCACGAACAGGTCGACGCGCCTCTCCAGGAATCGGAACGAAGGGGGCATGATCCCGATCACGGTGACGGGAGCCCCATCCAGGGTCAGCGTCGATCCCAACACGCTCTGATCCCTGCCGAAGCGACGGTCCCAGAAGCCGTCGGTGAGGATGGCGACCCGGTCTTTGCCCTCGCCGACCTCGTCCTCCGTGAAGTCCCGCCCCAGCGCCGGCGACCGTCCGAGCATACCGAGCAAATTGGGAGAGGTGCGGACGCCGGAGACGAGCTCCGGACGGCCGTTGCCGGTCAGGTTGAATCCGTCGCTCGTGTAGACCGCCAGGTCGGCGAGGGCCGAAGTGCGCGTTCTCCAGTCCCACGCGTTCGCGGGATTGATGTCCGTGCCCGACCACCCCAGCTCCTGGTTCTGGTCGTAGATCGAGATCAGCTCCTCGGGGCGCTCGTAGGGCAGGGGCCTGAAGAGGAAGCCGTCCACCACGGTGTAGATCGACACGTTGGAGGCGATCCCCAGGGCCAGGGTGAGGATCGCCGTTGCGGCGAAGGCGGGGCGTCGGCCCAGCGAGCGAACCCCGTAGCGGACGTCTGCGACGACGGTACCGAGCATCTCCACTCCTCCCATTCCCAGGTTCCGATCCATGGTCGATCGCCAGCGCGCTGCCGCGGCGCTCGCCCCGAGGTCCCATGCGGTGCCGACCCAGCAGCGCAACCGCCCCGTAAGGCCGCCGCGCGCCCCGTCCCGACGCAGCAGGGCAATGAACGCCTCCTCCATTCCCGTTCCGTCCCGCTCCCGCACGGATCGCGGGTAGGCTCTCAGGAGGAAGCGGTAGAGCGCGCGTGCCCGCGCATGGTCCGTCACGGGCGCTCCGGCTCTTGACCCACCCGCTTGGCCCGCGCCACGCGCACGAAGCTCGCCATCCGCTCCACCTCTTGGTGGAGCGCCAGCCGACCGGGCGGGGTGATGGCGTAGAAGCGCCGCTTGCCTCCCTCGCTCGGCGCGCCCTCGGGCGCAGGGACCTCCTGGATGAGGCCGCGGCCCGTGAGCTCGTGCAGGGATCCGTAGAGCATTCCGGGCCAGAGCCGCACGCCGCCATCCGTGCGCTCCAGAACCTCCTCCATGATGGCCGTGCCGTGGAGCTCGTGGTCGGCGAGGGAGAGGAGGATGTGGAACCACTGAGGCTTCAGGTATTCCGGGTCGGGCATGGGCTCGTCCGCGCCTCGGGGGTGATCGATGCCGCCTTATCGCTACGATATCGGATAAATACGGGATCGTATCGATGCGGGTTTCAGCCGCGGGGGCAAATGCGTGTCCCGGTTGACCGTCCCGCGCCGCGGAAGGCACAATCACGCCGATCCGGCGTGACCTTCGCGACTGGCCGGGCGTGGCCCGGACCGACCGGGCCAACCGGATATACCAGGCTCTGACGCGGTGCGGTGCCTCCAGACTCGATGGAGCGGGGATGAGCGAGTTGGCCCGAATGCTCGACTGGGACTACTCCCGGGACAGGCTGGTGGCGGCGTTGTCCCGATCCCCGTCTCTCGGGGCCCGCTACGGGTCCATGCAGGAGACCCCGCTCCACGTCGCTGCCCGCCGCCGCCGGGCGGAAGCGGTCGCGCTCCTGTTGGACGCGGGCGCCGACGTCGATGCGACCACGGCGGGGGAGAAGACGGCGTACGCGCACTGCGTTCGGCGGGGGTTCGACGAAGTGGCCGCCCTGCTCGCCGAGCGCGGTGCCGATACGGCGCTCCCTCCGGCGGACCGCTTCGCCGTCGCGGTGGTCAACCATCGGTTCGACGAGGCGCGCCGGGTGCTCTCGGAGCACCCGCAGGTGGCCCGCACGGGTAACCCGGAGGAGGACCGGCTGCTGGCCGATGTGGCGGGGCGTTCGGAGACCGACCCGGTCACCTTCCTGCTGGCACTGGATGTGGACCTGCGGGCCCCGGGGCTCGACCAGGGCACGCCGCTCCATCAAGCGGCCTGGTTCGGGTCTCCGGACAACCTTCGGGCCCTGCTCCGGTCAGGGGCCCCGGTGGACGTGTGGGAGGAGACGCACCATGCGACACCGCTGGGATGGGCCGCCCACGGGTCGCGCTGGTCCGGCGGGGCCGCAGAGCGCCAGTCCGTCTACGTGGACATCGTTCGCGCACTGCTGGACGCCGGGGCCACGCTCGCCTATCCGGAGGGGGTGGACGCCGACCGGAGCTATCTGGAGCGGCTACGCCAGGACGCGAGCCCGCGCGTAGCCGCCCTCTTCCCGTCGGACGGCTGAGCGTCTCGGGATCGTCGGGGCCGTCGCTCAGCCCGGGCGCAGCACCGAGGTGACGGCTTCGCTGAAACGCACCCACTCCTCGGTTTCGGACGCGAGCCGTTCCCGCCCCCGCTCGGTCAGGCTGTAGAACTTCGCCCGTCGGTCGAGCTCCGAGACCCCCCAGCGCGCGCTCAACAGCCCCTTCTTCTCCATCCGGTACAGCGCGGGATACAGTGAGCCCTCCTCCACCGAGATCGCGTTGCCGGTCCGCTCCTCGATCCAGCGCGCGATCGAGTAACCGTGTCGGGGTCCCAGGGAGAGCGTCTTGAGGATCAGGGTCTCGAGCGCTCCGTGCAGGAGCTTCTGTCTGTCGCGCGTGGTCACGAACACGTCCTTCGACCGGGGAGCGGGCTCGACTGGCGAAGGATGCCCTCGAGTACCTAGACAGTCAAGGCAATCGATCCTGCGCTATTCCGCGCGAAGCGCCTCCGAGGGTGGAACGCGGGAAGCACGGAGGGCGGGCACGAGCGTCGCCCCGGCGACCACCAGGAGCAGGACCCCCGTCACAGCGCCCAGCACGATCGGGTCCTGAGGCTCCACTCCGTACAACAGGCTCACCAACGCCCGAGATGCGAACCACGAGGTGGCGAGGCCCACGACCACCCCGAGCAGCGCGGGTCGGACGCCTTCGCGCATGACCATGCCGACGACCGCGTCGCCGCCGGCGCCGAGGGCGATGCGGATGCCGATCTCCCGCGTGCGCCGGCTCACCGCGTAGGCGACCACGCCGTACAGGCCGACCGCTGCCAGCAGGAGCGCCAGGATCGAGAACGCTCCCATGAGCGTCATGTAGAAGCGGGTCGGCGCCAGGTCCCGGGCGACTACGTCCTCCAGCCGCTCGTAGCCGCTGATCGCGAGCGCCGGATCCATCTCGCCCACGAGACGGCGCACTTCGGCGAGCGCCGACGGGTTCGCCGGCCTGAGGCGCATCGTCACGTAGGCGCTGTTCACCCCGAACTGTGCCTCGGGGAGGTACATGGCGGGGTCGTCCGTCCGGGTCGCGCCACGTATGCGCACGTCCCCCACGATGCCGACCACAGTGCGCACGGGGTCGCCTTCGAAGCCCCAGCTCACCGACGCCCGGAGCCGCTTGCCCAGCGGGTCACCGTCGGGCCAGAAGCGACGGGCCATGGCCTGGTTGATCACCGCCACGCCGTCCGCCTCTCGCACGTCTGATTCCTCGATCCAGCGGCCGCGCACGAGGGGGATCCCAGCGGCCTCCAGGTATCCGGGCGTCGCGACGCGGATGCCCACCTCGGGCTGATCGGCGGGATCCACGGGGTCGCGGTCGAGGAGTTCGAGCGAGGTCGTGATGTTGCCGCTGCTCATGGGGACGCCGAACGCAGAGCCCACGAAGGCCACGCCGGGGAGGGCCGCGAGCCGTGCCTCCAGCTCGTCGTAGAAGCGGATCTGGGCCTGCGTGTCATAGCGCCCGCCCGGCACCGAGAGCCTGAAGCGCTCGACGTGCTCGGTGGCGAAGCCCAGCTCCACCGCGCGGGTCTCGCGCAGGGTCTCGACCAGGAGCCCGGCGCCCAGGAGCAGCGTCAGGGAGAGTGCCACCTCGGCCGAAAGCAGGAGCGAGCGTGACCTGCTCGTCCCACGGGCCCCGACCGTCCGTTGCGCGCCTCCGAGGATGTCGCGGAGCGGCCGGCGGGCCAGCCGGAGCGCCGGAGCGAGGCCGAAAACCGCGGTGACGCCCACCACCACGAGCACGGCGAAGGCGAGAACACGGACGTCCAGGCCCACCTCGTCGAGCCGAGGGATCCCGGGAGGTGCCAGGCCGAGCATCGTGCGCACGCCCCATTGACCGAGCCCCAGGCCCGCGAGTCCTCCGAGCAGCGACAGCAGGAAGCTCTCGGTCAGGAGCTGGCGCACGATCCGGGGCCGGCGCGCGCCCAGCGTCGCGCGCAACGCGACCTCGGAGGCACGATCCCCGGCGCGCACGAGCAGGAGGTTGGCGACGTTCGCGCACGCGATCAGAAGGACCATCACCACCGCACCCATGAGCACCCAGAGCGCCACCTTCACGTCGGCCACCTGAAGGTCGAGCAGGCGCTCCATCCGCACGCCCGAGTCGCGATGCGCGTCCACGAACTCCGACGCGAGCCGGGCGGAGACCGCGTCGAGGCGCTCCTGAACCGTCTCCATGGACGCTCCGTCCTCGACCCGACCCACGGTACGCAGCGAGCTGCAGCCGTGCGCGCACCCGTCCAGGTCGTGATGTCGCGGCATCCACAGGGTCGCTCCGTCCGGGAAGTCGAAGCCCTTCGGCGCGACGCCCACGATCTCCCACGACTGCCCGCTCAGCTCGAGGCTCCGTCCGAGGACGTCGGTGTCGCCACCCAGGCGCTGCTGCCAGAACTCGTGGGACACCATCACGACCCGAGGGCCGCCCACCACGTCCTCCTCGCGCAGGACGTCGCGGCCCAGCTCGGGCTGGAGCCCGAAGACCGCGAGCAGGCCGTCGGTGACCCGTGCGCCTTCGACGACCTCGGGGTCCCCCAGGCCCGTGAGCGTCGGGCGCGTTCCGCTGTACGCCGCGACGCGCAGCCCGGGGACCTCGGCCTGCCACGCGCGCACGTCGGGGTGGTCCACGGTGGTGCCCACGTCGCCGGAAACCACGTTGGTCGGACGGAGGACCACGAGCCCCTGCGGGTCGGGATAGGGGAGGGGCCGCAGCAGCACGCTGTTCACGACACTGAAGATCGCCACCGTCGCGCCGATGCCGAGGGCCAGCGTCGTCGCCGCCGCGGTGGTGAACCCGGGGCGTCGCAGCAGGCTACGTGCGCCGAACCTGAGATCCTGTATCCACCCGTCCATGTTCGTCCCCTCCCTGAGGATCGTTCGACTCGTTCTCAGAGTCGCGTGCGCCCACTCTCCGGCCGCGTGACGGGCCAGGTCGACCGACGCGGCCAGCCACAGGGCCCTCCTCGCCCCGGGGCGTCCCCCTGTCTCCGCGAGGCGTTCGGCAAAGAGTCGGGCCATCTCCGGCCCGAACTCGTCCCGGAACGAGGACGGAAACAGGTGGAGCAGGACCCCGTACAGGCGTGAGCGCCGTGCCATGCGTCGGGCCCTAGCGCAGGAGGTCCCGGGCCCCGGCGAGCAGCCCATGGAGCCGCACGGCCTCGGCGCGCGCGACCTCCTCTCCCAGACGCGTGATGCGGAAGTACTTCCGGCGTTCGTCGGCGTCCACCGCGGGCTCGGGTCCCTCGGTCTCCTCGAGGAGGCCCTGCTCCAGAAGCGTGCGGATCCGCCGGTACAGGTTGGCGGGAAGCACGCGGCCGGGGCGACCGGGATCGCGCTCCAACTCTTTCACGATCGCATACCCGTGCAGGGCGCCGGACCGCAGGACGAGCAGGATGCGGAAGGCCTCGGGGTGAAGGGGAAGGAGGCGTTCGGCGGCTGAGGTGTCCATGGCGGTCCACGACCTGGCGCCCGGGGGCGCTGTAGTGTCATTCAGACAGTAATGTCGGTTTGACACTAATCTCCCCGCGCCATGGGGTCAATGGGGGCGGCTCGCGCCGGCCTGCCGCGGTCAACGAGTCGAGGGGAGCCGGACGGAATCTTCCCCGAGGATGCGATCGAGCACCGCCAACAGGCGCTCCGCGTCGGCCAGCGAGAACGTCATAGGCGGCTTGATCTTGAGCACGTTGTCCTCCGGCCCGTCGGTCGACAGGAGCACTCCGTGCTCGCGTCCACGGTTCGCGACGTAGCGTGCGGCGAACGCGTCCGGAGCCGGCTCGTCCGCGGCGCGGTCGCGCACGAGCTCGACGCCGACGAAGAGGCCCTGCCCCCGGACGTCTCCGACGCGGGGGTGACGGTCCTGGAGTGCTCGGAGCCCAGCGAGCAGGACGTCACCCACCGTACGGGCGTGCTCCTGGAGCGCCTCGTCGCGCACGACGTCGAGCACCGCGAGGCCGATGCGCGCCGACACCGGGTTCCCGCCGAAGGTGCTGAAGAACTCCATACCGTTCGCGAACGCGTCGGCGATCGCACGCGTCGTGACGACGGCTCCGATCGGATGGCCGTTACCGATGGGTTTTCCGAGCGTGACCAGATCCGGTACGACGCCCTGGGCCTCGAAGCCCCACATGTGCGTCCCCACGCGCCCGAGCCCGATCTGCACCTCGTCGGCGATACAGAGCGCGCCGGCGCCTCGAGCGTGCGCGTAGGCCGCGGCCAGGTAACCGTCGGGCGGGACGATCTGTCCACCGCACGAAAGAACCGCCTCCGCCAGGAAGGCGCCCGCCGGGTGACCCGCCTGCTCGAGCTCGTCCGCCGCGCGGGCCACGTCGTCGGCGAAGCGCACGGCGCGCTCGGGGTCGTGGCGGCGGAAGCGCCCACGATAGTCGTCCGGCATCGCCGCCACCCCCACCCACGGTGGCGCGCCCACGCCACCCTTTCGGGCGTGCTTGTAGTGGCTCGCGTCGATCAACGCCTGTGTGTTGCCGTGGTACCCACCCTCGAGCGAGACGAGGCCCCGTCGTCCGGTCGCGATACGCGCCATGCGCAGCGCCAGCTCGTTGGCTTCGCTCCCGGAGTTGACGAAGAAGCAGACGGAGAGGGGGTCGGGGAGCAGCGCGGCCAGGCGCTCCGCATATGTGATCACCGACTCGTGCAGATAGCGCGTGTTGGTGTTGAGCACCGCCATCTGTCTCTGCCCCGCGGCCACGACCCGCGGGTGCTCGTGACCCACGTGCGCGACGTTGTTGACGCAGTCGAGGTAGGCGCGTCCGCGGACGTCGAAGAGGTGCGTTCCCGAGCCGCGCACCACGTGGATCGGCTCATCGTACGAGAGACTCAGGCTCCGGCCGAGCACGCGCCGGCGCCGGTCCTCGAGCTCGTCGGGGGCGGTCCAGCGCAGCGGGAGGCCCGTGCGCAGGACGAGATCGGGGTCCGGCGCGAACGAGGCCCAGACGGCCTCCTCGCGCGGGGCCGCGACCCCGGGGACGTTCCCGTCTGCGTCCAACAGGTCGGTCACGATCTGCAGATGCAGATGGGGAGGCCAGTCGCCGTTCTCCGGCGCGGGCCCGATGCGCGCGAACGGCTCACCCGGCGCCAGCGTGCCCCCGGGCGCCAGGTCGTGGACCGATGCCCGCTCCAGGTGACCGTAGAGGGTCCAGAACGGGCCGTTCGGCGTGTCGTGCTCCAGGATCACGGTGGGGCCGTAGTCGAGGCGGCCCGCATTGTCCCTCACGCTCCGGACGCGCCCGGGAAGCGGGGAACGGACCTCGGTGCCCGGGGCCGCGAAGACGTCGACCCCGAGGTGGACGGTGCGGCGCTCGGGGAGCTCGGCCGGACGCCCGGCGAACGCCTCGGTGAGGTAGAACCCGCGCGGCTCCAGCCAGCGCCCGAGCCCGACGCGGGCTCCAGACTCCCGCACCGCGTCCCAGACGCGACGCGCGAAGTCTGCCGTGTCGTCGGTGTCGTGACCGTTCAGGAGCGGGCTGCCCACGCTGAGGTCGAGAACGGCGCTGGCGTCGGCCGGGACGTCCATCACGGGTGCGATCCGGTCCTGGGCGCGAAGCCACGAGCACACCGACCGGCTACGCGGACACGCGGGCAGGCCACAGGCGTCGCGGAGCACTCCTCGCGCGATCCGGGGATGCACGGCCGCGAGCGCCGCGAGCGCGTCCCATGCCGGGCGCTCCGAGACGAGCAGGTAGTCGTCCACGAAGCCCCGTTCACGTCGCGACGCGGAGATCGTCACGCTGGCCGCGAGCCGCGCCCGAACGAGCGGGAAGAGCAGGTCGAGCTCGATCTCCGAAAGGGCACGCACCGCGTGGTACGCCCGCACGATGTCGGCTGCCGCGAAGACCGGGTCGACTGCGTCGAGGATGCCATACGCCGCGGCGATCGCCAGATCGAACACGGCCGGTCCGACGTGCGCGTCGCCGAAGTCGAGCACGCCGGTCACCACGGGCGCACCGTCCGGTGCGCGCCCGAAGAGGAGGTTGTGGTCGTTGAGGTCGCCATGCAGGAGCTGTGTCGGGAGCCCGGAGACGGACTCCCGTCGCTCGCTCAGCGCAGCCAAGCAGGCCTCGACCAAGGCCCTTCGCGCCGCGTCGCTGTGGAGCTCCAGGCCGCTCCGCAGCACGGATTCCGCTTCCGCCAGGGACCAAACGAAGCCCGGGCGCTCGGGCGCGGACTCGCCGTGGCGGGCGAGCCGCAGAGAGAGCCGGCCGACGGCCTCGCCGACGGCGCGCAGATGTCGGCCCGTCCTGGGTCTCACCTGGGCGAGCGTTCGGCCCTCGAGGAACGCGAGGAGCCGCACGCGCCAGGACTCGTCTCCCTCCCTCACGGTCCTGATGGTCTCCCCGTCCCGCGCCGGGACCGGCGCCGGTGTGTCCGGCGGGCCCGCGCCGCCGAGCGACTCCAGGAGCCGCGTCTCGAAGCCGAGCAGCGCCTCGGGCTCCTCTGGCGACGTCACCTTGACGACGAAGCGTCCACGGGGCCCGGCGTCGAGCAACCAGTTGCGATCGCGCTCCCCCGGGAGAGGCTGGAGGGTACCCTCGAGCCCCCATCCCTCACGCGCGAGCCGCGCGGCGTCGTCGTCGGAGAGCCCGGGGCGGCGTTGCGTTTCGATCATCGCAGAAAGGTAAGGGCGGTCCGGCGAAATCCGCGCCTCCGCCCCGCGTACCGGGCCTGGCGGCCAGCCGGCCCGGTCGCCCGTGCCCGCCTCGACGCGCTGCGTGGGGGCTGAACAGGCCCCCGCCGAGTCAACGGCGACGCCGCTTTGTCAGGATGCGGTCGAGACCGTGGATGCGGATCTTCAGCAGCTCGTCGGCGTCGAGGTCTTCGAAACCCTCTGCCATGAGCTCCCGCACGTACTCGGGGGTGATGTCGTGGATGCGTAGCGCCATGACGTCGTCAAGCTCGTCCAGCTCGATGCCCTCGGCCGTCAGCCCCTCCACGAACGCACGGTCCACGCCGTGGATCTTCATGGCCATGACGTCGTTGAAATCGAGTCGGCCAAGGCCCAGCGAGCGAGCCTCCCGGACGAAGTCGGCGTCGATGTGGTGGATCTTCATCGCCAGGATGTCTCCCTCCTCCAGACGGCCGAGCCCCATCGATCGGGCCTCTGCGACGTACCCGGGCGTGATCCCGTGCACGCGGAACGCCACGAGCTGCTGGAGCGACGTCCCCTCGAAGCCGGCATCCCTCACCTCCTGGACGAACCCGCGGTCCACGTGGAAGATCGAGGCGGCCATGACGTCGCCCCAGTCCGGGTCGAAGCCCAGCGACCGGAGCTCGCGCACGCTCTCGGTGCCGACATCGTGCACCGCGGCGGCGAAGACGTCGTCGCCGTCCACGCGGCGGAGGCCGAGAGCCTCCATCTGCCCGCGGAACGCGGGGGCCTCGCGGAAGGTGAACGTGCCGCGGCCGCGCCCGTCGGAGATCCGCCCTTCGAGCTCGATGGTTCCGGCCTCCCGGGTGAGCGTGTAGCGTACCACGCCGTCGTTCACCCGGGCCTGGCGGAGCAGCTCCGCAACCGCGTCGTCGGGCAGGCTCATCGCGCTCCGCCAACCGTCTTCGTCCCAGCGCTGGAGGCGGAATCGGTCCCCGCGGTCATCGTCGTCCGCTCGGAACCTGCCCGTCCAGGTGCCCTCGATCACCGGTGACTGCTGGAGTGTCGCGGCGGGCGTCGCGCCTGCCAGCGTCAGCGCCGCCAGGGTGGCCAGGCAGATGCCCATCTTCATCGTCATCCTCGGTCGTCTCCTCGTCCGGCTGTCGCGCTTGCGTCGTCGCTACCTCGGACGCCGCCGGCTCGGCGTGGGTTTGGACCGCTCCGTTCGTTCGCGATCGGTTCCAACCCTTGAGGATACCTGAAAGTCTTATGTATATAGATGCTATGGGTAGCACGTCGACGGCTCCCAGGCATCCGGGAGAAGGGAACATGGCCGAACGATCGCTGGAGCTCCTGAAGGGGACCCTGGACGTCCTGATCTTGAAGACGCTGAGCACCGCGCCGATGCACGGCTATGGCGTCTCTCGCTGGCTGCGGGAGACGACAGGCGAGGACTTCAAGGTGGAGGAGGGCGCGCTCTACCCGGCTCTGCGCCGACTCGAGAAGAAGGGGCTCGTCGAGTCCGAGTGGGGTGAGACCGACACAGGGCGGGAGGCGAAGTTCTATCGCCTCACCGCCCAGGGACGGGGTGCGCTCGAGACGGAGCTGCGCACCTGGCACCGCTATGTCCAGGCCATGGGGAAGGTGTTGGGCGCGCCGTCGAGGGGGTAAGCGTGCAGGACGGGAGAAAGGGCAGGGGGATCTTCCCGCGTTACTCCGTGGAGGAGGACGTGGAGCGCGAGCTTCGCGCCCACGTTGAGCTGCGCGTGGAGGAGCTGGTGCGAGCCGGATGGGATCCGGCGGCGGCGCGGGAAGAGTCACTCCGCCTCTTCGGAGACCGGGACCGGGTCGCCCGGGAGTGCCGGGCGGTGACATCGAGCCACCGCAGGGCGGTGGGGAGGGCGAAGAGGATGGAAGCGATCTGGCAGGACGTCCGCTACGCGCTGCGCGCGCTGCGAAAGAGCCCCGCGTTCACGGCGGTGGCGGTGCTGACCCTCGCTCTGGGCATCGGGGCGAACACGGCGATCTTCTCGGTGGTGAACGGCGTGCTGCTGCGACCGCTCCCCTTCGATCGTCCGGATGAGCTCGTATGGCTCCGGGAAGCGCGGCGCCAGGGCGGCACGATGGCGGTCGCTTGGGCGAACTTCCGCGACTGGCGCGAGCAGTCACGCTCGTTCGAGGGGCTGGCCGCCTATGGCTCCGGGAGCACGACGGTCCTCGGCGGAGAGGAACCGGTCTGGGCGAGCACGGCCGCGGTGTCACAGGACTTCTGGACCGTCTTCCCGGTGAGCCCGGTCGCGGGAAGGCTCACGAACGTCGACGACCACCGTGAGGGAGCTGCGCCCGTGACCGTGGTGTCCCGCTCGTTCGCACGCGACGCGCTCGGCATGGAGGACCCGGTCGGCCGCATGCTCGAGAACCGAGGCGTCCGCATGGAGATCGTGGGCGTGCTGCCCGACGACTTCGCGTACCCGACCGGTACGGAAGTGTGGGCGCCCGTCGAGCTGACTCCCCAGGGGCTGGACCGGTCCGCTCACAACTGGAGGGTGATCGGACGGTTACGGAACGGCGTGTCGGTGGACGCGGCTGGCGCCGAGATCGACGACATGACCCGCCGCCTGGTCGGGGACGCCCCCGCGGACGAAGCGGACTATCTCGCGGTGGGCGCGACCGTTCAGCCGCTTCGCGACCAGATCGTGGGTGACAGCGGCCGCGGCCTCCTGCTCCTCCTGGGTGCCGCGGGCTTCGTCCTTCTGGTCGCCTGTACGAACCTGGCGAGCACGCTGCTGGCGCGCGGGACGGTGAGGGGTCGCGAGCTGTCGGTGCGCGCCGCCCTGGGCGCGTCGCGCGGTCGCATCATTCGGCAGCTCCTCGCCGAGAGCGGTGTCCTGGCCGTCGCCGGCGCCGCCGCAGGGGTGGCCGTCGCCGCGCTGGTGGTAAGGGCTCTTCGCACGCTCGGGGCCACCTCGATCCCCCGTGTCGACGAGATCCACATCGACGGTGCCGTGCTCGGATTCACGCTGGCCCTGGCGATGACGACGGCCGTCGTCTTCGGCCTCCTCCCGGCGCTGCGCAGCTCGGGAGATACGTCCGCAGACCAGCTTCGTGCCGGAAGCCGCGGCAACGCCGCGTTCAACCGCGTGACGTGGAGCACGCTCGTGGCTTCGGAGGTCGCGCTCGCGCTCATGCTGCTGATCGGCTCGGGCCTTCTGATCCGCAGCTTCACGGCGGTGCTTTCGCAGGACGCGGGCTTCGATGGGGGTGACGTGGCCCTGACCACGCTCGCTCCGAGCGGCACCAAGTATCCGGATCTCGAGGCTCATCGGGTCTTCTGGGACGGGCTGCTCGAGCGGATGCGATCGATCCCCGGCGCCACCGCCGCAACGGTGATGAGCGCGAGGCCGGTGCAGGGCGGAGCGCCCAACGGACGCATCGCCTTGGATGGCGACCCGGACAAGTTCGGCGACGCCCTCTACGTCCTGGCGGACCGCCAGGCCTTCGACGTTCTGGACGTACCCCTGTTGCAGGGGCGGGTCTGGGACGAGCGGGACGGGCCGGACGCGCCACACACGGTCGTGGTGAGCCAATCGTTCGTCGACGCGTTCTGGCCGAACGAGGACCCGATCGGCCGCCTGGTGAGCGGTGGGGGAATGGACGACTACTGGAGCGCGGATCCCGTCGCGTTCGGCACAGTCATTGGCGTGGTCGGTGACGTTCGCTTCGGCGCGCTGACCCGCGAGGCGGAGCCCACCGTGTACTGGAGCTATCGGCAGAGACCGTTCCGGATCCGTTACGGTGGCATGCTCCTGGTCGAGTCCGGGACGGGCGATCCCGCCCTGGTCGCCTCCGCGATGCGCGCCGAGATCCGCCAGGCGGACCCGGACATCGCGGTCCGGCTGTCCTATCTGTCGGATCTGGTGTCGGACTCGGTTTCCGAGCGACGCTTCGTCCTGCTCGTCCTGGGGGGCTTCGCGCTCCTCGGTCTGGTGCTGGCTGCCGTCGGCATCTACGGCGTCGTGTCGTACGCGGTCGCGCGGCGGACACGGGAGATGGGGATCCGACTCGCCCTGGGTGCCGCTCCCGGCGACGTGCGTCGACTCGTGCTCGGCGGCGGGCTTCGTCCCGTGGTGCTGGGTCTCGTCGTCGGGATCGCGGCCGCCTCCGTGCTGACCCGGGTGATGCAGGGGATGCTCTACGAGATCCGGGCGAGCGACCCGGTGACCTTCGCATCCGTCGTGCTCATCCTCCTGGCGACCGGCTGGATCGCGAGCCTGGTGCCCGCGCTGCGGTCCACCCGCGTGGACCCGATGATCACGATGCGCGCGGAGTAGATCAGCGGCCGAGCGGTTCAGCCAGGAGCAAGGTCCAGGTCGAGTCGGTGACGAACGAAGCCGTCGGGCCGTGATCGCGCTGCAGCAGGGCCAGCAGCGAGGGGTTTCCCGAGACGACCGTGATGGCTCCGATCTCGGTGATGTCCGTCCCCGGTCTCGACGCTGCCACGGTGGGTCGGGCGGAGGCGGCCTCGGGGCCGGGGTTGGTGGCGGCGCCGCCCGACGGCGCGTGGACCAGCCGCTCGAGACGCGTCCATTGCAGGGCGTAGGCGTCACCCAGCGGATCGAAGGCGCGGGGTAGCTCGAAGATCAACTCCGCCGGGGTGGCGCCTGCCGCCGCGCCCTCCGGCCAGCGCCCCCGCTGAAGGCGGAAGCGCTGGGCGGCTGCGTGAAGCGTCTGGATGCCCGCCTCTGCTTGTGCCACGCGGCGCTCCAGGGCCTCGCGGCGGAGGCTGGGGAGCCGGGCCGAGTACGTGAGCGCGCCGAGCGACAGCACGAGAAACGCCCGCCCGAGCCGCGGTCCCCGAGACGGCTGCCGACGGTCGGGCGGAGTCATCGCCCGTCCCCCGGAAGAACGAGTGGAGACCCGAGGCCCCCACCGGGGAGCGCCGAGTCGTAGACCACCGGCTCCCCCCGCGGCCCCGTGGCGACCAGCTGGAAGACGCGCGCGTCCGAGCGGATGTAGCGCACGCCGGACAGGACTGTCCCCACTTGCCCCAGGGAGTCGGGCAGCTTCCCCTGGCGTTCGCGAAAGACCTCCACCTGCCAGGCCTGGAGGAGCAGCCGGGTCTCGGTTCCCCGCATCAGATCCTCGGGCGTCGCGAAGGGTAGCGAGCCGCCCTGCAGAAACGCGGGAGGTGCCACCGCCACAGCGGCGGCCGCCACGAGGACGAGAAGGGCCGTGCCCGAAGCCCAGGACGCGCGCCGTGTCGGCTCGCTTCGGCGCGCACGGAACCGGGTGTCCCGCACCTGGGCGTCCCGCGCGACCGCGTCGAGCAGGCGGTCGCGCTCCTCGACGCGACTCACCTCACGGGGCGATCTGTGCTGACGGTCGAGGCTCAAGCGCTTCCCCTGAGCTTGGGTCGGGCCGACGCGCCAACATACGCCCGCGGGGCGGTCGAACCTATTCGCGAACGAGCTTCCGGTACTTCACCCGGTGCGGCTGGTCGGCGTCCGGCCCGAGCCTGCGATGCCGGTCCTCCTCGTACTCGTGATAATTGCCCTCGAACCACACGATCTTCGAGTCGCCCTCGAAGGCCAGGATGTGCGTGGCTACGCGGTCGAGGAACCAGCGATCGTGGGAGATCACCAGGACGCAGCCGGCGAAGTCGAGAATCGCGTTCTCGAGCGCTCGAAGGGTGTCGACGTCCAGGTCGTTCGTGGGCTCGTCGAGGAGCATGACGTTACCGCCCGCCTTGAGCAGGCGGGCCAGATGGAGCCGGTTGCGCTCTCCGCCGGACAGGACGGCCACCTTCTTCTGCTGATCCGAGCCGCGGAATGCGAACCATGAGAGGTAGGCCCGGGCGTTCACCTCGGCGCGGCCGAAGTGCAGGATGTCGTGGCCGGCGCACACCTCCTCGTACACGGTCTTGTCCGAATCCAGGGCCTCGCGCGACTGATCGACATACGACAGCTGGACCGTCTGACCGACCTCGAGCGTTCCTCCGTCCGCCTCCTCGCCCCCGACGATCATCCGGAAGAGGGTGGTCTTGCCGGCACCGTTCCCTCCGATGATGCCGACGATGGCGCCGGGCGGCACCTCGAAGCTCAGGTCGTCCATGAGCAGCTTGTCCCCGAACGCCTTCGTGAGGCCCTGCGCCCGTATGACCGTACCCCCGAGACGGGGTCCCTTCGGGATCAGGATCTCCGCCGTGCGCAGCTGCTCGCGCTCGTCTCGGTTGACGAGCTCCTCATACGCGCTCATGCGCGCCTTGCCCTTGGCTTGGCGGGCGCGCGGCGACATCCGAATCCATTCGAGCTCACGCTCCAGCGTCTTCTGCCGGGCGGACTCCTGCTTCTCCTCGACCCGCAGGCGCTCGCGCTTCTGCTCGAGCCAGGAGGAGTAGTTGCCCTTCCAGGGGATTCCCTGCCCCCGGTCGAGCTCGAGGATCCACTGGGCGACGTTGTCCAGGAAATACCGGTCATGGGTGATCGCCACGATCGTGCCCGGAAACGCGGCCAGGTGGTGCTCCAGCCACGCGACCGACTCGGCGTCGAGGTGGTTGGTCGGCTCGTCGAGGAGCAGCATGTCCGGCTGCTCCAGGAGCACCCGGCACAGCGCGACACGGCGACGCTCTCCTCCCGAGAGCGTACTCACGTCCGTGTCTCCCGGAGGGAGGCGGAGCGCATCCATGGCGATCTCGAGATGCCGGTCGAGCTCCCACGCTCCAGCCGCGTCGATGCGGTCCTGGAGCTTGGCCTGCTCTCCCAGCAGCGCGTTCATCTCGTCGTCCGTGGCGACCTCGCCGAACCTGAGGTTGACCTCTTCGAAGCGGCGCAGCAGGTCGCGCGTCTCCGAAACCGCCAGCTCGACGTTGCCGAGCACGTCCAGCGACGGATCCAGCGCGGGCTCCTGCGGCAGGTAGCCGATCCGGGTTCCCTTCGCCGCCCATGCCTCGCCCTGGAAGTCGGTGTCCACGCCGGCCATGATCCGCAGGAGCGAGCTCTTCCCCGCCCCATTGGGACCCACGACGCCGATCTTGGCGCCCGGGTAGAAGGACAGGCTGATGTCCTTGAGGATCTCCCGCTTCGGCGGGACGATCTTCGACAGACGATACATGTGGTAGATGAACTGCGGTCCGGACATTCTGGGGGCCGTTCTCGGCGAGGGACGGAGGCCGGAAAATGTAACGCGCGAACCTGTTCCACCCGAGGGGGCGTGACCCCCGGGTCGCCCCCACCCCGCTTGCCGCCCCCATCCGGTGACGAGAGCTTTCGGGCGTGGCACCGTTTCCGGGAGGCTCCATGACCCCGTCTCGCCGCGTTCTTCCCTTACTCGTGCTGGCGGTCACCCTCTCTCCGGGGGCGTGTGCCTCGGGTGGTAGCAGCGGCGGCTCGCAGCGTGTCACCTCGCGCAGCGCCATCACGCCCGAGGAGATCGGGTCGCGGGCCAGCCTGGACCTGTACACCCTCGTGCAGCAGCTCCGGCCGAACTGGCTGAGGACGCGCGGTCAGGCCACGCCGACCGGCGGCGTCCGCACGGTGACGGTCGCGATCGACGGGACCCTGCAGCCCGGCGGCCCGGAGGTTCTGCGCACGCTGAGGGGGAACCAGGTCATGCTCATCCGCTTCCTGAGCGGTCAGGATGCGACCACCCGCTACGGGCTCGATGTGGAAGCCGGCGTGATCGAGGTGAGGACGGGGGCGGGGTCGGACTGAAGGCGTTGCGGGACCTGGCAGGGCGGCCACACATGCGTAGCTTGGCGTCGATGCCAGGTATCGCACTCGTCGTCGACGACGAACCGCATATCCGCCGGGCGCTGAGGAACTCGCTCGCCCCCGATTTCGACCGCGTCCTGGAGGCGGGGACCGCGTCCGAGGCCGTCGACCTGGCGGCCGCCCAACGCCCCGATGTGATCGTCCTGGATCTCGCGCTTCCGGACCGGCCGGGGCAGTGGGTGTGTGCCGAGATCCGCAAGTGGTCGACCGTGCCCATCATCGTCCTGTCGGCCCAGCACGCCGAGACCGAGAAGATCCGGCTGCTCGACGAGGGTGCGGACGACTATGTCACCAAGCCCTTCAGCCCACAGGAGCTGCGCGCCAGGGTGCGCGCCCATCTGAGACGCGCGCGCCTGTCGGAGCGTCCGGTCGACGAAGCCGTGGTCACAGCCGGAGACCTCGCCATCGATCTCGCTGCCCGCACCGTGCGTCGTGGCGGAGAGTCGGTGCACCTCACGCCGACGGAGTGGGACCTTCTGCGGGCGTTTCTGCGGGACGCCGGGAAGACCCTGACCCACCAACAGCTGTTTCGGGCGGTCTGGGCCACGTCCGGCGGTGATCCGCAGCAGTACCTGCGCGTGTATGTCGCGAACCTGCGGAGGAAGCTGGAGCCCGATGCCGTGCGGCCCCGCCTCATCATCACCGAGCCCGGGGTGGGATACCGTTTCGAAACCGATGGTTGAGCGACGGCGTTCCCCTTGGGATCCGCTGCCCGGCCTCGGGCTCTGGCTGTTCGCCTCCTTCGCGTGCACGCTCGCGCTCTGGCTCCTTCGCGACCGACTGCACCAGGCACACCTGGCGCTCGCCTACCTGCTGGTCGTTCTGGGTGGGAGCGCCCGCGAGGGCCGGGTGGTCGGCCTGGTGATGGCGGTCGTCTGCTTCCTGCTCTTCAACTTCTTCCTCCTCCAGCCGCTCTATTCGTGGACCATCGAGGATCCGCTCGATTGGTGGATCCTGGTCGCGTTCCTGATCACGGGTACGGTGGCGGCGCAGCTGCTGCATCGTGCGCAGCGCGCGGCGGCGCTGGCCGAGGAGCGCGCCGTCGAGATCCAGCGTCTGGCGCGCGAGGCCGAGCATGTGGCCGCGCTCAAAGAGGCGGATCGCTTGAAGGATGCGCTCCTCGCCACGGTGTCGCACGACCTCAGGACACCACTGACCTCCATCCGCGCCACCGCCGCCGAGATTCGAGAGGACGGCCATGCCTCGGCTGCCATCATCGAGGAGGAGGCGGAGCGCCTCAACCGGTTGGTCACCGACCTGCTGGACTTCTCCAGGATCCGCGCAGGAGCGCTGCCGGTCGAGGCCCAGCTCAACACCGCCGACGACCTCATCGGCGCGGCGCTCGATCGCGTGAAGGGACTCGTCGGCGTCGAGGAGCGGGTCGACGTGCGCCTCCCGGCCGAGGCCACGCTCATGGTCGGACGCTTCGACTTCGTCCAGTCGCTGCGTGCGCTCGTCAATCTCCTCGAGAACGCGCTGGTGTATTCCCGGCCGGGATCGAGGGTCGAGCTGGAGCTGGAGCTGGACGGCGACGAGCTGGTCTTCGCTGTGCGCGATCGTGGGCCGGGCGTCCCCGAGAAGGAGCTGTCCCGGCTCTTCGAGCCGTTCCACCGAGGCGAGGACGCCCGCTCGAAGCCCGGCACGGGACTGGGGCTCGCCATCGCGCAGGAGGTGGCGCGGGCGCAGGGGGGCTCCGTCGTGTACCGGCCCCGTTCCGGCGGAGGTAGCGTCTTCGAGCTCCGCCTCCCGGCGGCCGAGGCCCCCGGCCTTTCTTGATGGTTTGTTGATGGGCAGGGGCGCCGCCCTTGTGCGCCCTTCACGCATTCCCGGCGAGCTTCCGATCGACACCGGGCATCGGAGGCGACATGAACGAGCGGGAATCGGAAGCAGGCGGCAGGGACGCCGTGGACTACCTGGAGAGAGCCGTCCCCTGGATCGTATTCGGTCTGGTCGGGGTCATCGTCGTGCTCTCGGTGGTGTCGGCCGTCCTGGGGGCCCCGTGAGCACGTTGAGCGCGGGGGCGGAGGCGATCACCCGGGACGCGGACCTGGATCGGAGCGTGGCGCTGGCCGCCGGTCGCTTCCGCTGGGTCGTGTGGAGTGTGGCCGGCGAGGGTGGCCGTCGCTGGGAGCCGCAGGGCCGCTTCCTCGCGAGGCCGGACGACCGCATGGCGGCTTGGCACGTGCCGGCCGAAGGCACCGAGCCCGTGGCCCCGGAGCCCCTCCGCCTCGTGCCCTGGTACTCCAAGGACGTGGGGGCGGCGCTGGACGCGGCCGCGGAGTGCGGGCTTTTCCGATCGGGCGCGGCGACGATGGCGATGGATGCCGAGGGCCGCTGGACGATCAAGGCACCCGGGCTGCCGCGCATCGTGAGGCATGCCGAGCCCGCGGTCGCAGTGTGCCAGGCGATCCTGTCTTGGGTCGGCGCGGGGGGGCCCCGTGGTCGATGACGACTCCGGGGAGTGGTGGCCGTCCTGGGCCGGCCCCGGCGCGGGGGGAGGACCGGGGCGGGATGGGCCGCTGCGGACGCACCTGGGATCCCTTTTCGGCGTCGGGCTCACTCCGCCGCGGTTGCTGGCGGGCTCGTTCCTCCTCCTGATCCTGGGTGGAACGCTCGGACTCGAGCTTCTCCCGGGCCTCTACGTCGGTCCGGGCCTGTCCTGGACGGACGCCCTGTTCACCGCCGCGAGCGCGGTGTGCGTGACCGGATTGATCGTGGTCGACACGGCGACCTACTTCACCCCGCTCGGACAGGCCTTCCTGCTCGTGCTCATCCAGCTCGGCGGGTTGGGGATCCTCACGTTCACGACCATCCTGATCCTGGCCCTCGGGCGTCGCGTGCCCCTGCGCCACAAGGCGGCCATGTCCCAGCCGTCCGGTGCCATGGCGGACATCGACGTGCACAGCCTCGTTAAGAGCATCCTCGCGTTCACCGTGGTCGCCGAGGCGGCGGGCGCGCTGCTCCTGTTCGTGCTTTGGCGCACGCGCTTCGGCGCCGCCCCGGCGGCATGGCACGCGGTCTTCCACGCGGTGAGCGCGTTCTGCAACGCGGGGTTCTCGACGTTCTCCGATTCTCTCGTTTCGTTCCGTACCTCGTGGACACCCCTCTTGGTCATCATGGCGCTCATCGTCGTCGGAGGGGTCGGTTTCCTGACGCTCATGGAGCTGCGGGGAGCGGCGGCCCAGCGCGCGAGGCACCAGCGTTGGCGGCTCTCCCTGCACACGCGCCTGGCACTGGTCACGACCGTCGTCCTGACCGTCGGTGGGGCGCTCCTGTTCACGGCGCTCGAGTGGAACAACGTGCTCGGAGGGCTCGCTGCGTCGCACCGCTGGCTGAACGGGCTGTTCATGAGCGTCACGGCGCGCACGGCGGGGTTCAACACCGTCGACTATGCGAGCGCCGAGGAGGGGACGAACGTTCTCACGATCCTGCTGATGTCCATCGGCGGATCGCCGGGCTCCACGGCGGGAGGTCTGAAGACCACCACCATGGCGGTCATCGCCGTCGTGGCGCTGTCACGCTTGCGGGGACGGAGGGCCGCCAGCGTGATGGGGCGGACGATTCCCGAGGAGACCGTTCAACGCGCGGTGGCGCTCTGGGTGGTCGCCGGTGTCCTGATCGCCTGCTCGGTCCTGTTGCTCTCTGCCATGGAGCTGGGTCCCTCAGGGCGCCACGGCGGCTTCCTGCATGTCCTGTTCGAGGTGTCGAGCGCGTTCAACACGGTCGGCCTCACCATGGGCTCGACGACGGCGCTCACGGGTCCGGGTCGGGTCGTGACCGCCGCGCTGATGTACCTGGGGCGGGTGGGCCCACTCACGATCGCGGCCGCCCTCGCCGTGGATCCGGCGCACGGTGGCGAGATCCGCTACGCGTCGGAGGACGTGATCGTGGGCTGAGCATGATCGACGGAGAAAGACGATGAAGCGATATGTGGTGATCGGTCTCGGCAACTTCGGCTCTGCGGTGGCGGAGACCCTCTATGGGGCGGGGAACGAGGTCGCCGCTCTGGATCTGGACGCGAGCCGCGTGGAGGGTATGGCCAATCGTGTGACGCGTGTCGCCGTCGGCGACGGCACCGACTCCAGGAGCCTCCGGCGACTGGGAGCCGAGGACGCGGACGCGGCGATCGTGAGCACGGGCGGGGACGTGACCGCGAGCGCGATGGCGGCCCTGGTGCTTCGTGACGTCGGAGTGCCCGACGTCTTCGTGAAGGTGATGTCGGGCGACCACGCGCGTCTCATCGAGAAGATCGGCGTGACCGAGACCATCTTCCCGGAGCGGGAGTCTGGTCTGCGACTGGGACGGCGCCTCTCGAACGGGGCGCTGCTGAACTTCGTTCCGTTGGGGGCCGGCTTCTCCGTGCAGGAGATGGCGGTTCCGAACGGCTGGGTGGGTCACACCCTGAGGGACCTGCAGCTGCGGCGCCGACTGGGGGTGACGGTGGTCGCGGTGCACGACATCCTGCAGGGGAAGATGCACAACCTCCCCGACCCGGACGCTCCCCTCAAGGAGTCGGATACCCTGCTGGTCGCCGGGTCCGACGAGGACCTGGCCAAGGCCGCTTCGGGCGGCTGAGGGGGATACCCGGGACCCCGGTTTCCGTAAATTGAGGGGACCCGCAGTACGCCACCGACTGGAGGTGTCCCCTTGGACGCGAAGATCCTAGACTCCCTCAACGAGCAGATCCGCGCCGAGCTGCATTCGGCCTACACGTATCTCGCGATGTCGGCCCACTTCTCCGAGAAGAACCTAGACGGGTTTGGACACTGGATGCGCTTGCAGGCGACCGAGGAGCTCGGGCATGCCATGCGCCTGTACGATTACGTCCTCGAGCGCGGAGGACAGGTGCGGCTCCTCGGCGTGGACGCGCCGCCGGCTTCCTTCGGCAGCCCCCTGGAGATCTTCGAGGACGCGCTCGCGCACGAGAAGAAGATCACGGCGATGATCCACGCGCTCTACGATCGGGCTCGCGAGGCGAAGGACTACGCCACCGAGATGCAGCTTCAGTGGTTCGTGACCGAGCAGGTCGAAGAGGAAGACAACGCCGGCCGCGCCGTCGAGCAGCTCAAGCTCGCCGGCACGAACACGTCCGCGCTGCTCATGCTGGATCGCGTCTTCGGGCAGCGCGCGGGCGAGGGTTGATCGGCGTCGGTTAGCGCCCTCCGGGGTTCCTTCCCGCCGATCCAGCCAGCCTGCGGTAGTACTCCTCGACCAGCTTGCGGTACTCGTCAGGCACGTCGTCGGAGCCCGCCAACGCGGCGCGCCGCTCGGTCGGGCCCTCGACCTCTCTCCTGAGTCCGAACTCGAGGCGCTTGAGCGACTGGAGGATGTCTTCCTGAAGCAGCGCCACCTGGCTCGGATCGTCGTAGATCGGACTCTGCTGCAGCCGCCGCATCGCGTCCAGGACGGCGGTGAGGTCGCCGACCTCCTGGCCGGCCGCGGTCAGGCGGTCGCGCAGGTCGCGCACCGCGCCCTCGCGCTCGCGGAACTCGCGGCGCAGCTGCCGGATCTCCTCCTCGGAGAGCCGTCGCGGGTTCCCGCGCGTGGCGCCGCCCGCGAACGGCGAGCCGGCGTCGCGAGGTGAGGTCACCCCGCCCGGCGAGCCGTCCGGGCGGCCTCCCTGCTGTCCCTGCTGTCCCTGCTGGCCGGGTTGGCCTCCGCGGTTCTCGCCCGACTGACCTTCCGTTTGGCCCGCCCGCCCCTGCTCGCCCTCCTGCGGCTGGCCGCCCTGGGCGCTCGGATCCTGGCCCCGGGCTGCCGGGTCGGACTGCTCGCGAAGTCGGCGGTCCATGGCTTCCATGCCGCGGACCAGATCGCGCGTCTGATCGAGGGCCTCGCGCAGTGGATCCGTTTGCCGCTCTCCGGCGGCGTCGGCCGCCGCCTCGAGCCGGTCCCTCAGCGCTTGCAGGTCCGCCTCGATGTTCATCTCGAGGGTGTTCGCCTGCTCGGGCTCCCACTGCTCGATCGTACCCCGGGAGAACTGCAGCTTCTCCTTGAGCTTCGATTCGCGGATCTGCTCCGCCGCCTCACCGAAGGCGCGCGCGGCCTGCGGTTGCTCGCCGCGTGCCACCTGCGACGCCCGGTCCAGCTCGCGCTCCAGCTCCTGGACCGCGTCCGTCATCTGGTTCTTGCGCTCGCGCAGCCGCTCGATCTCACGAGCGCGCTCCTGCCCGGACCGGGGCATGTCCCGCACGTCGTTCTGTACGTCGCGCTGCTGACGGGCGAGCTCATCCACCTGTCGGATCGCGTTCTCTGCGTCACGACGGGCGCGGTTCTCGCGGTTGTCGCGTAGCCGTCGCTGTGCCTCGTCCAGCTGATCGAGGGCCGAGGACGCCTCCGAAGCGCCCGCGTTCCCGGACTGCGCGGCCGAGCGGCGCATCGCGTCGGCCGCCTGCTGAAGGCGGCGCGCGGCCTCCTCCAGGTCCTGCTGCCCGCTCTCCCTGGCCAGGCGCTGCAGCTGTCGAGCCGCTTCCTCCGCCTCGTCGGCCAGGTCGCGCTGTGCGTCTCCGCCGCCTCCCTGCTGTCCCTGGGCTCCCTGCTGCGCGCGACGTCTCTGACGTTCGGCTGCCTGCTCCTGCCTGCGCGACAGCTCCTTCAGCTTCTCGAGCACTTCGTCGACCTGGTCGTCCGCGCTCTGCTGTTGTCCGCGGCGCACGGTCTCGTACTGGTTCTTCAGCTTGTCGAGCTCGAGCTCGAAAAGGTCGGCAAGGTCGTCCGCGGCCGCGGACTGGCCGCCTCCCCCTCCGCCTCCGCCCTGCTGCTGCTCCGTGACGTATCGCTCGTAGGTCTCCTCGGCCTGCTGCAGGAACCGGAGCGCGGTCTGCTCGTGGGGAAGGGCTTCCCGGAGGTTCTCGCCGTCGAGCTGCTCCTTCGCCCTGTCCATGGCCTCGGCGGCCTTGGGCAGGATCGCGGAAACGTCGCGGAACCCAGGATCCGTTTCGGTCAGCCCCCGGTTCTGCATGCGCTCGACGAGCGTGGAGACCTGATCCTTGAGGCGGCCCTGGGTCAGGGCCACGCTCACCACGTTCTCGCTGAACTCGCTACCCACGTACGTGTCGCGCTGACGAATCAGATTGAAGGTCGCCGCGACCACCTGGCGCTGCAGCTCGGACAGCGCGGATTCGGGCTGCTGTCCCTGTCCGCCTTGCGGCGCGCCGCCCTGACTCTCGCCCTGTCGGTACGCCCGGTCGAAGGGGCGGATGTTCAGGAAGTAGATGTCGCTGGAGACCGCGTCCGAGCCACCACGCCGCCGGTTGTCACGGACCAGCGCGTAGTACGAGACCAGGTCTCCGGGCTCGAGCTGCCATTCCTCGAGGAAGAGGGTATGTCCTGCCGAGACCTCGGGAAGCGGCGCCCCGCTCCCCTGGAAGATCGACACGGTGTCCTCCGGACCGCCGTTCACCGAGTAGACGAGGCGAACGTCGCCGATTCCGAAGTCGTCGTCCGCGCGCACCTCGAGGTAGACCTCCTCGATGGGCGACGCCGGTGCGTCCCGACCCGGCTTGGTCACGCGCACGGAAGGAGGCTGGTCTGTGAGGACGTCGATCGTGTACTCCGGCGACGCGGGCACCATGGGGCCGCTGTCGCGGGACAGCTCCACGGAGTAGAAGCCCTCGCGGGCCACCGTGAAGCTCCCGACCAGGGTACCACCGTCCTCGACATCCAGCGCCTCGCCCGGTGCCCCGTCCACGAGGAGGCGCCCGCCCGGCGCCGGAATCGTGGGCGTGATGCGCACCTCCACCACCGTGCCCGGGAGCGCGATCACGTCACCGCCGTTCTCCACCATGCGTGGCGCCAGACCCGTGTAGGCCGGGAAGCGATAGGTCAGGTCGATGCGGTCCACGTAGGGCAGGTCGGCCACGTCGATCGTGAACGTGGGCGAGCGGATTCCGGTGCTCTCGACGAAGTACTCCGTGCGCTCGGCGACTCCGAGGAGAAGGGCCTCGAACGCGCCGTCGTCGGAAGGCAGCATGCTCAGCCGCTGGAACGCGGCATCCGGGCCGACACGGGTGAAGACCGAGGCGTCCGCGGCCTCGAAACCGCTGAGCGATGCCGTCACCATCTGGTCGGTGCCCCGCGCGATCGTCACGTCTCCCGGTGCGACCGAGATGGCATAGGGGTTCACGGTCGCGGCGTCCCGCGCCGGGAGGAGAAGCGCCGACAGCCCGTAGCGCAGATGCGCGGGCCCCAACAGCGCGATGGCCACCGCCACCACGGCCAGCGCCGTGAGGGCGCCGCCGAAGCCGTAGAGGCCCCGCTGCTCGACGCGCTTCCCGTATTGGATCTCTCGAGCCCGTTCCAGCGCCGTCTCAACCAGGCGACGTGGCAGACCCGGATCCGCACCGTCGCCACGCTCCAGCGCCGACACCACCACATGGTCCAGCGTGGGCTCGTGCTCCTCCAGGTAGAGGGCGACCTGCTGGTTCGTCACGCCGCGGAGCATCGGACGAACGACGAACACGAGGATCGATACGACCGACGTGCCCCAGGTCAGCACACGCAGCCACACGATGGCGGTGGCGTCGAAGCGCAGCGGCTCCAGGGCCAGCGAGGACACGAAGAGCACCCCGGCGCTCAGGGCGCCGGCCAACGCGAGGCCCCGCAAGAGGACGCGGACCCGCCACCTGCGGCGCACGCTCGCGATGAGCTCGAGGATTCGCCGGTGTCCGTCCGATCGCGCCATCGTCGACTCCCATCTTCGGAGAGGGCCCCGCCTCGCCACCCGGGACCCGAGGTTCCGGGATGGGTCCCGCGGCCGATCCCTCTTCTTAACCTGTGGCCACGCCGGGGGTCCCCGGCGCGCGTCGTGACACCCAATTGGAGAGTACGGTCTCCAGCACGAGGAGCGCGAGGGCCGCGACGAGCAGGTAGCGCCAGAGGGACTGCCGACGCTCCAGATCCTCTCGCCTGAGCTCCACCGCCTCGAACGAAGGACCGGCTTCCGGATCCGCGGGTGGTCCGGCGACCTGCGCGACCAGCTCCTCCGGGTCGAGCCGAGCCAACGACGACTCTGCGAGGTCCACGTTGACCGCCACCGTGAACGGGCGCTCCGGCTCGGTCCCTGGCGGCCGGACCACGTAGAAGCCTCGGTCGTCGAGTGTCAGGAAACGAGAGCCCTCGGTCGACCGGAGCACCGCCGGGTTGCCGGTGGGGCCCAGCACCACCTCCTCGCCCGCGTCGGACAAACCCGCGGCCTCCGTCGAGGCCAGCCCCGCGGCCTGCAGGGCGCCCGGATCGGACAGGTCGACGACCTGTCCCACCTCGAGCCAGGGCAGGGCCTCGGCCCGACCGCTCAGGTGCTCGGCCAGGCGATGCACGAACGGAAGGAAGACGGGCTGCAGGGCGAGGTCGTTCCAGAACGCATCGAGCGTCGAGGTCCACACCATCACGCGCCCCCGGTCGCGTTGCAGCTCGGCGAGTGCGACCGTGCCGTCGTCGAACCGGGCGATCACGGAGGCCGAGTCGCCGAGGGCCAGCCCGCGCGCCCGGTAGAAGCGCGCGCCGCTGAAGTCTCCGCTGCGCGGTCCTGCGAACACCTCGAACACCGGGTGCTGATAGTCGAGGTAGCCCAGGCGGCCGCCCCGGCCCTCGACCCGGTCCTCGACCGCGCCGGTGGCGCCGGGGAGCAGGTCGGCTGCGGACGTGGGCCAGGACGCCGCCTCTCCCAGCACCACGAGGAGCCCGCCCCCCCCGGCCACGAAGTCGCGGAGCAGCGCAGCGGATGCGCCGTCGACCCGCGCGTCGTTCAGCACCAGGACGTCGGTTCCGTCCAGGTCGGCCGCCCGTACCCCGTCACCTCGCCGGACCCGCACCCGAAAGCGTCCTTCGGCTGACGTTTCCAGCGCGCGCTGGAGGTACAGGCTCGCGTCGCGCCCGGCGCGCGCCCCCTCGGCGACCACCACCGACACGGCGTTGCCCGGAGATATGACGAAGTGCCGAGCGTCGTCGGCCTCGATGTCGTCGGGCGGCACGCGCACGGTGCCGCGCGTGTGCGCCAGGGAGAGCGTGAAGGGCGCGAAAGGCACGACCTCGGCGCCGTCGGGCTGCAGTCGGACCGAGCGCCGCTGGATCTCCTGTCCGTCGAGCTCGAGCACGACGGGAAGCTCGACCGTCTCCGAGCCGCCGCGGCGGACGACGCGCACGGTCGCGGTCACGCGCTCGCGGCCACCGACCGCCTGACGGAGGAGCCTCACGTCACCGACCTGCACGTTCTCGGGGACGGCGGCCTGCACGGGCACGGGCGTGACGACCGACCCCGGCGGCAGACGGACCCCTTCGTCGCCGGTCCACCCGATCCTCTGGAAGTCGCTGATCAGGTAGACCTGGCCCGCATGCAGCGTGGACTCCTCCAGGATCGTCTGCGCCACCTTCATCGCCGGCCCGTAGCGTGTCGTCCCCGAGCCCACGCGCGCTGCGGATAGCGCGGTCTCGAGGCGATTCCGGTCCGAGGTGGAGCGCTCAGCCACCTCCGCGCCCTGCCCGAACAGCACGAGGCTGGCCCTGTCGAGCGGTCCGAGCTCCGCGAATACACGGCGCGCCGCGGTCACGGCCTGATCCCACAGATCGCCCGCGTCCATGCTATAGGAGTGGTCGAGGAGCACCACGACCTCGCGGGGCCCCGAGCTTCCACTCGCCGCCAGCTCCGCGTCCTCCATGAAGGGACGGGCGAACGCCACGGCCAGGAGCGCGAGGGCCGCCGCGCGCATCAACAACAGGAGCCAATTCTGGATCCGGCGCCGGCGCTGCTCCTGGAACGGGATCTTCTCCAGGAACATCAACGAGGGGAACGCGACCACCTGACGGCGCTGGCGACGGGTCAGGTGGACGATGATGGGTACGGCGATGCCGGCGATGCCGAGCAGGAAGAGCGGGACGAGGAAGGTCAGGCTCATCGAACCCTGCTCAGCCGCTCCCGGGCGGCCAGGTAGGCGAACAGGGCGAGGTCGAGCGGCTCGGAGGTGTTCAGGAGACGGTAGTCGACGCGGTTCGCGGTGAAGCGGTCTTCCAACGTGCGTACGTGCTCACCCACCAGTCGGGTGTAGTCCGCGCGCAGCCGCTCGGGGATCACCGGGATCTGCTGCCCCGTCTCCATGTCCTCGAAGCCCGACGGGTCCTGGAACGGGAAGCCGAGCTCGGCGGGGTCCAACACGTGGAAGACGATGAGGTCGTGCCCCCGGGCGCGCAGCGGGAGCACCGAGCTCATGATCCGGTCCGGCTCCTCGTAGAAGTCCGAGATGAGCACGAGGATCCCTTTGCGAACGAATCGCTCCACGATGTTCATGAGCGGTTCGCCGAAAGAGCCGGCGCGTCCCGCGGTCGCCCGATCGAGCACGTGGAGCACCGTGTCCATGTGCTTCATCGAGGGCGGCACGTACTCGACGATCTCGTGGTCGAACGTGACCAGGCCCACGCGGTCCCGTTGACGGTTGGAGAAGAACAGGAGCGCAGCCGCCAGGTACCGGGCGTAGTCCAGCTTGGAGACCGTTTGGCTCGAATAGCTCATCGAGCGCGACACGTCGAGGAGCACCGCGAAGTTGGCGTTGGTCTCGGCCTCGAAGAGCTTGATGTAATGGCGATCCGTGCGCGCGAACAGGCTCCAGTCGATGCGCCGGATGTCGTCTCCCGGCATGTACGGGCGGTGCTCGGCGAAGTCGAGGCTGAACCCGAGGTAGGGGGAGCGGTGGAGCCCGCTCAGGAACCCGTCGACGACCGTGCGCGCGAGGATCTCGAGGTTGTCGATCCGCGCCAGGATGGCCGGGTCGAGGAACTTGGCTCCGCCGGCGGCGGCGCGGGCACGCGCATGCGCGGGCACCGTTCGGGTCGCCTCCTACATTCCCGACGTCGGCATGCGGACGTCGGCGAGCAGCATGTCGATGAGCTCACCGGAGGTGCGCCCCTCCGACTCGGCGTGGAAGTTCGTGAGCACGCGGTGACGCATCACCGGGTGTGCGAGGGCTTTGATGTCCTCGAAGGTGACGTGGTCGCGGCCGTGGGTGATCGCCCGCGCCTTTCCGCCGAGCACGAGGTACTGCGCCGCGCGCACCGAGGCTCCGTAGGCGATCCACTTCTTCACGAAGTCCGGGGAGCCCCCATTCGGGCTCGGACGGCTGCGTCGCACGAGGTCGACGGCATACTGGAGGACGACGTCGGAAACCGGAACCCGCCGCACCAGCCGCTGGAACGCGACCAGGTCGGGCCCGGTCACGGCATGGCTGAAGTCAGGCTCGAGGATGCCGGTGGTCGTGCGCACGACCTCCATCTCCTCGTCGCGACTGAGGTGCTCGATGACGATCTCGAACATGAAGCGGTCGAGCTGTGCCTCCGGCAACGGATAGGTGCCCTCCAACTCGATGGGGTTCTGGGTCGCGAACACGTAGAACGGCTCGTCCAGCGTGTAGCGGTTGATCTCGTCGGCCAGCACGATGTTGCTGAAGACCGGTCCCGGAGCGAACACGAGCTCGCGGCGTCCGGTGTCGGGGTCCTCCTGGATGATGTCCGTGCCCGTGATGTCCGAAGGCATCAGGTCCGGAGTGAACTGTATGCGTGAGAAGCGGAGGTCGAGGACCTGGGCGATCGTGTGGATGAGCAGGGTCTTCGCAAGTCCGGGGACGCCCATGAGCAGGCTGTTGCCGCCGACGAAGAGCGTCAGCAACACCTGCTCGATGACGTCCTCCTGACCTACGATCAACTTGCGCAGCTCGCGGATGATCTGCTCGCGCCCGCCCTTCATGCGGTCCGCGAGCGCGATGTCGTCCGCGCTCTCGAGCCGAACCGTTCCGATCACGTCGTCCGCCAAGATGGTCTCCGTTGTTGTTGCGCAGGTCCGGTCAGTGCGTCATCGCGTAGACGATGTAGTTGACACCGAGCTTGTAGGCCTCGTTGGACAGGTCGATGGGGTAATAGCCGTAGTCGCTGAACTCCCAGTACTCGGCGATGTCATTGTCGTAGTTGACGATCGCGACGAGGCGCTTCTCCGGATCGTTGTCCTCGAAGATCCCGTAGAAGATGGGATACTGCGCTCCGTAGGGCGGAACGACCTTCTCGGGGTCGATGCGGAAGAACGAGTCGAAGATCTCGTGGGTCTCGTCGAGCTCGACGAGCACGGCGCCGGGCAGCACCCGGTTGAACTGGGTCTCGAAGTTGGCGAGGTCCCACGGGCCCCGGAAGTCGTCGACGATGAGGAAGCCACCCTTGTTCAGATAGTTGGCCAGTCCCTCGACCTCGGACTCGGTCGGCTCCCACGATCCGACCTCCACGATGTAGGCGATGGGGAACTGGAAGATCCGGGGGTCGTCGAACGTGAGGATGTTGGACCCGTCGACCAGCGGGTGCACGAACGTCGTCTCGTCGAGGATCTTCGCGAAGTGCCGCTCGGCACGAGGGTAGTCGTGGAACCAGGGTGGCCCCCCCCCGCGACCCCGACCGAAGCCTCCTCGACCGCGTCCCCGGGGATCGTAGCGCACCCTGACGAAGTGATAGCGGCCGTCGTACGGTGCGTTGACGTCGTCCAGGTCCTGGCGCGCCGGCGCCTCGACGGGTCCCACGTTCGAGGGTCCGCCTCGGATCGCCGAAGCGTGTCGAGACACCAGCGCGCCTCCCGCCGTGCCGATCACGGTGACGAGCGCCCCGGTGAGCCACGGGCTCCTCATGGCTCGGTGCCCTCCCTGCCGGAGCGCAGCTCCAGGAGCAGCTCCAGCGCGGCTTCGAAGTTGGGTGCGACCTCCAGGGCGGCCAGCACCGATCCCCGCGCCCCGGCCGGATCCCCGGCGTCGCGCTGCGCGAGGGCCAGGCGGTAGAGGGCGTCGGCCCGGTCGATGGGGTCGAGCGCCACGACCGCCTTTCTCTCGAGGACGGCGAGCTCGCGCTCGCCGGCGCGCTCGGCGATCCGGGCAAGGCGCTGGTGCACGTCGATCTCGTAGGGGAAGACTTGGTTGGCCTTCTCCAGGGCGTTCGCCGCATCCGCGAGGTGTCCGAGGGCCTCATCGAGCGCCGCCTCCTCGAGGAGGGCATCGTAGTTGCTCTCCGAGAGCGCGTTCAGGCGCTCCAGAGCCGCCGCGGCGCCGAGCGTGTCTCCCTGGGTCAGGCGGATCCGTGACATCCACGCGTGGGGGCTATCGGGACCCGAATACTCCGGGAAGATGCGCAGCGCCCGGGTCAGGTGTTCCTCCGCCTCGTCGAAGCGCTCGGCGCGCGCCAGCGCGGCGCCCAGGCGGATCTGGCCCACCAGGTCCCCTGGGTGGGCGCGAACGTGCTCGGTCAGCGCCTCGAGCCCCGCCTGCGGCGGGGGCGCCTCGGCGATCCGCGCGATGCCCCGCAGCGGCGATTCGAAGCGCTCGCGGAGCCAACCCTCGAAGTCGTCGTCGAAGTCTTCCAGCGAGGTTCCCAGCACGGACTCGAAGAGCTGCTCGGTGCTGCGGCCCTCCCGGTAGCCGTCGAGCATGGAGCGAATCGCTCCGAATCCGTGCCGCTCCTCGATGACCTGGAAGACGAGCGAAGCCTCGTAGTACGAGAAGATCACCTGCTCCGGGAACTCGGGGCGCATGAACCCGTCGTTGAGCTCGCTCACCTTCTTGAGGTGTCCGTCCCGGAGCGCCTGGAGGAACGGAATCGAGGGCTGATGCCCCCACCAGGGGCGTCCCCGACGCTGCTCATGGACCGCGAGGCCTTCGCTGAACCATCTCGGTACACGGTGATCGGTCAGGGCCAGGTGGAATGCGTGGGCCAGCTCGTGCCAGAGCGTGGAGGCCCAGTTGTACTGACCCCGCTCCCGGGCGGCGGGGGAGTCCATGACCAGCAGCGAGCCGAAGCTGACGCCCAGCGCTCCCAGCCCGACCTCGCCGAGGGTGCGCACCGAGAAGTCGGCGTGGCTCGGGAAGAGCTCGACGCGTACCGGCAGCGGAGGCTCGATCCCGTAGCGGGCGCTCAGGCTGTCGAACGCCTCCTCCGCCACAGCGGAGACGTACGGGGCCAGCAGCTCCGCCTCGTCTCGGAACAGGAAGAGCTCGAAGTGATCCGAGCGTACGCTCTCGTAGCGGTCGAAGGTGTCCAGCAGGTCCAGGTTGTTCTTGAACCACGGGTTGTAGGGATCCCCCGTGAAGGCCTTCTCCAGATTGTCCGTGCCTTCGGCGATGCGGCCGGTGCGGAGCTGGTTCATCCCGAGGATACCCCAGGCCCGCCAGGACCCGGGGTCGAGGCGGGTCGCCGCATCCGCGCGCTCGGCAGCGTCGGCATAGCGGCGGACCTGGACGCAGAGATCCGCGACGGTGGCGTCCAACTCCGCGAACCTCGGGTTCACGGCGAGCGCCCGAGCGCGCGTGCTGACGAACGAGGCCGTGTCCTCCGCCAGGTAGTAGGCCGCGGCGAGCGTGGAAAGGGCCTCCAGGGAGCGCGCGTTGATGCCCAGGGCCTTCTCCGCCGCGGCTCGGGCCTCGTCGTAGCGCTCGGCCGAGAGGTGGAGCCGCGCGGAGAAGGCCAGCGCACCCACGTGGTCGGGATTGACCTCGAGGACGGCATCGACACGCTCGTGCGCGCCGCCCCGCCCGTCGAAGTCGAGGGCGCGCGCCATCCCCAGAAGCGCGTCGGGGTGGTGCGGGTTCGAGGCGAGCACCTTCTCGAACTCCGCCTGCGCCTCCGGGCTCTGGTACTTGTCGAGGAGGAGCGTGCCGGCGCGTACCGCGGGCTCCGCCCACCCCGGATCCGCGGCGGCTGCCTCGTCGTACGCGCGCAGGGCGTCCTGGAAGAGATCGGGGTTCGTCCGGCCCAACCGCTGGACGGCTCGGCCGACCGCCACGAGGTCGCCCGAGCCGAGACGCTCGGAATCGTCGTTGTAGACGTCGATGAAGGCGTCGTAGCGCTCCATCGCATCGTCGATCTGCCCCCGATCGAAGAGGACGTCCGCCAGGTTCACGCGCGCGGTGAGCTCGTCGTCGGAGCGCCCGTCGATCGCGGATCGGAAAGCGGCCTCCGCGCCCTCGAGGTCCCCGGTCAGGACCAGCACCTCGCCCAGCGCGTTGGCGGCCAGCTCCGGGCGCGGCGCCTCGCGCGCGACCCTGGCGGCCTCGTCGTAGCGGCCGAGCGTGGCGAGGGCCTCCACCAGACCGCGGCGCGCGGCGACCGACGACGCGTCCTCGCGCAGCAGCCGGCGGAAGGCGCTCTCCGCCTCCTCGTACCGACCGGTGCGGAGCGCCACCACGGCGCCGACGACGGGCTCTTGGGCATCGCCACCCGGAGGGGAGCACGCGACGGCGGCCAGGACCATGGCGACCGGAAGCATCCGCACGGTCATCGGCCACTCTCCCGCTCGCGGATCTCACGGTTCTTGAGGGCGAGCTCCACCAGGAGGGCCTCCAGGTCCCGCTCGTACTGCTCTGGCGGCAGGGCGTCGCGAGACGCCCGCAGCCGATCGATGCGCTCCTGGATGCCGCGTCGCTCCTCGTAGAGTCGTGCGAGCACCGGATCGTCCGTCTGGGGTGCGGCAGCGACGGCCGCCGCCCCGAGCCGGAACGCGCCGGCCAGCCTTCCGTCCGCCGCCTCGGCGGAAGCCTCGGCGGTTCCCTCACCGTCGCCGTTGTCGTCGAGCACGGCGTGCTCCGTCAGGAGCTCGTTGGCCTCCTCATAGTGCCGGGCCACCTCGCGACGCGCGTACTGGAAGGCCTCGAGAAGCGAGATCTGTCCGTCCTTGTCCAGGTCCGCGCCGTCCGTTCCCAACGCCTCGACGAAGTAGCCTGGGAACGTCGGAGCGTCGCGCTCCCGCGCCGTTCGGGTCGCGGCCACGATCACGCGGTTGGGACCGGACAGGGGGGCGACGAACCCGCCGCTCGCGCTGCCCGTATGGACGACGGCCACGGTCTGGGTCGGGAAGCCGGCCAGCGCCGCCGCCAGGTCACCGGCGGACAGGTCCGGTCCGGGCAGGTTGAAACTCGCATCGTCACCCTGGGCGGTGCCGTGCCCCACCAGCACGATGAGCACACGGTCATCGGGGGCCGCACGCCCGGCGATGTCGGTAAGCGCCTTCTGGACGCTCTCCTTGTTGGAACGGTCCCGTGCGATGCCCGGGAGCCCCTCGGGCCGCTCCGTCAGCACCACCACGTTCGCCGCAGGAATACCGAATCGACCCGTCAGCGTCTCGTGCAGCTCCGCAGCCCATGCGGCGAAGCGGTCGCGATATTCGGCCGCCCCGCCGAGTCCGACCACCACGAGCACGTGGGTTTCCTGCGCGTCGACCCGGGTGGGTGAGGACCCGACCGCCCCGAGGAGGGCGAGGAGGCAAGGCAGGCCCCGGGCCGTCATACGAGGCCCCGCATCCGCCGGTATCCCCACTCGAGGCCCATGAACAGGAGCATCGCGAGGAAGAGCGCCGGCATGTCCCAGAGGTCCAGCTCCTGTTGAAGCGTCACCCCGGCCCCCGTGACGCTGATGTCCTCCGGGAGCGAGGAGACCGTCTCGGGTGTGTAGAAGCGACCCCCGGTCTCGTCGGCGATCCGCTCGAGCGTGCGCGTGCGCCGGCCCGCGCCGAAGTACTCGTCGTCGCTGGGACCCACCGCGAGGTGGCTGACGTGCGTGCCCAGGACGTGACCCTCGCGGGAGGCCGAGATCTCGATCTCGTACTCACCCTCTTCGGAGGGCGACAGGCTGGCGACGTACTGGCCGTCGCGCTCGACGCTCCACTCGGCGGGCTGCTCCGTGACCATCCCGCTGGGACTGGTGATGCGGGCGACCACCTCCGCATCGTTGACATCGATGTAGGAGGAGTCGCCCACGGTGGCGACGAGTCGTACCGACTCACCGGGCTCGACCTGCTCTTGCTCCAGGGTCGCGGACACGGCCTGGGGCACTCCATCCACGAGCCAGCGCAGGAGCTGTTGCCAGAGCGTCTCGTGGCTCTGGTCCTCCAGCGGGACGTCGGCGTGCATCTGCCAGAGCCAAGAGTCCTGGATCGTCAACGCGAGGGCCTTGCCCCGACCGTAGCGCTGATGGGCCAGCACGATCTGCGGACCGTCTGGCAGTTCGGCCTGGGTGCCCCTGGCGGTCAGCAGCGAAGTCGCGCCTGGACGGACCCGGGCCAACGGGTTCACCACGGTCACGGCAGGAAGCGCGTCCCAACGCGCCGCCACGCCCTCCTGCTGGTCGTCCACGAGCTGGAGCGCCGGGTGCGCCAATCCGGCCGGTGTCGGCGACACCTTCACCTCCGCGAGGAAGTCCCCGCCACCCGCCGGGGAGTCCGGCAGCACCACCGGAAGGACCTGCTCGACGGGGGTACCCGACCATCCTCCTTCGGCGAAGGAGCTGCGGCCACCCAGCATCAAGAGCCCGCCTCCGCGCTCCGAAACGAAGTCCGCGACCATCTGGAGCTGGTCGTGGGAGAAGAACGAGGCCTCGACGCTCCCGAGGATCAGGCCTCGGTATCGGTAGAGCTCCTCGCGCGAACGGGGGAATCCGGCGGCCAGCTCGTCGGCGTCGTCCACGTCGAGACGGAGGAACTTGCTTTCGGCTGTGCGCTGGAGAACCACGAGCTGGACGTTCTCGTCCTCCTCGACGGCCCGTCGCATGAACTTCACTTCGAAGCGTGGCTCACCCTCGAAGTAGAGGACCTTCTGTCGCTCGCCCAGCACCTCGATGTGCACCTCGCGCGCGTTGTTCCGATCGACGCGCTCGCCCTCCTGAACCGGAATGGTGAATCGTACCGAGTGCGGGCCCGTGCGCTGGAGCTCGAAGCGTACGCGCGCCACCACCGGCTCTCCGTCCGGTCCCAGCGTGACCTCGTCTTCGGCCAGGATGCGCTCGGCATCCTCGACGACGAGGGGGACGGTACGGCGCCCGAAGCCCTGCTGCGTGACGACGACGTCGACGAGTAGCGTGCTTCCCTCCAGAACCGCTCTGGGCAGCTCAACCCGCCCCAGCTCGATGTCCGGTCGGAGCGTTTCCTCGCCGAGCCCGACCGTGAAGACCGGGACGCCCGCGGCCTGGAGGGGCACCAGGGCCTCGGTCAGCGGGCGCGACCCGTTGTCCGCGCCGTCCGTCAGCATCACCAACCCCGAGAGCGGGACACCGGCCAGCTCCTCCCGGGCCACGTCGAGAGCGCCCGCCAGGTCGGTGTGCGTTCCGTCCCAGGTGAGCTCGCCCGGACCGTCGATGCGCCCCGCGTTCGAGGAGAACCGGAAGAAGCGGAGGGTGAAGCGCTCCGCCAGGGCCTGGACGAGTGCGCCCTGGTCCGGCGTCAGCTGCTCGGCCACGAAGGCGCTCCGGGGCCGGCCGTCGGCCGCCGGGATCCCCATGCTGCGGGAATCGTCGATCAGGACACCGACGAAATTCTGCTGGGGGACCACCGTGGAGATCACCAGCGACGGCTGCAGCAGACAGAGCACCAGCACACCCAGGAGCAAGAGACGCAGGGCCGCCATGACGCCCCGTTCCGTGATCGACGCGCGGCCGCGTGCCGCGGTGTACGTGGCGACCGCCGCCGCCCCGAGGAGCCCGGCGCCGAGGACCCACAGCCTCGTCCGACCGGAGGCCAGGAAGGCGAGGTCCCCCTGCTCGAACACGATCGGGCGATACTTGAACAGGAGCTCGAACAGGCGGTCCATGCGGATCAGGTCACCGGCTCATGCCGTAGACGATCATGTTGGAGCCCATCTCGTACGCGTACGTCGAATACTCCAGCGGATAGAGTGGATCCTCGGCCCACTCCCAGGCGTCTCCCAGGTCGGTGTTCCAGTTGATGATCACCATCAGGTGGCCCTTGTCGTCGAAGATCCCCCGCACGTGCGGTACGTAGCCGTCCCGCTCCCATGTCGGGCGCCCGAAGATCCCGCGGCCCCGCGCGGGCACCTGCTTGACCTCGTCGATCTGGTAATACGTCGAGAAGACCGGATGGTCCATCGGGAGCTCGACGATCGGGCGACCCGGGAGCACGCGGGTGATGTTGTACTCGAACTGGGCCCACTCCTGCGACCCCCAGAAGTCGTCCACGACCAGGAGGCCGCCGGCATCGAGATAGTCGCGCAGCCCGTGGACCTCCTCCTCGGTCAGGTCCATGTGGCCGACCTCGACCGCGTAGATCATGGGAAAGCTGCGGAGCCGCGGGTCCGCCAGGCTGACGGCGTTCTCCCAATCGTAGGCGTCCAGGCGGACCAGTCGCTTGAGCACGAGCAGGAACTGCCGGTCGCCTTTCGGAAAGTCGGTCGCCCAGGGATTACCGAACCACCGACGGCCGTAGCCGCTGTAGATCGCGCGCGTCCAATAGAACGCGTGGCGTCCCGGCGGCTCGTCGGTGGGTGGGAGTCGTAGCACGTCCTCCGACTCCTCGGGGGTCGGACGCCTGACGCGCGGCGCCTCCTGAGCCATCGGTCCGGTGCCGTGGTCCCGGCGTCCGGTCGACCCCGCTTCCCGAACCGCGGTCCCCGCGTCACACGCGGCGACGAGGGCGCTGGCCACGAGGGCCGCCAGAGTGGGTCTGGCTCGGGGGGAAAGCCGCATGGCGCCGGGAGGTCTGGAGTCGCGAAGACGGCGGGTCGTTCTCGTACGTCGACCCAAGGGGAAGGTTCCTGTGAGCGGGGCCCCAACGTACACGAGGACTCCCGGAGACGGGTTCGCGTTGAGCGGGCGGCAGCGCCCAGGCTACGGCCGGCTCGGCGCCTTCCTGAATCTCGACCTCCTGCGATCCGTAGGGGTTCGTGACAAGGGCACTCCGAGTGCTTTGATTGCTTAGATGACGAGGAAGCAGAAGCCCATGACCGTCGCGACCCGCGGTGTCACCGTCCGCGACTTCTTCATATTCCAGCTCAAGCTGGTGATCGACGGCCTCAAGGACCTGGCGATCTTCCAGGTCTCCATCGCGGCGATCGTGCTGGACATCCTCGCGGGCCGCGGACGCAGGCCCCGGTTGTTCTACTCGGTGCTCAAGCTGAGCGAGCGCTTCGACCACTGGCTCAACCTCCACGGCGTGTCCGAGCGCCTCGACGACCCGAGCAACGAGGACGGGCTTTTCGGGGCCAGCGAGGCCGGATCGGATACCCTGCTCGGCAAGATCGAGCAGCTCGTGCGCGGTGGCGACGAGCCGAGAGGGTCGCGCCGCCGTCCCCGTCTCTCCGACTCGGACGAGTCTCTGAGCTAAGAGGGTCGAGCCCGCCCCTGCTCGAGGCCTTTACCGGCCGTTGCACGGCGCGCACATTCCGGCTCCCTCCCGGTTCGCCACCAAGGAGCCCCTCGTGCGCCCGCTCGCCCCGTTTCTCGCGCTTGTCGCGCTCGCGGCTCGCGTCCCACCCGCCGCCTCACAGGTCTCGGACCGCCGTGGCAACGCCGATCGCCTCAGCGTCGTCGCCGTCGCGGTACGGGGGGGGATGGAGGTGGACGGTGTGCTCGACGAGCCGGTCTGGCGCACAGGGCCGGCCGCCACCGGTTTCGTGCAGGCGGAGCCCCGAGAGGGCGAAGCGGCCAGCGAGCGTACCGAGGTCCGCGTCGCCTACGACGAGCGCAACCTGTACATCGGCGCTCGCCTGTGGGACGCGGACCCGGGCGGGCTGGTCGTCACCGACATCAAGAAGGACTTCACGGAGACAGAACAAGACGGTTTCGGCGTGATCCTGGACACGTTCCGGGACCGGCGGAACGGGTACGTCTTCCTCACCAACCCGGAAGGTGCCCGGGCGGACTGGCAGGTGGCGAACGAAGGGAGGGAGATCAACACGAGCTGGGATGCGGTGTGGACCGTGCGCACGCGGCGCGACGCGGAGGGCTGGACGGTCGAGATGTCGATCCCCTTCAGGGCGCTCCGCTTCGACGAGGGCGTGGACTCGTGGGGCATCAACTTCAGTCGGCGGATCCGTCGGAAGAACGAGCTCGCCTATTGGTCGCCGGTGCCGCGGTCCTTCACGCTCACGCGCCTTTCGCTTGCCGGCGACCTCCAGGGACTCCCGTCGGCCTCGGGCGGCCGGGACCTCCGGGTGAAGCCCTACGTGCTCGGCGCGGAGGTCAGGGAGGCGGGCACGACCGGGTACGAGGGGCGCCAGGACGTCGGCCTGGACCTGAAGGCCGGACTGCTCGACGCCTTCACGCTCGACCTCACGGTGAACCCGGACTTCGCCCAGGTGGAGGCCGACGTCCAGCAGGTCAATCTGACCCAGTTCAGCCAGTTCTTCCCGGAGAAGCGCGAGTTCTTCCTGGAGAACTCGGGCCTGTTC
>QJYK01000045.1 GCA_003248075.1 Gemmatimonadota bacterium | reverse complement strand
GATCTCGTCGATGTCCGCCGGCGTCATGCCGGCGTCGGCGATCGCGGCCCTCGCCGCATGCGTCGCCAGGTCCGCCGTGGTCTCGTCGTCGGAAGCGACCCTGCGACGCTCGATGCCCGTCCGCTCCACGATCCATTCGTGGGAAGTGTCCACGTACTGGGCCCACTCGTCGTTGGTCATGATCCGCTCGGGGAGGTAGGCCCCGAGGCCGAGGAGACCGACCGGGGACGTCGTCACGCGTCGGGTTCCGTGTCGGGGGCCCAGGACCGAGCGTCGGGGGCGATCGCCCCCGCGCCGCCCGGAGCGAAGAACCCGGGAACGGCGACGAAGAGGCCGGTCGCCTCGACGAGCGGCTGTTCGGACCCGGGTAGCGTCAGACGGGCCACCGCCCGTGCCTTGCGGCCGGTCACCTCTGCCACCCAGGCCTCCACCTGGACCTCCACCCCGAGGGGTACCGGCGCCCGGAAGTCGACGTTGAGGTTCGCGGCGAGCACCTGGTGACCCGCTCTCCATACCGCCGCCCCCATGGCCTCGTCGAGGACGGCCGCGGCGGCACCTCCGTGCGCGTGGTTCCGCGGGCCCTGCTGCGCCTCGGCGAAGCGGAACGTGGTGAAGACGCGCCCTTCCTCCGCGTACCAGTCCAACCCCATACCCTCGGGGTTGTCCGGGCCGCAGATGAAGCACGGGCCATGATACGGGAGGCGCTCTCGACCTGCGGCTGCCTCGGTCATCCGCTCGCTGATCTCCGTGGCGCGAGGCCGGGGGTTTGCTGGCGCGCGTCGCGCGCCGCGCTCTATGATACCGCCCTCATGCGATCCAGGTCACGCCTGGTCGTGCCTCGATGGCCGGCCGGTCACGGCGCCGGACCCGATACGGAGACACCCCCATGAAACGCTTCGAGTCCCTCCCGGCGATTCTCTGCATCCTGGCCGCGTCGGCGTGCGCCGGCGGCGAAGGCGGTGGTGATTCACCCGGGGTGGACCTGGAGAACCACGTCATCCGCATCGGCCTCCTCATCGATCTGAGCGGTCCCGCCTCGGCGATCGGACGTCCGATCCAGACCGGATACGAGATCCTGTACCGACGCATCAACGCCGGAGGAAGCGGATTGTTGCCCGAGGGATGGACCGTAGAGTGGGTCACGCGTGATCACGGGTACAACCCGCAGCAGTCGGTGCAGAGCTACAACGAGATCTCCGAGGACGTCCTCTTCCTCGGCCTCAGCTTCGGCACGCCCACGACGCTACCGCTGCAGCCGATGATGAGCCGGGACCACATGTTGGCGATCCCGGCCTCGCTCTCGTCCCGGACGGGTCGGAACGAGTACACACCCGTGATCACCCCGACCTACCGGACGGAGGGCATGCGGGCGGTGGATTGGGCCGTCGAGCGGTCCGGCGGTGACGTCAAGCTCGGGATCGTCTACCAGCAGGACGACTACGGGATGGACGCCGTGGAGGGCTTCGAGCTCGAAGCCGAGTTCCACGGTGTCGAGATCGTCGCCTCGCAACCCATCGCGCCGGGTCAGGCCGACTTCACCGCCGTGGTGAGCGCTCTCGAGTCCGCGGGAGCCGAATACGTGATGCTGACGATCCTGCCGGGCGCCACCGGCCCCCTCCTGGGGACCGCCGCCCAGCTCGGCTATGCGCCGATCTGGATGGGGAGCTCTCCGACCTGGCTCGACGCATTCTTCGACCCCGACGTCGTGCCGCCGGCGATCTTCGCCAACTACTACAATGTCGGCAGCCTCATACACTGGGGCGAGGACGTGCCTGGTATGGCAGATTTCCTCGATGCCTTCGAGGCGCACGGGCAAGGGGCCACGCGGGACGGCTACATCCTCAGTGGCTATCTGTACGCCTCCGCCGGGATCGAGGCAGCGCGGCGGGCGATCGAGGCGGGCAATCTGACCCGGGACGGGCTCCTCGAGGCACTGCACACGATCCGCGACTGGGACGCGAACGGGATGTACATCCCCATCGATCTGTCCACGGTGCCGTACGACGCGTCGCGCATGGTACGGGTGACGAAGCCCATCATGGCCGAGTGGACCTGGGAGACCATCTCGGACTTCGCCCCCCCTGAGAGCGACGGCGCCGGTCACTGACGCGCCGGCTTCGGAGTCTCTCTCGTGCTCGAGATCTCGAACCTCGAGGTCGTCTACGACGACGTCGTCGTCGTGCTCCGGGGGATCAGCCTTCAGGTTCCGGACGGCAAGATCGTCGCGCTCCTGGGCCCGAACGGGGCCGGGAAGACGACGACCGTCCGGGCCATCTGCGGCCTCCTCGACCTGCATGACGCCGAGGCGACCAAGGGCGCGATCACCTTCGATGGCGCCGACCTGCTCACGCTGCGGCCGGAGGAGGTCGTCGCGCAGGGCGTGGTCCAGGTGATGGAGGGACGCCGGATCTTCATCGACCTCACCGTCGAGGAGAATCTGCGCGCGGGCGCGCACACGCGGCGTGACGAGGCCCGGCAACAGGAGATCGACGCCCTCATGGAGCGCTTCCCCGTCCTCGGGGAGCGCCGCCATCAGCTCGCGGGCTACCTGTCCGGTGGGGAGCAGCAGATGCTGGCCATCGGCCGAGCGCTTCTGGTCAAGCCCTCCCTGCTCATCCTGGACGAGCCGTCATTGGGCCTGGCGCCACGCATCGTGGGAGAGGTCGCGCAGGTGATCCGCGAGGTGAAGGAGCGCGGGGTATCGGTCCTGTTGATCGAGCAGAACGCGGCGCTGGCGCTCGAGCTGGCGGACTACGGCTACGTGATGGAGAACGGCAAGATCGTCCTCGACGGTGATCCGACCGAGCTCGCGGACAACCAGGACTTCCAGGAGTTCTACCTGGGTATCGGCGCCGAGGGCCGCCGCAGCTACGCGGACGTGAAGCTGTACCGTCGCAAGAAGCGGTGGCTCTCGTGACGCACCCGGCCCCGCTCCTGCACGTGGACGGTGTCACCCTCGCTTTCGCGGGGCTGGTGGCGTTGGACGACGTCTCGCTCGAGGTGCCGGAGGGCTCCCTCTTCGCGGTGATCGGCCCCAACGGCGCCGGCAAGTCGTCGCTCTTCAACTGCATCTCCGGAGCGTACCGGCCCCGATCGGGCGACATCAGGCTCCGCGGGAAGTCCCTGGTGGGGGTCCCTCCGCACCAGGTGGCGGCTCGTGGAGTGGCGCGGACCTTCCAGAACCTCGCAGTCTTCGACGAGCTCACGGTGCTGTCCAACCTCATGCTCGGGCGGCATCACCTGATGCGCGCGGGATGGCTCAGCGACCTCCTGTGGCTGCGGGGCACCCGCCGTCAGGAGGTCGCCCATCGGGAGAAGGTGGAGCAGGTCATCGACTTCCTGCGCCTGGAGAAGTACCGGAGACAGCCGGCCGCGGTGCTCCCCTACGGGGTCAAGAAGCTCGTCGAGGTGGGCCGCGCGCTGTGCATGGAGCCCGACCTCCTCCTGCTGGACGAGCCGGCCGCCGGTCTGAACCAGGAGGAGACCGAGGCCCTCGCGCATTACCTGCTCGAGATCAAGGAGACCTTTGGGATCACGCAAGTCCTGATCGAGCACCAGCTCGGCCTCGTCCTGGACCTGGCCGACCGGATCGCCGTCCTGGACTTCGGCCGCAAGGTGGCGGAAGACGAGCCCGCCGCGATCGCGAGGCATCCCGCCGTGGTCGAAGCCTACATCGGCGTGGGGTCGTCCTCCGAAATCGATGGCGTGCCGACCGGAGGTGCAACGTGAGCCTCGACGTCACGCTCCACCGCGAGACGCTGCTCCGCACGCTCCCCGGTCGCCTGATGTTGTGGGCGCACGACCACCCGGACGACGTCGCGCTCCGCGTCAAGGACTTCGGCCGCTGGGAGGAGATCAGCTGGCGGGGCTACTACGAGCGCGTGTGCGCGGTCGCGCTCGCGCTCCGGGAGATGGGCGTGCAGGCCGGGGACCATGTCGCGATCCACAGCGACAACCGGCCCGAATGGCTGTTCGTGGACCTGGCCGTTCAGGGGATCGGCGCCCGGAGCGTGGGCATCTACCAGACCAACCCACCTTCGGACGTAGCGTACCTGCTGAACCACTCGCGATCCGTCGTCCACTTCGCCGAGGACCAGGAGCAGGTCGACAAGGCTGTGGAGATCGCGGCCGAGACCCCCACGGTGCGGCACCTCATCGCCTTCGATCCCCGGGGCACGCACCGCCTTCGGGACCCGAGGCTCCACGCCTGGACCGAGGTCCTGGAGCGGGGCCGGACGCTTCTCGAACAAGAGCCGGACTGGTTCGGGGAACGCGTGCTCGAGCTTGACCCGGACGCGCCCGCGTTCGTCATCTACACGTCAGGCACCACCGGCACGCCCAAGGGCGCGATGATCTCCAGCTCCAACGCCCTCGCGGGGCTGGGGATGGCGGCACAGCTCGGATACACCCAGGGAGACCCGATCCTCTCGTACCTGCCCCTGTGCCACGTGGCAGAGAAGATCTTCAGCCTCTTCGCGCCGATGATGTCGGGCGCCGTCGTCCACTTCGGGGAGTCCATCGAGACCGTGCGCGAGGACCTGAAGGAGGTCTCTCCCACCATCTTCCTGGGTGTGCCGCGCATCTGGGAGAAGATGCACGCGTCCGTGAACCTACGCATGAAAGACGCATCGTGGCTGAAGCGGCGCCTCTATGCGTGGGCCGTGGTCCGAGGCGCCCGCATCGCGCCGCGGCGCGAGGTCGGCTCGACGACCCTCGGCGACCGCCTGGTCTGGCTCGCGTGCGACCTGCTGGTCTTCCGCGCGCTCCAAGAGCAGCTCGGGCTGCGACGCTGCCGGCTCCCGGTGAGCGGCGCGGCGCCCATCGCGCCCGAGATCCTCCAGTGGTTCCACGCCATCGGCGTCCCGGTTCGAGAGGGATACGGACAGACCGAGTGCTCGGGCGTGAGCCACGCCAACCTCCCGGGAAAGAACCGCGTCGGCTCGGTGGGCACCCCCGTCGACGGCTACGAGCAGCGCATCGCCGAGGACGGCGAGGTCCTGGTCCGGGGCCCCGGCGTCTTCGTGGGCTACCTGCACGATCCCGAGAACACCCGACGCACCATCGACCCGGACGGATGGCTCCACACCGGAGACATCGGCATGATCGACGACGACGGCTACCTGTGGATCACCGGGCGCAAGAAGGAGATCATCATCACCGCCGGCGGGAAGAACATCTCCCCGGAGAAGGTGGAGAACGCGCTCAAGACCAGCCCGTACATCAACGAGGCGGTGGCCGTCGGGGACGGCCGCAACTTCATCGCCGCGCTGATCCAGATCGAGTACGACGTGGTCGCCGACTGGGCCACCCGCAACGACATCCAGTACACGTCGTTCGCCGACCTGTCCGCCAACCCGCGCGTCCTCAATCTCCTGGACAAGGAGGTGATCCGCTGCAACGACCTCCTCCCCCGGGTGGCCCAGGTGCGCGAGTTCCGCACGCTGCCGAAGGAGCTGAACGAGGACGACGGTGAGCTGACCGCGACGCGGAAGGTGCGGCGCCGAAACGTGCTCGCCGCGTACGCGACGCTGATCACCGAGATCTACGGGTAGGCCGGCCGTGTCGAACCTGATCCAGTTCGTCGCCTCGGGCCTGGCTCTGGGAACGATCTACGCGATGATCGCGCTGGGCTTCGTGGTCATCTACCGCGCGTCCCAGGTCTTCAACTTCGCGCAGGGCGACCTGGTGACCGTGGGCGCCTTCGTCATGGTCGTCCTGGGCGGGATCCTCCCCTGGCCGGTGGCCGTTCTGGGAACGATGCTCGCGACCGGCCTGCTGGCCGCCGTCGTCGAGCGTCTGGTGCTGCGGCCGTTGGTCGGTCGCAGCGTGGTCATCACCATCATCCTCACGATCTTCGTGGGCCTGATCCTGCGCGTGATGGTCATGGTGGTGTTCGGCCCCGAGCAGCGGGGCATGCCCACGCCCTGGGAGCGCAGCGCCGCGGTGAGCGTGGCCGGGGCACGGATCTTCGTCAGCTCGATCGCCGCGGTCCTGGCCGGAGCGCTGGCCCTGGGGGCGTTTACGTGGCTCATCCGGCGCAGCCGCATCGGCGTCGCGATGCGGGCGACCAGCTCGGATCAGGAGGCCGCGCTCTGCCTCGGGATCCCGGTGGGTCGGATCTTCGGGTTCACGTGGTTCCTGGCCGGAGCGTTCGCGGCGTTGGCGGGCGTCTTCCTGGGCATGTTCCCGCGCACCGTCGACACCAACCTCGGCTTCGTCGCCCTCAAGGCCTTCCCGGTGGTCATCGTCGGCGGGCTCGACTCGGCCGCGGGCGTGGTGATCGCCGGCCTCATCCTGGGCGTCGTCGAGGTGCTTACGCAGGGCTACGTCAACCCGCACCTAGGACAATTCGGACAGAACTTCCACGAGGTGCTTCCCTACCTGATCATGATCGCGTTCCTCACCGTGCGGCCCTACGGGATCGCCGGCCGCGCGGAGGTGGAGCGCGTATGAGCTGTTCGCGGTCTCGCGTCGTTCGGGGAGAGAGCTGAGTGCCCATCCGGCCGCTGGTGACGCGCTACGAGGACGATCTCGCCCTCTTCCCCACGCGCTGGAACAAGATCGGCCTGGTGGTGGGGGTCGCGCTTCTTCTCCTGGCGCCCTTCGTCGCGAACCGCTACTGGCTGGACGTGCTCAACCTGACCGCTGTGTACGTGGTCGGGGCGGTGGCGCTGGTCATCCTGACCGGCTTCACCGGCCAGATCTCCCTGGGGCACGCCGGCTTCATGGCCGTGGGCGCCTACTCGGCCGCGGTCCTCGGGAACCACCTGGGCCTGCCGTTCTGGTTGGTGCTCCCCGTGGGCGGCTTGGCTGCCGCGGGGGTGGGGCTCATCGCGGGGCCTTTCGCGCTCAGGCTGCGGGGGCTCTACCTCGCGATCATCACCATCGGGCTCGTCTTCGTGGTGAACCACGTGTTGCGCTCCTTCCCGTCGCTGACCGGGGGCGTCCAGGGCACGTCGGTGCCCATGCTGTGGTGGTTCGAGCCGGGGGGCGCGACCGACTTCCTGGGCGGTTATCGCGCGGCCACGCGGCTCGGCGGCATGCGGCTCGAGTCGGACGTGAAGATCTACTTCCTGTTCGCGGCGCTGGCCGTGTTCACCGCGTGGTGCGGAGTGAACCTCCGACGCTCCAACTCGGGCCGGGCCATGATGGCCGTTCGCGACCACGACCTGGCAGCGGCCGTTCTTGGCGTGAGCCCCGCGCGCTACAAGATCATCGCGTTCGGGATCTCGTCGTTCTTCGCGGGCGTCGCGGGAGCCATGTACGCGTTCAAATCGGCGTTCATCACCATCGATCCGCCCTTCAACATGGCCATGAGCGTCGAGTTCATCGCCATCATCGTGATCGGCGGGTCCACCACGGTCCTGGGCGCCGTGCTGGGCGCGTTCTTCTACAGCGTCGCCCGCCCCCTGGCGGAGTCGGCAGCGAATCGGGTCGACCTGCTCGATGCCCTCAGCAGCTCGCAACAGTCGCTGCTGGTGCTCGCGTTGCTGGTGATCGGCTTCATGCTCGTCGAGCCGACCGGGCTACGCGGGATCTGGGTCAAGGTGCGGCTGTACTTCTCGGGCTGGCCGTTCCGGTACTGAGGGGCCGCGAGCCAGGGCCTGCCGTACGAACGTGTGGCGGGCCGCCAACTGTTGCACGGCTGCAACAATCTCTCCCAACCGTGTCACAATTTGCCGCAGAGGGAGTGCCGTCACCGCCTGGAAAGCGAGGCGGGCCGCCGCATCTCCGACTCCCGGCGGTGGTGCGGACCTTGCACTCGGGCCCCCGGGGAACCCCGCCCGCCGTGCCTCTCCTGAACCCAAATGAGCCTCACCGACGCCCAGACATCCAGCGTCCTGACGGCCCTTGCGCTCCTGCTGCTGGCAGCCCACGCGCTGGGGCACGTGTTCGCGCACTTCCGCCAGCCCCGCGTCATCGGTGAGATCCTCGGGGGGCTCCTGCTCGGCCCCACCTTCTTCGGGCACTTCCTGCCCGGTCTGCAGGCCACCGCCTTCTCGAGCGTCGACGAGGTCACCTACCCGGTGCTGGGCACGGTCTATCAGCTGGGGCTGTTCCTGCTGATGTTCTGCTCCGGGCTCGAGGTCCGGTCGGGCCTCAAAAACGGCGAGCGTCGAACGGCCCTGGCCGTGACCATCGCCGGAACGGCCCTGCCCTTCGCGCTGGGCCTCGTGTTCCTCCAGCTGCATGGCTGGACGGGATACGACCTGCTGGACATGCGTCGCTTCTACGGCCCGGCCGCGAGCGAGACCGCCTTCCTCCTGATCTTCGCCATCGCCGTCGCCGTGACGAGCATTCCGGTGATCTCGAGGATCATGCTCGATCTGGGGATCCTGGAGACCCCCTTCGCCCGGGTGGTCCTGGGCGCGGCCGTGATCGAGGACATCGTGCTCTACATCGTCCTGGCCGTGGCCATCGGGATGGTCGGCGGCCACCAGGGGGAGGTGTCGGGCCTCCTGGCGATCCTGGGCCTGGCGCCGTCCTCGTTGCTCGCGAACGTCTACCACCTGGTCGTTCCGGTGGCGTTCATCGCGTTGGCCCTCCTGTTCGGGCCGGGTCTCTTCCGCTGGACGTCCCGCTTCCGGTACAACCTGCTCGCCAAGGGCAGCCCCATCGCGTTCCTGCTCGTCTTCATGCTCGTGATGGCGGGCGTGTGCGTGTATCTGTCCGTCACCCCCATGTTCGGCGCTTTCATCGCGGGCATGATAGCCGGCAAGACGGGAGGCTGGGGCCGCCGGAGCGAGCACGCGCACGAGGCCATCAAGAGCTTCTCGTTCGCCTTCTTCGTTCCGGTGTACTTCGCGATCGTGGGGCTGAAGCTCGACCTCATCCGCGCGTTCGAGCCCGGGTTCTTCCTGCTCTTCCTGATCTTCGCGTGCGGCGCGAAGTCGCTGAGCGTCTACGGCGGAGCGAGATGGGCGGGGGAGAACCGCCACGGAGCCCGCAACCTCGCGGTCGCCATGAACGCACGCGGGGGCCCCGGCATCGTGCTCGCATCCGTCGCCTTCGATGCCGCGGCCATCAGCGAGAGCTTCTACGTGATCCTGGTCATGCTCGCGATCGTCACCTCGCTCGTGGCAGGCTCCTGGCTGGAGAGGATCGTCGCCAGCGGGCAGCCGCTGAACGGCTCGGGCGCCGACTTGCCCGAGACCTCGGAGGGCGCGCCGGCCCCGCTCCGCGTGGTGCGCTAGAGAAGGGCCGGCTCTGAGGGGCCGAGCTCAGAAGGAGATCTGGACGAGGTTGGAACAGTTGTCCGGATTGCCCGCCTGACAGACGAAGTAGCTGAAGAGCCCGTTCGGCTTCGAACCCAGGCCCGAGTCCTCGAAGTGGCCGCCCCCCACCCCCGTCGCGATCCGGACGGGTGACGGGTCCACGCCTACCTCAGCGCGCCACACGTCGACGCCCACGCTCGCGGGGGTCCAGTCCAGGAGCACGCGGTTCCGCCCGCGGCGCTTGCCGGTGAGGGCGAGGGGCGGGCCGGGGCTGGTGACGGAGACGCTTCGCGTAGCCGAGTCGCCGGCACCCTGATTGTCCGCCACCGTCAACGTCACGTCGTAGGTGCCGGCCGCACCGTACGTGTGAGCGGGGTTCTGGGCCGTCGACGAGCCCCCGTCCCCGAAGTCCCACTCCCAGGCGACGATGCTGCCGTCCTCGTCGGCGGACTCGTCGGTGAACGTGACCGTCAGGTCCGTGACGCTGGCGGAGAAGCCCGCGACGGGTGACTGGTTCCCAGGCGTGCCCACGGTCACGCTCTTCGTCTCGGAGTCGCTGGCCGTCCGGTTGTCCGCCACGCTGAGGGTCACGGTGTACGTGCCACCCTCCGCATAGACGTGGGTCGGCGAGCGGCTGAACGAGACGCCCCCGTCGCCGAAGCGCCAGTACCAGGAGATCACGCTGCCGTCGGGATCGACGGACAGGTCGGTGAACGCGACGGAGAGACCGGTCGCCACGGCCGAAAAGTCGGCGACGGGAGCGAGGTTCCCCACGGAGGTCACGGAGACGGTCTGCGTCGTGAACGCGGAGGCGTTCTCGTTGTCCGTCACCGTCAACGTCACCGGGTAGTCACCCGCGGACGTGTAACCATGCACGGGGTTCTGGGCCGTCGACGACGTGCCGTCTCCGAAGCTCCAGCTCCACGACACCACGCTGCCATCGTCGTCGCTGGACAGGTCCGTGAAGGTCACCGAGAGGTTCGATGCAACCGCCAGGAAGTCCGCCGTCGGAGGCTGGTTCCCGGGGGAGACCAGAGACAGCGTCTGCGTCTCCGTGTCGACGCCGCCCTCGTCGTCCGTCACGGTCAAGGTGACCGAGAACGATCCTCCGGCAGCGTACGTGTGCAGCGGATGTTGGGCCGTCGACGTGCCCCCGTCCCCGAAGCTCCACGACCAGGACACCACGGTGCCGTCCTCGTCGGTGCTCTCGTCGGTGAACGAGACCGTCAGGCCATCGACGCCGTAGGTGAAGGCCGCGGTCGGACTGCCGTTGGACGACGGGGAGAACCGCGAATGGAGGAGATGGTTGTTCTGCGAGTTGGACCCGGTGACGATGCCCTTGGTGGTGTTGTCGTAGAGCGCCTGGGCGACCTGCTCCGGAGTCGCGCCGGGGATGGCCTCGAGCAGGAGCGCCGCGACGCCGGCGGTGTGGGGCGTGGCCATGGACGTCCCGCTGACGGTCCTGAGATCGGTGTCGCTCCCGTTCCAGGCCGAGGTGATGCCCACGCCCGGAGCGAACCAGTCCACGCACGGTCCCCAGTTGGAGAAGGACGCGCGAGCATCGGCGCTCGTCGAGGCGCCGACGGTCATCCCCTCGGGGGTTCGCGCGGGCGTGTAGGAGCACGCGTCGTCGTCGTCGTTGGCCGCTGCCAGGGCATAGGCCACGCCGGCCTGCACGGAGTTCCGCACGGCGATGTCGATGTCCGAGTCCAGTCCGAGAGGACCCCACAGCCAGTAGCCGGCGAGGGACATGTTGGCGACGGCCGGCTCGATGTGGTTGGCCGTGACCCAGTCGATCCCGGCGACCACCGCGCTGCTGGGTCCCGAGCCGTCACACCCGAGCACCCGCACCCCGTGGAGACGCACGTCCTTGGCCACTCCGTACGTGGCACCGCCGATGGTCCCGGCCACGTGCGTTCCGTGGCCGTGGCAGTCGATGCCCGCCTGCCCGTCGCCCACGGCGTCGAAGGCCACGTCCGCCCGGCCCTCGAACTCCACGTGGGTAGGCCGGATTCCAGTATCCAGGATGTAGGCATGCACCCCCTCGCCCGACGTCGCCCAGGCGTATTGGCCATCCAGTGGAAGGGGGCGTTGATCGATCCGGTCCAGGCCCCAGGAGCCGGCGGTCTCCGAGCCCGAGCCCACGGCGTGGACCATGATGTCCGGATCGATGCTGACCACGTTGGGGTTGCGCTGAAGGGCTTCGAGGGCCGCCGGCGGCAGGGTGGCGGCGAAGCCGTGGAGCGCGGCGGTGTACACGTAGTGGAGCACGGCTCCCCGGGGCGCGGTCGCCGCCCGGGCGAAGGCCTCGACGTTCGTGATCCTGTCCGCCAGTCGGAGGATGTATCGGCCGGGGATCACCTCCGCCCGTGGATCCTCCTGACCGGCCAGGCCCACCATCGACAGGACATCCCGTGCCGCCGATGGGCTCTGCTCGTCGAGGTCGGGCAGCCCCGTGAAGTCCTGGCAGGCGGCCAGCGAAAACGCGGCCAACACGAGGAGAGGGAGTCGGTGCTCCATTGCGCGCCTCCTGTCCTGAACCCGGGGGGGGCAGCGCATCCGAAGCTCCCATTCAAAGCTCCGACCCCACGGCCCGCTCCGCCACCCTTTCGTGCCGACGGATCCGGTCACGCGTGTGGCCGCCGCGTTGCGGCGCGTCGTGGCCGGCCGCTCAGCCGGTCCCTATACTCGGGCCGTACCCACGCCAAAGGACGGAGGCCCCATGTCCAGAAGCACGTTCGGACGGGTCCCACTGGGGATCCTTTGCGGAACGCTGTGGGCATGCGGCCCCCAAACGGGGGGCGACGCCCAGCCGGAGTCCGCTCAGGACGCCGCTGAGGAGCCGCCTCCCTTCGAGACCACGCCGGTGGCGGAGGGCGTGTGGCGGTTCCGCTGGCAGGCCCACAACGGACTCTTCGTGAGCACGCCCGAGGGAACGATCGTGGTGGATCCGATCTCCACCGAGGCAGCCGCCACCTTCGCCGAGCAGGTCCGGGCCACCGTGGGTGAGCAGCCCCTCCTCGCCGTCGTGTACAGCCACCGGGACGCCGACCACGCCACGGGGGCCCAGGTCATCCGGACGGCGTTGGGCCGGCCCGACGCGCCCATCGTGGCCCACGAGAACGCCCTCGAGCCCCTCCGGCAGGCGGCGGATCCCGACCTGCCGCCTCCGGACGTGACCTACCGGGACGAGATGGTGCTGGCCGAATCGAGCCGACCCGTGAGGCTGAGCCATCCCGGTCCCAGCCACTCCGACGATCAGAGCATCGTCCTCGTACCGGACGCCGGGGTCGCGTTCGCGGTGGACTTCGTGGCCATGGACCGGGTGGGCTACCGGGACCTTCCCGGGTGGCACTGGCCGGGCCAGCTCGCGGCGATCCGGCATCTGCTGGGACTGGACTTCGAGACCATCGTCTTCGGCCACGGGCCCAACAGTGACCGGAGCGCTGTCGAGCGCCAGCTCCGATACTACGAGGACCTCCATCAGGCGGTGGCCGAGGCCATCGCCGACGGCCTGTCCGAGGACGAGGCGGCCGAGGAGGTGCGTCTCGATGCCTACGCCTCGTGGGGGCAGTACGAGGAGTGGTTTCCGATGAACGTCAGAGGCATGTACCGGCTGCTGACCGAGCGATAGGGAGAGCCCATTCCGAACGCTGCGGGTGAAGTCCCGGATCTCGTGCGCCAGTTCGAGAGCATCGTGACCGATGCCACGTCCCTCGTGGGCTCCCTGTCCGACGAGGCGTTCAATCGCCAGCCCGAGCAGGGGCGGTGGTCGGTGGGGCAGTGCCTCGAGCACCTGAACATCACCGAGCGGAAGATGCTCGAGAACATGCGGCCGGCCGCGCACGCGACGCTGGCGACGGGGCGGGGGGCGGACGCGCCCACGCGACACGGCTGGTTGATGGGCTGGTTCATCCGGAGCATGGAGCCGCCGCCCAGCCGGCGGTTCCGGACGGGTGCCGCGTTCGTCCCGCCCGCCACGCTGTCGAAGGACGCGGTCCTTAGGGAGTTCGTCTCGCTCCACGACGAGGTGTTCGCGATGCTGCGGGAGCTGGACGGCCACCCGATGAACGTCAAGGTGCAGTCTCCGTTCGCCAAGCGGCTGAGGTACAAGCTCGGCTCCGCGTTCGCCCTCATGGCCGCGCACGACCGGCGGCACCTGTGGCAGGCGCGTCAGGCGGCCGGAGCGAATGACGCCACGGGTTCCACCTGATGAGCGCCGACGCCCGGCGGCAATCCTCGTTCCCGGGAGGCACCATGACCCGCGTGTACCCTGCTGTCGCTCTCGCCGGTGCCACGCTGATGCCGTGCCTCGTCCACGCCCAGTCCGACGTCACCGAGCTCCGGGTCGACTCGGTATTCGCCGACGTGGCGGGACCCACCTCGCCCGGATGCGCGCTGTCCGTGATGCGCGACGGGGCGCCGGTCTACGAGCGCGGCTATGGGATGGCCAACCTGGAGTACGGGATCCCCATCACTCCGTCGTCGGTCTTCCACGTCGCCTCCGTCTCCAAGCACTTCACGGCCATGGCGGTGGAGCTGCTCGTCAACGAGGGGAGGGTCTCCTGGGACGACGACATCAGGACCTACGTGCCCGAGGTGCCCGACTTCGGGACCCCCATCACGCTTCGTCACCTGGTCCACCACGTCAGCGGGATCCGGGACCAGTGGAACCTGCTGTCCATGGCGGGATGGCGGTGGGAGGCCGACGTGGTGACGCAGCAGGACGTCCTGGACATCACCTCGCGGCAGACCGCCCTCAACTTCCCTCCGGGAGAACGGTACCTCTACTCCAACACGGGCTTCACGCTCCTGGCGGTGGTGGTGGAGCGCGTGACCGGACAGAGCCTGCGCGAGTTCACCTCAGAGCGGATCTTCGAGCCGCTCGGGATGAGCGCCAGCCACTTCCACGACGATCACGAGATGATCGTCCGCAACCGGGCCTGGGCCTACGCGCCCGACGCGGACGGGCTCTTCGGGCTGAAGAACTCGATCCCCGACTTCGACGTGGTGGGGGCCACGAGCCTCTTCACCACCGTTCACGACATGGCCGCCTGGGACCGGAACTTCTACACCGGGCGGGTGGGCGGCCCTGATGCGTTGGGCCGCCTGCGGAGCCGCTTCGTCCTCAACTCCGGCGACACGATCGGCTACGCCCACGGCTGGACGCTCGGGACGTACCGCGGCCTACGCACCGAGGGGCACGGCGGGGCCGACGCGGGCTACCGGAGCCAGTTCCTCCGCTTCCCGGACCAGCACCTGGCCGTCGCGGTGCTGTGCAACTTCCCGTCCGCCAACCCCGGAGGCCGGGCCCAGAAGGTGGCCGAGGCCTACCTGGGCGACCTCATGGCCACGGCCCCGGACAGGGCCGCCGCCAACGCTCCGGGAGCCACCGTCCCGATGTCCCGACAGGAGCTGGCGCGCTTGGCGGGTGTCTATCGGGGTGAGGCTCCCACCCAGATCGTCTCCATCAGGCTGGACGGCGACACCCTGCGCGTCGACGTCGGCGAGCTCGTGGCCCTGCGCCCCGTCGGTGACAACCGCTTCGAGGCGGTGGGTCAGGGTGTCGTCGTCTCGTTCCGGACGGGTGGGGACGGGGTTGTCGCGCTGGACGCGCCGAGTCTGGGGCGTTTCCGGCGGCTCGGCGACCTTTGGGAGCCCACCGCAGCCGAGCTCCAGGCCTTCGCCGGAACCTACCACTCCGTGGAGCTGGGAACCGACTATCGCCTCGCCCTGGAGGACGGAGCCCTCTGGTTCCACCACCGGAAGCTGGAATCGCAACGCCTG
>QJYK01000279.1 GCA_003248075.1 Gemmatimonadota bacterium | reverse complement strand
TGTCATTGACCCAGTCCAGGGGCTCCACATATCCGGTCAGGGAAACGAGGACCTGCTCGCCTCCATCGCCCGACAGCGCCCGGACACGGATCTCCAGGCGTCCGTCTCGGGAACCCTGGTATGCGATCCGGGTGCCGTCCGGGGACCATACGGGAGAGTAGTGGTCGCCCGTGGTGGTGATGGCCCGGCTCCGCCCCCGGACCACGGCGTCGAAGACGTGGATCTGACTCGAGTCCGCGGAGTAGCCGCCCCACAGGCTGTACGCGATCTGCCGGCCGTCGGGCGACCACCGTGGCGAGCTCATGGCGCCCGGTTCGAGAGGGAGGGCCTCCTCCACACCGTCCGGACCTCGCACGAACATCTCCCATTGCCTCACGCGGAGCGCACCCGCCAGATAGACGAGCGTGCCTTCCCGTGACAGCGAATAGAAGACCCGCTCGTTGACGTTCCGGACCCCCTGCAGCAGCGGTCTCGGCTCACCCGTCACGGCCCGGCGACCGAGGTCGAAGGGCACCGCCCAGAGCCCGTCCTCCCCGTCGCCGTAGACGATGTGCCCCGTCTCCACGTACCTCGGCATCGTTCCCGAGGGACCGAGAAGCCGGACCGAATCGGCGCCCAGGTCGTAGAGGGCCAGCCGGCCCGACCGCGTGTCCTCGAAGAGGATACCCAATCCGTCGGGAAGGAAGGCCGGAGGTCCCGGGGCCCACGGAGCACCGATGAGCCGCTCCGCGGCCCCTCCACTCTCCCGGACCCGCAGCAGCTCGGACTCCGGACTCCTCCCGAACGAATCCTCCTTCCGCAGAAAGACGATCCATCCTTCGTCACTCCAGTCCGGATAGCTCGCGCCCCCCTCCACGGACACCAGCCGCGACGGTGCACCACCCCGGAGCGGCACCTTCATGAGCGCGGATTCGTTGGCGACGTACGCGATCCATTCACCGTCGGGAGAGAACGCGAGCCCGTAGGGCTCGACTCCGTCCAGTCCCGGAACCGCCCGGAAGGTCAGATCCTCCGCCGTACGAACCATGAGCGCGCTGGGACCGCCCGGTCCCCCGAGCGCGGTGGTGAAGGCGAGCCCGGAGCCGTCCGGCGCGATGACGACTCTGTCCCCACCGCGGACGAGTCGCTCCGACCCGAGGTCGAGGATCGTACGCAGCGCGGGCGCCGGAGGGGCCGCGGGCGCGCCGCGCCCCGACCAGCCCCACACGGCCACCACGGACATCACGGCGAGCATCGCCGCGAGCCCGGCCACGGCCCGCTTCCAGTCCCGCACGGACTCACCGGCCTCCCCCGTCGCGCCGGCCCCGTGCCGGAAACTCCGGTCGGCGAGCGCCGCCGCGAAGTCCCGGGCCCCCGTGAAGCGGTCGGCCGGGAGCTTCTCCAGCGCTCGACGAATCGCCGAGTCGACGTTCGCCGGCACGGATGCCCGCTGGGTGGCCGCCGAGACCGGCTGCGCCTGGATGATCTTGCCGAGCACCGCCTGTGCCGTGCTCCCGGGATACGGCGGCTCGCCGATCAGCATCTCGTAGAGGACACAGCCCAGCGCGAAGACGTCGCTCGGGGGCCCTACCGTCTGGTCGCCCGTAGCCTGCTCCGGGCTCATGTAGTACGGCGTCCCGAGCGACAGCCCCGTCTCGGTCAGCCGCCCGCCCACGCCCGCGCTGACCGCCAGCGCGATCCCGAAGTCCGCCACCAGCGGCTCGCCACGGCTGAGCAGGATGTTCGCCGGCTTGATGTCCCGGTGCACCACGCCCTGCTCGTGGGCCGAGTGGAGCGCATTCGCCACCGCCGTCGCGATCCCCAGCGCTTCGTCCACGGGCAGCTGACGTTCCCGGTCGAGCCGGTCGCGGAGACTCTCGCCCTCGATGTACGGCATGACGTAGTACAGGAAGCCGTCCGCTTCCCCCGAGTCGAACAGCGGCAGAATGTGCGGATGCTGCAGGTTGGCGGTCGTGCGGATCTCGGCCAGGAACCGCTCGGCGCCGACCACGGCGGCCAGCTCGGGGCGAAGCACCTTGATGGCCACCCGGCGGTCGTGCCTCAGGTCCGCCGCCAGGTAGACGGTGGCCATGCCGCCCTCGCCAAGCTCGCGCTCGATGCGGTAGCGGCCCTCGAGGGCCGCGTTCAGGCGCGTGGTGGGGTCGGGTGCGTACATGGCGGGAAGATGCGACGCACGCCCTCCGTCCGCGAGGAGTCTCAGACCATGCCCGGAGCCACTATCCCCCGCTCCGCGCCCGGAGCTCTTCGAACAGATTCAGCACGACGTGGAGTTCGTCGACCCTGTAGCGCTCTCGAGTGCCTCCCTCGCCCAGCGGCTCCGCCCACTCGCTGGCGACGAAGGCGCCGTCCTCGAGCATGTCGAAGGCTCTCGTCGGTGTCTCCTGGGAATAGGGCCAGGGATCGATGAGCGGGACCGCTGGATCAGCGCGAAAGCCGCCCTCGGGGGAGAGCTCCGCGACCATCATGGCCCCTCGGGCGCGGAAGAAGAGGCGCCGTCCGTCGTGTGACCATACGGGCGCAAGCCCGCCGTTGCTCGAGATCAGCGTGGCAGGATCGGGGCCCGGGTACGGTCGCACGTAGACTTCATCCGTGCCCGTCTGGTTCGACACATACGCGAGCCAGCGGCCGTCCGGCGAGAAGGTGGCGAACGACTCCGCCGCGCCCGACGCGAAGAAGACCTCCGGCTCCCCGTCCGGCGGCAGCATCCAGATGTCGCCGCCCTCGAGGTACGCGATGACCCCGGTGGACGACCACGACATCAACGTCTGCGCCCGGCTCGAAGGAGCCAGCCGCTCGGGCCCGCCGCTGCCGTCGACCGCCATCCGGTAGAGGTTCTGCGGGCCGTCGCGGTTGGAATGGAACGCGATCGAGCGGCCGTCCGGGCTCCACTCCGGACTGTCCTCGACAAACCCCCCTCCGCTCAACGGCTGAGTGACCCGGCGCGCCAGGTCATGGATATGAAGGCTCGCGGACCGTCCGTTCCTGACACTGAGGGCGAGTCGGCCACCGTCCGGAGAGACACGGATCTTTCCGTACTCCCTTGGATCCAGGCCGAGTGGCTCGGCGTCACCGTCGAGGGTCACCCGCATCAACACTCTCGGCCGGGCTGGATAGGTACCGCCCCGCGCGTAGACGAGGTGGCCCGCAGCCGACACGGCCACCTGGGCTCGGCCCGACTCCCAAGTGGAGTTCGGCATGCCGAACGCCTGTTGAACGTCCTCGGCCACGACGAACGGCTGGCCCTCCAACTCGAGCCGGTCCGCGTCGAAGGCGACGGCCATCAGCGCCCCCTGGCGCATGAAGAGCAGATGCCCCGTCTGGGTGTAGCGCGGGTCCGCCGCATCGGTCAGCAGCGGCGTGACGCTTCCGGTGACGAGGTCCATCGCGAGGACTTCCCACTCCTCCGGCACAAACGACGGCGCTCCCACGAAGAGGAGCTTGTCGCCGCCTGGAAGCAGGTGCGGGTGTCCGATGCCGGCAAAACCACCGGGTACCGAGTCCGGCTCGGCGAGCAGCTCGGGGTCCCCGCCGCTCTCCGCCACCCGGTGCAGCACGCCCGCGGAGGAGTAGACGATCGCGCCGTCGTCGCCCCACGTCGCGTGGAAGCGGGGCGCCCTCGAGCCGACGTCCGGAACGATCGTCTCGACGTCCCCGCCCGCCAGCGGGACGCGCCGCAGCGACGACCCGACGAGGAACCCGATCCACGCGCCATCGGGGGAGAACAAGGGGTCCGAAGCGCCTTCAGTGCCTTCGAACGGGACCGCGCGCTCCGACTCCAGGCGCCGGAGATACAGCCGAGACGGCACGCCTCCATCCGTCGCCGCTTGCCAGCCCGCGTAGACCAGGACGTCGCCTCCCGGTGAGAGCGCCAACGACGTGGACGCCGGACGTCCAAACGAGGCGTCGCGCTCACCCCCCAGGAAGAGCTCGGCGCCCTCCCCGACGGGCACAGTGAAGCGGACCACGGGACCCGCCGGGGCCTCGGGGCGCAGCGCGGACCACCCGAAGGCCAGCCCGAAGAGAAGGGTCGTCGTGGCCAGCGCGAGCGTCAGTCGTTTCCACGGTCCACCCCCCGCCATGCCCTCGGCGACCGCGACCTCCCCGTGCCGGAACGCCGGATCAGCCAGGGCCTTCGCGAAGTCCTGCGCACCCCTGAAGCGGTCCGCGGGCAGCTTTTCCAGCGCCCTCGCGATCGCGGCGTCCACGTTCGCCGGGATCGAAGGGCGGGTCGCGTTCGCGGCGGGGGCGTCGCCCGTGAGGATCTTGGCCAGAACGGCCTGCGCGGAGCTGCCCACGTAGGGAGGCTCCCCCACGAGCATCTCGTAGAGCACGCAACCGAGGGAGTAGACATCACTCGCAGGGGTGGGCTCCCTGTCCGCCGACGCCTGCTCCGGGCTCATGTAGTAGGGGGTGCCCATCGACAGGCCCGTCTCGGTCAGCCTGCCGCCACCGGCCTGGCTCACCGCCAAGGCGATCCCGAAATCGGCAACGAGCGGACGGCCCTTGCCTAGCAGGATGTTCGCGGGCTTGACGTCACGATGGATGACGCCCTGCTCGTGGGCCGAGTGGAGCGCCTCGGCTACGTCGGCCGCGATCCTGACCGCCTCGTCGACCGGCAGCTGCTTCTCCCGCT
>QJYK01000230.1 GCA_003248075.1 Gemmatimonadota bacterium | reverse complement strand
GGTCACGAGCGCGTTTCCCACGCTCGGCTTCGACCGGTTCTGGGTGTCTCCCCCCGAGTACTTCGAGCTCAAGGATTGGAGCCAGGCGTTCGAGGACCTCGGGGGCTACCGGGTCGTATCCGACGACATCGAGACGCTGGATCAACCGCTCCGCGTGACGTCGGCGGTGACCACCTGGTCGCTGTTCCCCACCCTCGGCGTGGGAGCCCTGCGCGGGAGGACGTACACGCCGGAGGAGGACCTGCCGGACGCTTCTCCGGTGGTGCTCATCTCCCATGGCCTGTGGCAGCGAGCCTTCGGGGGCGATCCGTCCATTCTGGGATCGTCGGTTCGGGTGAGCGGACAGCCCCGGACCGTCGTTGGCATCATGCCCGAGGGGTTCGATCTGGAGGACTCCGGCGTCGACCTGTGGAAACCGGTCGGGATCGACCCGTCGGATCACGTCAATCGGCGGGGGAACCACTTCCTGAACGTGATCGCCCGCCTCGACGCCGGAATCACCCTGGAGCGTGCACAGGCGGATCTGGATCGGCTCGAGATCCGCTGGCAGGAAGAGTACGGCGACACGCACGCCCCGGACGCGGAGCGTCATCCGTACCAGGCGTCGGACCTTCGCACGGACCTGCTCGGAGACGTGCGCCCCGCCATGATCCTCCTCATGGGTGCCGTGGGGTTCGTGCTGCTGATCGCCTGTGCGAACGTCGCGAATCTTCTTCTCGCTCGATCGGAGTATCGGCAGCGCGAGGTGGCGGTGAGGGTGGCGATGGGCGCGGGGCGGGGGCGGCTGGTCCGACAGCTCCTGGCGGAGGGCGTCACGCTGGGGTTGGCCGGAGGCCTCCTGGGCCTCGCCCTGGGCTGGACCGCGCTCCAGGCGATCCTCGCGGTGAATCCGGACATCCCCCGCTCGGAGGGCATCCGGCTGGATTCGACCGTGATGGTGTTCACGGCCGCGGTCTCGGTTGCCACCGGGCTCGTGTTCGGGCTGGCTCCCCTGCTCAGCACGACGTTGGCGCGCGTGGGAGGCGCCCTGTCCGAAGGAGGAACCCGCACGACCAAGGGGGGCGCCGGCACCCGGGTGCGGAAGTTGCTCGTGGTCGCCGAGGTGGCCCTCGCCGTCATCCTGCTGACCGGCTCGGGCCTGATGCTCCGCAGCCTGTCCGCGCTCCAGCGCGTCGACCTCGGCTTCCGGCCCGACCACCTGTTGACGTTCGAGATCTCGCTACCCAACAACGCATACCCCGATCCCGACGACATCGTTGGCTTCTACGGAAGCCTGATCGAACGCGTCCGTTCGCTGCCGGGAGTCATCGGGGCCACGGCGATGTCCGGGCTGCCCCCACTGCGGGAGGTGGACGCGAACGACACCGAGTTCGAGGGCGTGGAGCGGACCGAGGACGGGCCGGCCCACAACGTCGACTACTGGACTTCGGTGGAGACCGACTTCGTCCAGACCCTGGGACTTCGGGTCCTGGAGGGCCGAGGCTTCGAGACGGCGGACGTGGGACGCGACGATCCGGTCATGATGGTCAACGAGCGCCTGGCCCGCACCTTCTATCCGGGGTCGACCCCGGTGGGTCGCCGAATTCGCCCGTGCTGTGGGGACGACCAGCCCTGGTTCACCGTGGTGGGCGTAGCCGCCGACGTGAAGCAGGGCGGCGTGAACAACGATCCGGGCACGGAGCTCTTCTTCCTGAACCCCCAGATCGGCGGCATCGGCTTCTTCGCGTATCGGACGATGAGCCTAGTCGTCCGCACGACAGGGGATCCGCTGCTGCTCGCGGCGCCCATCCGGCGGGCGATCGGGGACCTCGATGGGGCCATACCGATGGCGGATGTCCAGACCATGGACGTGAACGTGTCACGGACCATGGCCCAACCGCGCTTCTTGACGTTGCTCCTGGGTCTGTTCGCGGGAATCGCGCTGGTTCTGGCGGCCGTGGGCACGTATGGCGTCATGTCCTACTCGGTCGCCGCCCGGAATCGTGAGATCGGAATCCGCATGGCCATGGGCGCCCAGGCGGGGAGGGTCCAGCGCATGATGCTGGCACAGGGAACCACGCTCGCGGGCGCGGGGCTGATCCTCGGGCTCGGCGGGGCGATCGGTCTGACTCGCTTCCTTTCATCGCAGCTCTTCGAGGTCAGCGCCACGGACACCCGCACGTTCGTGTTGGCGCCGCTCTTCCTCGCGGCCGTAGCGCTCCTGGCGTGCTTCCTCCCCGCCCGGAGGGCGACGCGGGTCGATCCGGTTCAGGCCTTGAAGGAAGACTAGTCGGGCGGAGGGCGGAGGCCTCCCTCGGGCCACGCACAGCCCTGGGTCCGCACGTGTCCGCGCCTTAGCTTCAGGGCGGGGCCATGTGCCCGAGTCAGGGGGGTGCCCGTTGCTCCGAGGCTTCGGCTTCCGGGTCAGGAAGTGGTATTTCGACTGCGTGACCGAGGATGGCACGGCCTTCATCGGTTACGCCGCCCAAGTGGGGATCGGACCGTTCCGGGCGACGCTGCAGTCGATGCTGTGGTCGCCGGAGGACGCGCCCACCTCGAGCCGATGGACCGCGACACCCTCCCGCCTCCCGCGGCTTTCCGACCGGGGGGTGATCTGGGTGAGCCCACGGCTGGGGGTTCGCGGCTCATGGCTCGGAGATTCGTCACCGATCCGCCGGATCCTCCTGCAGACCAGCTCTCACCGGGTCGAGTGGCGATGCCATCTGCCCGCCTGCGACGTGGACCTGGAATGCGATGCGGGTCGGATACGCGGGGCCGGCTACGCGGAGGAGCTCCTCCTGCGCGGGAGGCCGGAGGGCCTCCCCCTCCGAGAGCTCCGCTGGGGACGCTTCGGGGCCACGGGTCACCACGTCGTGTGGATCGAATGGAGGGGTCCGAGCCCTCTGCGGCTGGTGGTGTCCAACGGAGGCGAGGAGCCCGCGGTCCGCGTGGATGAGCGGGAGGTGCGATTCTCGACGGGGGCCCTGAGCCTGGAGGAAAGCCGGCTGATCCGAAGTGGGAGCGTGACCGGCGCCGCCTTTGACGGCTTGCCCGGGCTCCGACGGCTCGCACCCAGGCGCTGGGACGACTGGATCGAGGACAAATGGCTCAGCCGGGGTCGCCTCTCGCGGAAGGACGGCTCCGTGGTGGAAGGTTGGGCGATCCATGAGCGCGTACGGTGGCCGTGACCGCCCACTCCCGATCGGGCCCGTTGCTCTACGGGCTGCTCTTCGTGGTCGCGCTCCCGCTGCTCCTCGTCGTGTGGGCACACGCCACGGAGCCGGTCGTCGCGCTCCCCGCGCTGCGCGAGCCCTGGCTGGGCGGCGTACTCGCGGCCACCGGGATGATCCTCGTCCTGGCGGGCATGGAGGCCCTGTGGCGACTGGGTGGGGGCCTGCCGATGAACGCGTACCCCCCACATCGGTACGTGGGCGCCGGCGTCTACCACCTGACGGGGCACCCGATCTACCTGGGATTCGTACTCGTTTGCTTCGGGACATCGCTGCTCGCTGGCTCGGCGAGCGGCCTCTGGCTGGTGAGTCCCGTCGTGCTTCTGGCCGCGGTCGCGCTGGTACTGGGATACGAGCGTCACGACCTCCGTCGGCGCTTCGGCGCCGAGGTGATCCGCCGCCCGCTCGTGTCCCTGCCGCGGCGCGGCGATGCCACCCCGACCTTCTGGGACAGAGCGTCGATCTTCTTGCTGGTATTCCTCCCCTGGACCGTCGCGTACGAGGCGGTCTACCGGTTGGGCATCCCCCCCGACGCCGTCGTGGGCCTGCTGCCCTTCGAGCGCGACTGGCCGGTGTGGGTGTGGACCGAAGCCGTCTATGCCAGCGTGTATGCGCTGGTGCTGGCCGTGCCGCTCCTGGCGCGGAGCACCGGCGTCCTCAGGAGGTTCGGGCTGACGGGCCTGACCGCCACCGCACTCGTGACCCTGATCTACGTCACGGTGCCGGTGGTCGCCCCGCCGCGTCCATTCGAGGCGCAGGGGATCCTCGGGCACATGCTCGAGATCGAGAGGGAGATGTCGCACACCGTGGCCGCGTTTCCCGCATTCCACGTGGTGTGGACGCTCATCGCGGCCGAGGCCATGAGCCGAACGCTCCCCCGCCTCCGCACTCTGTGGTGGGCCTGGGCGCTGAGCATCGCCGCGAGCTGCGTGACCACCGGAATGCACGCACTGGGAGACGTCGCGCTCGCCGGGGCGCTGTTTCCTCTGCTGCGACGGTACGATCGGATCTGGGAGCGCCTTCGCCGCAGCGCCCAGGGCGTGGCCAACTCCTGGCGTGAATGGCGCATCGGCCCCGTACGCATCATCAACCACGGCTTCCATGCGGGGGCCGCCGGTGTGGTCGGTCTTTGGCTCGCGATGACGCTCGCGGGACCAGACGGTCGCTTGGCGACGACCATCGTCTTCACGACAGGTCTCCTGGCCGCGGGGTTCTGGGCGCAGCGACTCGAGGGCTCCTCCGAGCTGTCCCGACCGTTCGGCTACTATGGCAGCGTGATCGGCTGCGCTTCGGCCGGGCTGGTTCTGGGCCTCGCGGGACTGCCAGTCTTCCTGCCCATCGCCGCCACCGCGGCTTCCGCCCCCTGGATCCAAGCGATCGGACGGGGACGATGCCTCGTGCAGGGATGTTGCCATGGCGCTCCGGCCCCGGAGGGCATCGGGATCCGCTATCGGGTGCCGAACAGTCGGGTGGTGGC
>QJYK01000234.1 GCA_003248075.1 Gemmatimonadota bacterium | reverse complement strand
CAAGGAGAGTGAGGGTTGGACGTAGGCAGGAATAGCGGCGCACTGGACGAGCCTCCAAGTAGCGTGTCGCGATGACCGGGTCGGTCGTCGCCGTCGCGCTCCTGCTCCTGGTCTCCGGCGCCCTGGCTGCCGCAGGGGCGGCAGTCTTCCAGGTCGGGGCGTCGCACGTCCGCACGCTCCAGGACGAGGGATTCCGCGGCGCGGCCGAGCTCGCGCGACTCCGCTCGGAGCCGGAGCGTACGCGGGGCGGAATCCGACTCGTCGAGAGCGCCTTGAAGCTGGCCGCAGTCGGCATCGTGGGGGTGGTCAGCGAAGGCGAATGGGGCTCCCTGGTCTCGTTGGCGACCCTCGCTGCGGCCGTGCTCATCGCACTCGTCGCCGCCGACCTCCTCCCTCGCGCCGTCGCCGCTCGCCACCCGATTCGGATCGCCCTCCTCGCCTCGCCGTTCCTGGTCGTGATGAGCGGCTGGCTGCGGAGGCTCGGTGCCCCGATCGCGAGGATCGAGGAGGCCCTGGTCGGCAAGGCCGAGTCGGAAGTCACCGTCGAGGAGCGCGAGCTGCGCGAGATCCAGGAGCTCGGGCACGAGGAGGGCGTCCTCGAAGAGCACGAGAGCCTGCTGGTCGAGCGCGCCTTCAGGTTGGACGAGCTGACGGCCTACGACGTGATGACCCCGCGCGTGGACGTGTTCGCGTGGAAGGACTCCATGACGCTCAAGGAGGCCGTGGATCAGCTCGACGGCGTGCCGTACAGTCGCATCCCCGTGTATGGAGAGTCGGTGGACGATGTGACGGGCATCCTGCACGTCCGCGAGGTCTACCAGGCCTTCGTGCAGGGTCCGCAGGACCGCATGCTGTCGAGCCTCGCCCGCGAGCCGTTCTTCGTGCCCGGATCCCTGTCCCTGTCGAAGCTGTTGAGGGATTTCCAGGCCCGTCGCATCCACATCGGGATCGTGGCCGACGAGTTCGGCGGAGTCGACGGACTCGTGACGCTGGAAGACGTGCTCGAAGAGCTGGTCGGTGAGATCGTCGACGAGACGGATCTCGAGGAAGCGGACCTGATCCGGGTCTCCGAGACGGAAGCCCTGGCCGACGCGGCGGTCGACCTCCGCGACATCAACCACGAGTTCGGGGTCGATCTCCCCACGCTGGAACACCGATCCCTCAACGGGTTCATCCTCGAGGAACTCGGCTACGTCCCGTCCGTCGGCGAGGCGCTGGAGCGCTCCGGCGTGCGGATCGAGGTGGTGGAGGCGACCGACACACAGGTGCTCCGGGCCCGACTGACACGGATCCCCACGGGCGACGCGACCCGACCGGGCGGGGGCTGAGCCCGGATGGCGTTGATCCTCCCCTTCGGCGGCAAGAGCCCGAAGGTTCACGAGAGCGCCTTCGTCGCCCCGAACGCCGTGCTCGTCGGCGACGTGACCCTCGAAGCCGAGGCGAGCGTCTGGTTCGGCGCGGTGCTGCGTGGCGACGATCCCGATCACGGCATCGTCGTGGGAGCCGGGTCCAGCATCCAAGACAACTGCGTGGTGCACGTGGGCGCGTGGGGCCCGACCCTCATCGGGAGAAACGTGACGGTCGGCCACGGCGCGAAATTCGAGAGCTGCCGCATCGGAGACCGGACGGTCGTGGGCATGAATGCGGTCATTCTGCAGCGGGCGATCGTGGAAGAGGAATGCGTCCTGGCGGCGAACACGGTGGTCCTGGAAGGCGAGCGTATTCCGGCGCGGTCGGTCGTGGCAGGCGTGCCCGGACGGGTCAGGAAGAGCCTCGAGGGCTCCGCCGCGGAGTGGATCGCCCGGGGGGGGCTCCATTACGTGGAGTTGGGGAGGGCTTACCGGGCTCAGGGACTGGACGGCGCCCGAGGCGAAGGTGACGGCTGACCAGCAGGACCCCGAGCCGGATCCGCAGAGGCGGTCACAGCCCCCGGAGGCCGAAGAGGGCTCCGGGAAGGCCACGCCGAACGAGGGGAAGAAAGAGATCTCGTGTGACCTGTGTGGCTCCCTGATGCTCGAGCGACACTGCAGGCTCCTGTGCCCCCGTTGCGGTTACCAGCGCGACTGCTCGGATCCCTGACGTTCGTGCCCCGGCCGGCCCAGGTCAGCTCGGTATCCCGACGACCGAGCCCATGTACCAGGCGAGCATCGCGTCTCCCCACACGTAGGTGACTGCGCCGGCGGCCGCCAGGAAGACACCGAGCGGGATGAGACGCTTGGACAGCGAGGCGAGGGGACCGAAGACGACCAACGCGAGCACGGAGCCGAGGAAGACGGTCAGCGCCACGCCCCACACGCCGACGAACGCTCCGACCATCATCATCATCTTGACGTCGCCACCGCCCATCGCCTGGTCGACGCCGGCCGCTTCGAGTCGCCCGGGAAAGAACCGCTTCACAGCCCAGGTGCCGCCCACCGCCACGGCCCAGAGCGCCCCGTAGCCCACCAGCGCCCCGCGCAGCGCGGTGCCCCAGTCGATGCCCGCGGGCATGAACGACAACGCGATGCCCAGGGCCGCCCCACCCACGGAGAACTCGTCCGGGATGATGTAGAAGCGCGCGTCGCTCAGCGCGATGCCGAACAGAATCGTCAGGAACAAGCTCCCACGAACCGACTCGGCGCCGGGCCCGTGGTACGCGAACACCCCGGCCCAGATCATTCCCGTGGCGAGCTCGACCAGGGGGTACTGGAGGGAGATCGCCTGCCCGCACGAGCGACAGCGCCCCCGCAGGATCAGCCAGCTCAGGACGGGTACGTTGTCGTGCCACCGCACCGGCTGCCCACATCTCGGGCATCGGGAGGGAGGAGAGATCACCGACTCCTCCTCCGGCCAGCGCAGAGTACACACGTTCAGGAACGAGCCGATCGCGAGGCCGAAAAGACCGGCGATGAGGGGGACCATCCAGCGTTCAAGCACCATCCGCCTCCGCGCTCATGGCGAACATGAGTATCGCACCGGCCACGCCGGCATTCAGCGATTCGGCCGGGCCGCGCATGGGAACGCAAACCGTCCCGGACGCCCGACGGGCCACGCTCGCCCGCACGCCCGCACCTTCGTTTCCGATCACGAGCGCCCAGTTCGCACCCCGGCGAGGGCCGACGGGCTCACCGGCCGCGTCGGCCACCAGTACCGGGACCCCGGCCTCCTGGAAGGCGTCCAGCGCCGACCCGGCGTCGAGACGCGACACACCGATCCGGAACACCAGACCGGTCGCGGCACGAACGGCCTTGGCGCCCCAGGGGTCGGCCGTCCCATCGAGGGCCACGACGCCGTCCAAACCGAAGGCGACGGCGGCTCTCACGAGCGTCCCCACGTTCCCGGGGTCTTGCACGGCGTCGAGCACGAGGTAGGCGCCGGGTCCCCGTGGAGGACCCGCGTCCTCCGGCTCAGGGCATACGATCAGAACGCCCTGCGGGTGCTCCGTATCGGCCACCTCGCCGAGCTCGCGATCGGTGACGTGCTCCAGATCGACGCCGAGCCCAGCGAGGCGCTCGTCGAGCTCGACCCCACCCTCGAGCGCCCGGAGACGAGGGGCCACGAGCGCGAGCTCGGCCGTGACGCCGGCGTCCAGTGCCTCCCGCACCGCCCGTATTCCCTCCACCAGGACCCTTCCCGGACGCTCCCGCGCCCTGCGCCGGGCCAGACGCCGGAGGAGCGCGCGCTTGCGCTGGCTCAGCATCACCGGACCCTCCACCTTGAGGCACTGTCGCCCGTCCCTCCCCTCGGAGTCCGGCCATGAACGAGCACGCCCCGGTCGCCCTTTCGATCGCCGGCAGCGACAGCGGAGGCGGCGCCGGAATCCAGGCGGACCTCAAGACGTTCCACGCACACCGTGTATACGGGACGACCGCGATCACCGCCGTGACCGCCCAGAACACCCTCGGGGTCACCGCCGTGCACACGGTGCCCGAGACGGTGATCCGCGCCCAGATCCGGGCGGTTGCCGCGGACCTGCCGCCCGACGCGGTCAAGACCGGGATGCTCGCGACGTCGAACATCGTCGGGGTCGTCGCGCGGGAGATCCTGGCACTGGGCTCCGCGAGGTACGTGTTCGACCCGGTGATGGTGGCGACCACGGGGGCCCGGCTTCTCGACTCGGACGCCGAGGCGGCCCTCGCGCGCCAACTGGTTCCCCTCGCTGCCATCGTGACCCCCAACCTCCACGAGGCCGCGATCCTCGTCGGCCGCGACGTGAGGGAGCTCGACGACATGCGGCTCGCGGCCCGGGCCCTGGTCGACATGGGTGCCGGAAGCGCGCTGGTGAAAGGCGGACACCTCGAGGGCGACGCCCTCGATCTGTTCTGGGACGGCTCCGAGGAGCGGCTGTTTCGGAAGCCGCGGCTCGTGACACGCCACACGCACGGGACCGGCTGCACGCTGTCCGCTGCCATCTGCGCCCGCCTCGCTCGCGGCGAAGGCCGCATCGAAGCCGTGTCGGGGGCCGCGGCCTGGGTCCACCGGGCGATCGCGACGGCCCCGGGTCTCGGTCGGGGCAACGGGCCCGTGAATCACTTCGCCGCCGTCGAGTGAGCCGAGCCGGCCAGGCGGCCGACGATCCCTTCGACCAGGGTGGACATCGCACGACCGGCGACACGGCCGGTCTCCACCACCTCCAAGTGGGACAGCACGGCGGCCGACAGGCCCGTGGCCTTGTTGGTCACCAGGGAGAGTCCCAGGCACCGAAGCCCCGCCGAACGGGCCGCGAGAACCTCCGGTACCGTGGACATCCCCACGACATCGGCGCCCAGGGACCGGAGCATCCGGATCTCGGCGGCCGTTTCGTACGACGGCCCGGCCACGGCTGCGTAGACGCCCCTTCGCAGGGGGATCCCGGCGTCCTGGGCGACCTCGAGCGCCAACTCGGCCAGACGCCGATCGTAGGGCGCGCTCATGTCGGGAAAGCGAGGCTCTCCACTCCTCGCTGGCCCGGCGAGCGTGGATCGGAACATCAGGTCCAGGTGGTCGTCGATGAGAACGATGGCACCGGGATCCAGCGTGGCGTCCACGCCGCCCGCCGCGCAGGTGAGGATGAGGTCTCGCGCGCCGAGCTCCGCCGCGGTCCGTACGGGCGCGGCGACGACCGCGGGCGAATGCCCCTCGTAGACATGGAACCGGCCCGATTGGATGAGGACCTCGACGCCGGCCATGCGTCCGAGGACGAACCGTCCGGCGTGGCCCGTCACTCCGGTCCGCGGGAATCCCGGCAGCTCACCGAACTCGACCGACACAGGATCCTCGATGCGCTCGACCAGCCGGCCCAGGCCGGAGCCCAACACCACGCAGACACGCGGGGAGAGGGGGGAGCGAGCCCGGAGGATCGCGGCGGCCCGACCCGGATCGGGGTCCGAGGTGTGGGGCGGGCCCGTCTTCAGAGGATCATCCCCGCGACGGTGGCGGTCATGAACGCGGCGATCGATCCGGCGATCATCGCCCGAAGGCCGAGCCGGGAGAGATCGTGACGGCGGCTCGGCGCGATGCCCCCGATGCCCCCGAGTTGGATCGCGATCGACGAGAAGTTCGCGAAGCCGGAAAGCGCATAGGTCACGATGATGACCGAACGCGGTTCGAGCGAGCCGGGACGCTCGAGGATCCCCGAGAGCTGGATGTACGCGAAGAACTCGTTCAGCACCGTCTTCACGCCCATCAGCGATGCGACGGCCGGAGCGTCGCTCCAGCTCACCCCCATGAGCCAGGCCAGGGGCGCAAGCGTCCAGCCCAGGAGCCGCTCGAGGGTGATCCCCTCCAGCCCAGCGAGGCCTCCGGCCCAGCCGAGCAGACCGTTGATCAGGTAGATCAACGCGATGAATGCCAGGAGCATCGCCCCGACGTTGAGCGCGAGGTGGAGTCCCTCGGACGCGCCGCGCGCCGCGGCGTCGATGACGTTGACGTCCTGCCGCTCCACGGTCACCCCCAGGGATCCCCCGGTCTCGGGCTCGTCCACCTCGGGGATCATGAGCTTGGCCACCACGAGCGCCGCCGGGGCGGACATGACGGAAGCGGCGATCAGGTGGCCGGCAATGTCGGGGAAGTACGGAAGCAGGATGCCCACATAGGCCGCGAGCACGCCCCCGGCCACCGTCGCGAATCCCGCCGTCATCACGGCCATCAGCTCCGAGTACGTCATGCGCTCGATGAACGGCTTGATCAGGAGCGGCGCCTCGGTTTGACCCACGAAGATATTCCCGGCCGCCGACAGCGTCTCGGCGCCGGAGGTGCGCATGGTACGCTGCATGACCCACGCGACGCCTCGCACCGCGAACTGCATGATGCCCAGGTGATAGAGGACGGTCATCAGCGAGGAGAAGAAGATGATCGTCGGCAGGACGTTGAACGCGAAGAAGGCTCCCGTGTTGGCGACCTGGCCGGCAGCCCCCTGGAAGCCCCCCTGACCGACCTCCCCCACCCCCACCGGGACATTGTTCCACACCAGGTTGCCGAAGACGAAGCTCGCCCCGTCCACCGTGAAGCCGAGGAGGGCGACCACGACGCGATTCAGGCCCTCGAAGATCCCGGCGCCCACGGGGGTCCTCAGGATGAGCAGGGCGAAAGCGACCTGCAGCACCGTCCCCCAGATCACCACACGCCACGCCACCCGCTTCCGATCAGCACTCAGGAGCCAACCCGCGAGAAGCAGCGAGGCCAGCCCCACGAGGGAACGGAGTCGGGGAAGGAGCGGCGTGTCCAGCGACCCCCGCGGCACCCGAATGGAGGTCTGCGCAGGGGGAGCCGACGACATCATGCCCACCATCGAGGCCGCGATGCCGACCGGCTCGTGCGACCCCGGCCTCACTGCCGCGTGCGCGATGCCCGCCGTGACGAGGATCGCGCAGGTTGCCCACAGCGCCAGCAGCGACGGCCTCGGGAATCTCATCGGGCGAACGTCCAGGGTGGGGGAGGCGGATTCACTCGGTGCGTCGTCGCCCAATCTGGACCGACGCTTCCATCAAAACCAGCCGCCATGATCCAGGTCGCGGCGGTCGAGCACGACCCGAGCGCGCTTCGCACCTACCAGCTTCGGATTCCGGAACAGGGGGATCAGGAGCACACCCGCGAGGAAGCCTCCGACGTGCGCCGCGTAGGCCACCCCCGCACCGTCGGCGGGAAGCGAGGCCGACGACAGGATCTGGACAAGGAACCAGTATCCGAGCATCAGCCACGCGGGAACCGGGATCACGCGGATGAAGATGAAGAAGAAGAACAGGGTCTGGATGCGCGCCCTGGGATACAAGACGACGTAGGCGCCCATGACCCCGCTGATGGCGCCCGACGCACCCACGAGAGGGACGGGCGAGCCTGGCGCGAGCACCACGTGGGCGACCGTGGCCACGACTCCCGTGAGGAGGTAGAAGACCAGGAACCGGAGCCGACCCATCGAGTCCTCGACATTGTTCCCGAAGATCCACAGGAACCACATGTTTCCGATGAGGTGCATCCAGCTCCCGTGGAAGAACATCGACGTGATCAGAGCCTGCCAGGTCAGCCCACCCGGCGCGCATGGCCCGGGCTCCCCGGCGACGCCCGTGATTTCCGCCGGGATGGCTCCGAACGTGCATACCGAGGCCTCGAGGTAGCCCGGCTGAAGCCCGGCCCCCTGGACGAGCAGCCACACCGCCGCGCACGCCCCGATGAACGCGAGCGTGAAGAAAGGGAAGAGCTCGGTGGGGTTGTCGTCTCGGAGCGGAAACACGGTGCGTCCGTCGGGAGGAGTGGGTGGAGCGCTCCCGTAAACGTTCACCCACGGAGGGCTCCGAGCCAGCCCCGGGTCCCGGCTCGACCAGGGCGCCGGCGACCGCAACTCCCGGCGCAGGTGTCAAAGTGGCACGAGCTCGGGGTCGGGACCGCCGTTTTGGCGCGGATCCGGGCCTCCTGGCCGGCACACGGATTGCTTGGCTCGTCCACGGTCGCGCCCCGCGGCACGGGCGAATCCCCTCTCTTAGGCGAAACCGACCGTCGGGAACCGGTCGGTTCCCATGGATCCGGGTGAAGGAGCGCACATGAGCAAAGTCATTGGCATCGACCTCGGCACCACGAACTCGGTGGTGGCGGTCATGGAGGGCGGCGAGCCCGTCGTGATCCCCAACTCCGAGGGCGGCAGGACGACTCCGTCGGTCGTCGCCTTCACAAAGGACGGCGAGCGATTGGTGGGGCAGGTGGCGCGCCGACAGGCGATCACCAACCCGGAGAACACGGTCTTCTCCATCAAGCGCTTCATGGGCCGGAAGCACGACGAGGTGCAGGAGGAGGAGAAGCTCGTGCCCTACGACGTCGTGCACGACGCCAGTGGGCGCGTCCAGGTGAAGATTCCGAACTCGGACCAGAAGTCGTTCTCGCCCCCCGAGATCTCGGCGATGATCCTCCAGAAGATGAAGCAGACCGCGGAGGACTATCTCGGCACGAAGGTCTCGAGGGCCGTGATCACGGTTCCCGCCTACTTCAATGACGCTCAGCGTCAGGCCACGAAGGACGCCGGTAAGATCGCCGGCCTCGAGGTGCTCAGGATCATCAACGAGCCGACCGCCGCGGCGCTCGCCTACGGACTGGACAAGAAGAGCGACGAGAAGATCGCGGTGTTCGACCTGGGAGGGGGCACCTACGACATCTCGATCCTCGAGCTCGGAGACGGCGTCTTCGAGGTCAAGTCCACGAACGGCGACACCCACCTGGGCGGGGACGACTTCGATCAGCGCGTCATCAACTGGCTCGTCGACGAGTTCCGCCGTGATCAGGGGATCGACCTTTCCAAGGACTCCATGGCGCTCCAACGGCTCAAGGAGGCGGCCGAGAAGGCCAAGATGGAGCTGTCCACGACGCTGACGACGGACATCAACCTCCCGTTCATCACGGCGACTCAAGAGGGGCCGAAGCACCTGAACTACTCGCTCTCCAGGTCGAAGTTCGAGCAACTGGTGGACGACCTGGTGAAGCGCACGATCCCGCCCATGGAAAAGGCTCTGGCGGACGCCGGTCTCAAGACGTCCGAGATCGACGAGGTGATCCTTGTCGGTGGATCCACGCGGATCCCGAAGATCCAGGAGGTGGTGAAGGAGTTCTTCGGAAAGGACCCGCACAAGGGCGTCAACCCGGACGAGGTGGTGGGCGTCGGGGCCGCCATTCAGGGCGGCGTGCTCGCGGGGGATGTGAAGGACGTCCTGCTGCTCGACGTCACTCCGCTGTCGCTGGGCATCGAGACGCTCGGCGGCGTGATGACGACGCTCATCCAGCGCAACACCACGATCCCCACGAAGAAGGCGGAGGTATTCTCCACCGCCGAGGACAGCCAGACCACCGTCGAGATCCACGTGCTCCAGGGCGAGCGCAAGATGGCTCTCGACAACAAGACCATCGGCAAGTTCCAGCTCACCGGTATTCCGCCGGCGCCGCGGGGCATGCCCCAGATCGAGGTCACCTTCGACATCGACGCGAACGGCATCCTGCACGTCTCCGCCAAGGATCGCGCCACCGGGAAGGAGCAGAAGATCCGGATCGAAGCCTCCAGCGGGCTCTCCGATGCCGAGATCAAGCGGATGGTGAACGAGGCCGAGGAGCATGCGAAGGAGGACGAGGACAAACGCGCCAAGGTCGAGGCGCGCAATCAGCTCGACTCGCTCGTGTACCAGGTCGAGAAGGACACCGGCGAGTGGGGTGACAAGGTTTCGGAGGGCACACGCGAGCGCTTGAACGAGGCGGTGGCGAAGGCCAAGGAAGCGCTCAAGGGCGACGACCTTTCCACGATCAACTCGGCGCGCGACGAGCTGATGCAGGCGTTCAGCGCCGCCGGACAGGAGATGTATCAGAGCCAGGCCGCCGAGGCGCCTACCGAAGAGGAGGCCGGGGCCGAACCGGTGGAGGAGCCGGTCGGCGCTTCGGCTTCATCGGACGAGGACGTCGTCGAGGCCGACTACGAGATCGTCGACGAGGACAAGTAGGGAGCCACCGAGGGGACATCCGCCGGCGTCACGGCCGGGGTCGGGCAACCCCGACCCCGGCGTGGCCGATCAAAGACATGTGTCGTCGCCGCGGACCCGCCCTCGGCACGTCGTGTAGAATGAACACACCTCCGGGTGCCGCGGTCGCGGCGCCAACCCGTTTCGCAGGTGAGGAGTCAGTCGATGTACGACCCATTTCGCGCCAAGCTGAAGGTGGTGGTCTTTACCTCGGTCGCCTTCGTTTTCGGCGTTGGCCTCGCAAGTGGCCTTGGATGGACGGACGTGTCCCACGCGGCGCCGGCGATCTCCGAGGCTCCGCAGATATCCTCGGCCGCCGTAAAGCCCGCCAAGGACCTGTCCGACGCTTTCGTGACACTGGCGGACGTCGTTACGCCATCGGTCGTCAGGATCGAGTCGCGGCGGCCCGCGCAGGCGGCCCGGCGGCAACAGGTCCCCGACGCGTTTCGGCGCTTCTTCGACATCCCGGAGGACGAGGCCCCTCCGACGCAGGGCCAGATCGCCGGCGGGAGCGGCTTCATCATCTCGCCGGACGGGTACATCCTCACGAACAACCACGTGGTCGAGGGGGCCGACCAGATCCGGGTCTACCTCTCCGATCGACGGTACTTCGACGCCGAGCTCGTCGGGAATGATCCGTTCACGGACGTCGCGGTGATCAAGATCGGCGCCGATACGGAGCTGCCCGCTCTCAGCTTCGGTGACTCCGACGGCGTGCGCGTCGGCGAGTGGGTGCTGGCCATCGGCAACCCTGGGTTCGGTGCCTCCACACAGCTGGACTACACGGTGACCGCCGGAATCGTCAGCGCCCGCGGGCGTGGGCTGGGGCTCCTGAATCGGGATCTGCGCGTGGATCCGGCCTACGGGGTCGACCTGGCCGGCTTCGCCATCGAGGACTTCATCCAGACGGACGCGGTCATCAATCCGGGCAACTCGGGCGGGCCGATGGTAAACCTGGAAGGCCAGGTCGTCGGCATCAACTCGGCAATCGCCTCGGCGACCGGATACTACCAGGGATACGGCTTCGCAATTCCGATCAACCTCGCACGCCGGATCATGACCGACCTCCTCGAGTACGGGACGGTCCGTCGCCCCCTCATCGGAGTCAGTATCGGCGACGTCGCGGCAGAGGACGCGGAGGTCTACGGCCTGCCCAAGGTATCCGGAGTGCTGGTCCAGGAGATCCGCGAGGGCGGTCCGGCGGTCGGGAGGCTCAGGGAGGAGGACGTCATCGTCGCTCTCGACGGAGAGCCGGTGGGCTACGTCGCGGAGCTGCAGGCGAAGATCGCCGAGCACCGCCCCGGCGACCGGGTGACGGTCACCGTGTACCGCAACAAGAAGCCGATGGATGTGACCGTCCGCCTCGACGAGGCCCCGATCAATGACCGTCCGACCCTGACCGCTGCCCGGACCGCCCACAGCGAGGAGCGGCTGGGAATCAACGTCGAGGTGCTGGACGCCCAGCTCGCGGATCAGATGGGGTTCGCCACCGCGGGCGGAGTGGTCATCAGCCAGGTGGCGGGAGCGAGCCCGGCTTTCAGGCGGGGACTCGTGCCGGGGCTGAAGCTGGTCCAGGTGAACGACACCCGCATCGAGGCGCCCGACGACGTTCGCCGCGCTCTCGACTCCGTGCAGGGGGGACAGATCGTGTCCCTGCACGTGGAGGATGCAACGGGCCAGGGCCGCGTCGTGAACATTCGAATGCCTTCCTAGCCACAGGGTCCTGGCTGCTGGACGGGGGGCGGGGAGCGCGGGGCCCCCGCCCCCCGCCCGGTCGGACGGCGTTGAACCGCTTGCTCCGCCGGGTTTATCTTTGGCGGGAATCCAACCCCCCGCGAAAGTGGCGGAACTGGTAGACGCGCGAGACTTAGGATCTCGTGGCCTCGTGCCGTGGGGGTTCGAGTCCCCCCTTTCGCACTCCGGGCCGACCCCGATCCCTCTCACCTGCGCGTGGAGCAAGCCGAGGGCATGACGATCGACGCATCGCGTCTCCAGATCTCCGTCCAGGAGCAGGAGCGCTGGCGCCGAAGGATGAGCGTGACCATCCCGGCATCCATCGTCGCCGAGGAGGAGCGGCGCGCGGCTGCCGCCCTCGCAAAGCGGGTGAACCTCAAGGGCTTCCGAAAGGGCCGCGTGCCGAAGACGGTCGTCGAGTCCCGCTTCGGAGGTGCCCTTCGGCAGGAGGCCCTGGACAAGCTCGTCGGGCAGGCCTACCGCCGCGCCCTCGAGGCGGAGGATCTGCGCCCCATCAGCGACGGCGAGATCGAGGAGCTCTCCTACGAGCCGCGTAGCGACGTGACCTTCACGATCGCCTTCGACGTCCAGCCGACCATCGAGATCGGCCGTCTGGGTGGGTTCGTCGTCGAGCGGCCAAGGCTTGCCGTGGAGGACGGCGACGTGGAGCGGATGTTGCAGGGCGTCCGCGAGCAGAATGGCACCTGGGTCCCGGTGTTGGAGGGTGCCCCGGGTGACCGGGACATGGTTGAGGTACACCTGCGCAAGCTCGACCCCGCCGCGTCTGACGCGACCGACAAGGAATATGAGTTCGTCCTGGGCGAGGACCAGGCGATTCCCGATATCGAGGCCGCGATCAAGAGTCTGGAAATCGGGGCGAGCGGCGAGTTCGACGTCACCTTCCCCGCGGACTTCCCGGACGAGGAACGACGGGGAGTCACGGAACGGGTCGGGCTCACCCTCCGGGGGCGGAAGGTCCTCGAGCTGCCCGAGGTCGACGACGCCTTCGCGCAGAAGGTCGGCGATTTCTCGGGGCTCGCCGAGCTCACGGAGCGGATTCGCGCGGACCTCGAGCGCGAGGCGACCGAGCGGACGGAGGCGGTCGTGCGCGGGCGCCTCCTGGACCTGCTCGTCGAGGCGAACCCGTTCGAAGTGCCGAAATCCATGGTGGAGCGATACGTGGATGGGTTGATCGGCGACCAGCCGGGATTGCCTCCCGAGCGTGCATCCGAGATCAAGGAGAGCATCCGCCCCGAGGCGGAGCGCGCCGTGAAGCGGCTGCTGGTGATCGATCGGGTGGCCACCACACAGCGGCTCGAGGCGACCGAGCAGGACATCGACGAGGCCGTATCGCAGATCGCCCAGCGGAGCGGCAGCCCGCCGGAGAAAGTCTACGCGAGCCTTCAGAAGGCCGGTCGCCTCGAGCCCCTCGAGCGCGACATCACCGAGCGCAAAGTCTTCGACTTCCTCAAGTCCCAGTCCGAGATCACGGACGCGCCCGCCACCTGAGGGTCGGCGCCGACGGAGAACCCCATGCCGATCTTTCCACCGTACGTCATCGAGCGAACCAGCCGCGGGGAGCGCAGCTACGACATCTTCAGTCGGCTGCTCATGGACCGGATCGTCTTCCTGGGCAGCGCCATCGACGACAACGTGGCCAATATCATCGTCGCGCAGCTGCTCTTCCTGGACGCCGAGGACCCGGAGCGCGACATCTATATGTACATCAACTCACCCGGCGGAAGCGTCTACGCCGGAATGGCCATCTACGACACGATGCAGCATCTCCGGGCGCCGGTGTCGACCTTTTGCGTCGGAATGTGCGCGTCCATGGGGGCGGTCCTGCTCACGGCCGGGGCCAAGGGCAAGCGCAACGCGCTCCCGAACTCCCGGATCATGATCCATCAGCCATCTTCCGGGGCACAGGGGACCGCCGCGGACATCGACATCGCCGCCAAGGAGATCCTGTACATCCGCGAGAAGCTCAACGGCATCCTGGCCAAGCACACCGGTCAGCCGCTCGAGCGGGTCGCCGAGGACGTCGATCGGGACCGTTTCCTCAGCCCCCACGAGGCGATGGAGTACGGAATCATCGACCACGTTCTCGAAGGTCCGGTGCCGACGCAGGGCCGGCCGAGGGACGCGGACGCGACCTGAATGTTACGTGAGTGTTCCCTTATGGCGCCTGAGGCGCCAAACTGGAAAAGGGCCTCGGGCGGGCCGGTTCGATCGAGCACGGGGAACGGAGATCCGAGGATCGGTCCATGACGAGCGATAAACACCTCCGCTGTAGCTTCTGCGGCAAGTCGAAGGAGAGCGTCAAGAAGTTCATCTCGGGGCCCAACGTCTACATCTGCAACGAGTGCATCTCCCTCTGCAACGAGATCCTCGCGGAAGAGGAGGAGCGGGACGCACAGGGCGCGGCGGTCCCGAGCCCGACGCCCGAAGAGATCAAGGACGTTCTGGACCAGTACGTCATCGGGCAGGAGACCGCCAAGCGGGCCCTCGCCGTCGCGGTTTACAACCACTACAAGCGCGTCAACCATCAGGGCGTGCTCGACGAGGTCGAGCTCGACAAGGCCAACATCCTCCTGATCGGGCCCACGGGCGTCGGGAAGACCCTTCTGGCCCAGACGCTGGCGCGCATCCTTCAGGTGCCCTTCACCATCGCCGACGCCACCACGCTCACCGAAGCGGGCTACGTGGGCGAGGACGTCGAGAACATCCTGGTTCGGTTGCTCCAGGCCGCCGACTTCAACATCGCCGAGTGCGAGCGCGGCATCGTCTACATCGACGAGATGGACAAGATCGCGCGCAAGTCGGAGAACCCCTCCATCACGCGCGACGTCTCCGGCGAGGGTGTCCAGCAGGCCCTGCTCAAGATCCTCGAGGGTACCGTCGCCAGCGTCCCACCGCAGGGCGGACGGAAGCACCCCCAGCAGGAATACATCCAGATCAACACCCGCAACATCCTGTTCATCTGCGGGGGCGCCTTCGACGGGCTGGAGAAGATCGTCGAGGCACGGGTGGGGAAACGCAGAATCGGCTTCGGCGGTGAGGAGCGCTCCCTGGACTGGGAAGGGAACGTCCTGAAGTTCGTCGAGCCCGAGGATCTCCAGCGCTTCGGCCTAATCCCGGAGCTCGTGGGACGCCTTCCGGTGAGCGTGCACCTCGACAGCCTCGACAAGGAAGCACTGGTGCGCATCCTCGAGGAACCGAAGAACGCGCTGGTGAAGCAGTACACGAAGATGTTCGAGCTCGAGGGCATTGGCCTGACCTTCGACCGCGAGGCGATACAGGCGATCGCCGGCAAGACATTGGAGCGTGGCACCGGCGCGCGGGGCCTGCGCTCGATCATCGAGGAAGTGATGCGTGACGTCATGTTCGAGATTCCGTCGCGCAAAGACGTGCGCGAGGTCATCGTCACGCCCGATGCGGTGGAGTCCGGCGTTCCCCCCCTGCTCGTTCTGAATCCCGAGGAGCGGAAGAAAGAGGCCTGAGGTCCCTGGCGATCGTCGCTTAGGCGACAAGGCGGCCCCCGCGACCGGCGTCGCGGGGGCCGCTCCTTTTCCCGCGGCATCCGGAACGGTACGATTGCCTGTCGAACCCTCTCAGCGTTCCGGGAGCCGCGCCTGATGGCGACCCTCGTACGGGTAGACGACCAGCTCCAAGTTCCCGACCGACTGCCGGTCGTGGCTCTCCGCGACATCGTCTTCTTCCCCTACATGGTGCTGCCGCTGCTGATCGGCCGCCCCCGCTCCGTCGCAGCGCTCTCCGAAGCCCAGGAGGGGGACGGCCTTCTGCTTCTGGTGGCGCAGAAAGACCCGGCCGTGGACGACCCCGGGGGTGGGGAGATCTTCCGAGTGGGAACGATCGCGCGGGTGGTGCAGGTGTCCACGCTCCCCGACGCGACCGCGAGGGTCGTGCTGGAAGGACTGGGACGAGCACGCATCCGGCGTCTGAGGACGTCGACCGACGCCCTGCGGGCCTCCATCGACCTGCTGACGCCGCGGGAATCGGAGGGCCCGGTGCCGCCGACACGCGAGCTCGTCGAGGGCGCCAGAGACGTCGTCCGTCTTTACACCGAGTACGCGCGGCTCAACGAGCGGATCCCGGACGAGCTGCCCAGCCTGCTCTCGGCGGACGCCGACCGGGTTCGGTTGGCCCATCTGGTTTCCGGGCACCTCCTCGTGGCCACCACCGAGAAGCAGGAGCTACTGGAGGCGGCGGACCCGGCCGAGCATCTCGCGATCCTCAAGGAGCTGCTCACCCGCGAGCTCGAGATCCTGCGCATCGAGGCCAAGCTGGAGCGTCAGATCCAGCTCCAGTTCGGTGAGGTGCCGCAGGACTTCGGCCAGGGGCTTCGGCCTCTGCACCGGGAGCCGGCCCGCGACCTCGACGACGAGTGGGCGGAGGTCGAGGACGATCTACGTCGCGCGATGCTTCCGCCGGAGGTCCGTGAAAGGGCCGACAGGGAGCTGTCCCGCCTCAAGAAGCTCAACCCTGTGGCACCGGAGGCCGCCGTCATCCGGACGTACCTTGACTGGGTGGCCGCGCTTCCCTGGATGGGGCGCTCGCAGGACAACCTCGACGTGAGCCATGCCACGACGGTGCTGGAGGCGGCACACTTCGGGCTGAAAGAGGTCAAGGAGCGCATTCTCGACCACGTGGCCGTGCTGTCCCTCGTGCGCGAGATGCGGGGTCCGATCCTCTGCCTGGTGGGACCGCCCGGCGTTGGGAAGACCTCCCTGGGCCGGAGCATCGCCGATGCACTCGGACGGGAGTTCGTCCGCGTCAGCCTCGGGGGAGTGCGCGACGAGGCGGAGATCCGGGGCCACCGGCGGACGTACGTGGGGGCGCTCCCCGGGCGCGTCATCCAGGGGATGCGCAGAAGTGGCACGACCAATCCCGTCTTCCTGCTCGACGAGATCGACAAGTTGGCGCGTGACTTCCACGGAGATCCGGGAGCCGCGTTGCTCGAGGTTCTCGATCCCGAGCAGAACAGGACGTTCACCGATCATTACCTCGAGATGGAGTACGATCTCTCGGACGTGCTCTTCGTGGCGACGGCGAACACGCTTCAGGGGATCCCCGAGCCGCTTCGGGACCGCATGGAGGTGATCCGGCTTCCGGGCTATCTCGACACCGAGAAGCGCGAGATCGCCGCGCGCTTCCTTTGGCCGCGCCAGGCGAGCCGCCACGGTCTGGCCGCGATAGACGTCGACCTTTCGGCGGATGCGGTCCACCTCGTCATCGACAGATACACCCGCGAAGCTGGCGTCCGGGAGCTCGACCGTCGTCTGTCGAGGATTGCACGGAAGATCGCCCGGAGCGTGGCGGAAGGGGACACGAGATCCGGCTCGATCGTCCCCGACGACCTGCGACGGCTCCTGGGCCCGCCACCGTACGCCCCTCCGGACAGAGACCAGGAGTCGGAGAGGATCGGGATCGCCAACGGCCTCGCCTGGACGGCGGCAGGGGGCGAGGTCCTGGACGTGGAGGTGGCGATCCTGCCCGGGAACGGCACCCTACGCCTGACCGGAACGCTCGGCGATGTCATGAAGGAATCCGCCCAGGCGGCGGTGACGTACGCCCGCTCGCGGTCCGAGCTGTTGGGACTGACCCCTCAGTTCCACGAGAAGGTCGACGTGCACATCCACATCCCGGAGGGCGCCACCCCCAAAGACGGGCCCTCGGCGGGGATCACGATCGCGGTGGCGCTGATCTCGGCGCTCACCGACATCCCTACGCGGGCGGACGTCGCCATGACCGGCGAGATCACGCTGCGCGGGAGGGTGCTGGGAGTCGGCGGCATCAAGGAGAAGGCCGTTGCGGCCCTCCGGGCGGGGATCCGGACCGTCGTCCTTCCGGAAGCCAACACCTCGGACCTCGAGCTACTGCCCCACGAGGTGCACGAGCAGGTGGCGTTCACCACCGTTCGCTCGATGGATGAGGTTCTGGAAGCCGCCCTTCCCCGCAGCCCGGCCCGTCGAACGGTCGGCGCGTCGGCCGAGCACGGAGTGACCCTGCCCGTCCCGCACGGATGAAGATCCGATCCGCCGAGTTCGTGGCCTCCGTCGTGACCCGGGGGTCCCCGCCACCGGGAGGGCACCCGCAGATCGCGTTCTCCGGCCGCTCGAACGTGGGCAAGTCGTCGCTGATCAACACCTTGCTCCGGCGGACCCGCCGCAAGATCGCGCATGTGTCCGCGACGCCCGGAAAGACCCAGGCACTCAACTTCTACCGGGTCAACGACGCGTTCTTCCTTGTGGACCTCCCCGGCTTCGGGTTCGCCCGGGTCCCCACCGAGGTGCGCGAAGGGTGGAGGTCCCTGATCGAGTGGTACCTGGGTGAGTCCGGCCAGGTGCATGGCGTCGTCCATCTGGTCGACGCGCGACATCCGCCGACTGAGCACGATCGGGCGATGGTCGAGTACCTGGCCCGGCTCGGCGTCCCCGCGCTGGTCGTTCTCACCAAGATGGACAAGCTGAAGGCCCAGCAGCGCCGGGACTCCGTCGCACGTGCCCTCCGTGAGCTGAGCCTGGACCAGGAGCAGCTGGTCCCGTTCTCGTCGAAGACCGGCGAGGGTCGGGAGGAGCTCCTGTCGGCGCTGGACGACCTCCTGGGCGCGCCCGGAGCGACGGATGGGTCGGCTCGCGAATGAAGGCGCTCGGCGTGAATCCCCGACTTGTGCTGGCAGGAGCGCTGTCGTGGCTCGGTTGCGTCCCCGCTGCGGGCGGGGCACCCGAGTCCCTCGAGGGCCTTCCACCGCCGGGTCTCGGGACCCTGCGCCAGGAGGAGGTGACCGTCGGGCTCCGAAGCGGTCCGCTCGAGATCAAGGTCGTCCCCCTCGACGAGTCCGTGACACGCGCAACCGCGCCGGACACCTACCGGCGCCTCTCGGGCCTGGTGAGTCTGCACCTGCCAGAGGCGGTGCGTCGCTCGGGGGTCCCCGACCCCACGCTCTTCCTGGTTTCGTTCTTCTCGGACGCCCCGGAGACGACTTTCGTGCCCGAGGAGCTCCAGCTCGTGTCCCGTGGGATCCGACTTCGGCCCACCACGATCATCCCCATTACTCCGTCGTGGGGTCAGCGGCGCCTGGCGCAGCGGCGCACCGAGGTGGCGGTGTATGCCTTCGCGGCGAATGTCGACCTGGAATCCGACCTCGTCGTCGCCTACGGACTCGTGGAGAGCCGCGCCTGGGCGTCCATCCTGCCCGTGGTGCAGGCCGAGCGGGCGCGCGCGCGATCACGTCGTCCGGGGCCGCAGGCCGGCCCCCTGTGATGGGCTTCAGTCCTCCAGCCCGTACTTCCCGATCTTCCGGTACAGCGTCCGCTCTCCGATGCCCAGCAGCTCCGCGGCCTTTCGTCGGTTGCCGGCCACCGACGTGAGCGCCACGCGGATCGCCTCCCGCTCCAGGTCCTCCATGCTCATGCCCGGACGATAGACGACCACCCCGTCTTCGTGACTCGTCGTACCAGCCGCTTCGGGGCCGCCTTCCCCTGCCCGCTCCCGCACATCTTCCCATCCCTCCCCGGATGAACGCAGGGGCCGTCCGCCGACCTCGACCGCCGCCGAGGGGATCTCCAGCCCGGAAGGCGTCGGGTCACCGTGGACGTAGACCGTCGACGACTCACGCCGATAGGCCTCGAATTCGCGACGCAACTCGTCCATATCGACACGCAAGTCCACCAGCGTGCGGAAGATGAACTCCAGCTCGGGTCGGAGGTCCCTTCCCTCGCTCGGGGCCTGAGCGCGCGGGATGGGCGCGGGAAGGAGGGTTCCACCCCTCCCCGCACGCACCTCACGGGGGATGTCCTCCGGCTGGATCATCCGCCCGGGCGAGAGGACGACCATCGACTCGACGAGATTGCGCAGCTCCCGGACGTTACCGGGCCAAGCATAGTCGCGCAGGATGGCCATGGCCTCGCCCGAGATGCCCGGGAAGGCCCGATCGTGTCGCTCTGAAGCCTCAGTCACGAAGGCATCCACCAGGAGGGGGATGTCGGCCCTGCGCTCGCGAAGCGCCGGAAGTGCGATCTGGAGCACGTTCAGGCGGAAGTAGAGGTCCCGCCGAAACTCACCGATCGCGACCAGCTGCCGGAGGTCCTGATTCGTGGCGGCGATGATGCGCACATCGACGCGAAGCGTCTTCTCGCCCCCCACACGGTGGAACTCCCGCTGTTCCAGAACGCGGAGGAGCTTGGTCTGCGTCGCGAGGGGCATCTCGCCGATCTCGTCCAGGAAGATCGTACCGCCATCTGCCAGCTCGAAGAGTCCGCGTCTCGCATCGATGGCCCCCGTGAACGCACCCTTCTCGTGCCCGAAAAGCTCGGACTCGAGGAGCGTCTCGGACAAGGCGGCGACGTTGACGGCGATGAAGGGTTTGTGTCGCCGAGGCGAGAGCGCGTGTATGCCACGGGCCACCAGCTCTTTCCCCGTGCCCGATTCGCCGGTGACCAGGACGGTCGAATGCACCGGCGCGATCTGGACCACTCGCTCCAACGCCTCACGGATCGCGTCCGTCTCGCCCACGATCCCGGTGATCCGCTGGAGGCGGCGGCGCTCGATGACGGTACGGCCGACCGCGGCCACGTCCGCCGCCGACGCCGAAGCGTCGAACACCTCGTCGAAGCCGGGGCGAAGGGCGGGCGGGAGCTTGCCGCTCTCGGCGATGGCGAACACGGGAACGTGCAGCGCCGCGCGGGCCTGCCGTGCAAGCAAGCCTCCTCCGTCCGCGAGGCCGCCCGTGAGCACCAGAAGCACGGCGCCCTTCTGGAGCAACTCCTCGCTCGGGGTCACCAGATCGCTGCCGTACCCCGCCCTCTCGAACGCGTCGCGTAGCGCCCCGGCGCGCCGCAGGTCGTGGGTCGAAACCAAGACCACGTCTTCCTTCATGAGCCGAGCTCCGCGGGCGCGGCGTCTCCCCCGGCCTTTCGGGGATGTGGATGGGCGGGGTTCTCCCCACGGATCAGCCCCACAGCGTGGTCGACCCATGCGGACAAGACGTCGAGGCCGTCACGCACGCCTCCTGGGCTGCCCGGCAGGTTGACGAGGAACGTCCGCCCCCGGGTTCCGGCGACCCCTCGAGACAGGACCGCCAGCGGGGTCTTGACGACCCCTCGACGACGGATCTCCTCGGCGATCCCCGGTGCCAGGCGCTCCAGGACCGCAAGCGTCGCTTCGGGAGTCACGTCCCGGGGCCCGAAACCGGTGCCACCGGTCGTGAGCACGAGGTCCAAGCCCAGCTCGTCGCACCAGGGCAGGAGCGACCCGGCGATCCTGCCGACCTCGTCCGGGACCACCTCTTTGCAGGCAACCTCGTAGCCACGCCCGTGCGCCCACGCCGCGATGAGCGCGCCACTGACGTCCTCGCGCTCGCCGTAGGCGCAGCCGTCACTGACCGTGAGGATCCCGATACGCATGGTCCGACTAAGCGCCCCGGCGGGATCGACCGGCCTCGGGAGAACGGGGCCGGCGTCGCGAGACACACCCATCCCTGTCGATCGCCACCTCTATTTGGCCGCAGCGGTTCTTCGGTTGTTCCATTCCCAAGCTCCTCGCCGCAACGGCGGCGACTCACCCCCGAACACGCCCCTCTTCCCTAGCGCCGGATCGATCCCTGTGTGTAGAACGGTGGGCGCTGTACAACAGCGGACAGCGCCCGCCCCCGCACGTCGATGGCGAGCGGCGTTTCGGCCTTCGCGAGAGACGCCGGGACGTAGCCCATCGCGATGCCGTAGCCAAGGGATGGGGACAGGGTGCCGCTGGTCACGACTCCGACCGCGGCACCGTCCGACAGGATCGGATAGCCGGGACGCGGAAAGCCCTTCTCGGTGAGCCGCAGCCCCACCAGCCGACGCTGCACCCCTTCGTCCTTTTGCCGGACCAGGACGTCACGTCCGACGAAGTCTCCCTTGTCGAGCTTCGTGATCCAGCCCAAGCCGGCCTCCAGCGGCGTATGCTGCTCGTCGAGATCGTTCCCGTAGAGGGCGTACCCGACCTCGAGCCTCAGCGAGTCCCGAGCCCCGAGCCCAGCCGGTATGAGCCCGCGTCCCTGGCCGGCCTTCAGCAAGGCCCGCCACACGTGCACCGCGGCTTCGGCGTCCAAATACAGCTCGAACCCGTCTTCGCCCGTATAGCCGGTTCCCGAGATCACCGCAGGGAGACCCGCGACCGACCCTTCCAGGAAGCGGTAGTACTTCACGTCGTCGACGTCGATACCGGCCAGTGGCCGGAGGATCTCGCGGGCGGTGGGACCCTGGAGCGCCAGCAGCGCCGTCGATTCGGAACGGTCGTCGATCGTGACGTCGAGCCCCGACGCATGTCCACGGATCCAGCTCAGGTCCTTCTCGTGGTTCGCAGCGTTGACCACCAGCATGTAGCGGTCCTCGAAGCGGTAGACGATCAGGTCGTCGACGACGCCTCCGCCCGCGAGGCACATCGCGGAATACTGTGCCTGACCCGCTTCGATCTTCGATGCGTCGTTGACCGCGACTCGCTGGATCAGCGCGAGGGCGTCAGGACCCTGAACGACGAATTCCCCCATGTGCGAGACATCGAACAGGCCAGCGGCTTCGCGAACCGCCTTGTGCTCGGCGGTGATTCCAGAGGGATATTGAACCGGCATCTCGAAGCCGGCGAACGGAACGATCTTCGCGCCGAGAGCCGCATGCTCGTCGAACAACGGGGTGTGCTTCAATGGCTCGCTCATCCGAGCAGCTCCACGAGAAGGGCCTTCTGGGCATGGAGACGGTTTTCCGCCTCCTGGAACACTCTGGACCGCGGTCCGTCGATGACCTGCGTGGTCACCTCCTCTCCGCGATGTGCGGGGAGGCAATGCAGGAAGATCGCATCCGGGTGCGCCCGCTCCATCAGCGCTCCGTCCACGCAAAAGCCGTCGAACGCCTGCGCGCGGAGCTCGACTTCTTCCTCTTGCCCCATGGACGCCCACACGTCCGTGGTGACGACGTCCGCACCCGAGACGGCTTCGGCCGGGTCCCTCGTCAGGACGACGTCGACCGACGTTCGCGCGCGCTCCAGGATGCCGGCATCTGGGTCGTACCCTTCGGGGCAGGCCAGCCTGAGGTCGAAGCCGGTCCTGTGGGCGGCGTTGATCCAGGAGTTGGCCATGTTGTTCCCGTCACCGATCCATGCCACCGTTCGCCCGGACAGGTCCGCACCGAATTCCTCCTGGACGGTCTGGAGATCCGCAAGGAGCTGACAGGGGTGCAGGAGGTCCGTGAGACCGTTGATGACGGGCACCGATGCGTGATGGGCCAGCTCCTCCACGTCCGAGTGCGCAAAGGTGCGGATCATGATCCCGTCCACGTAGCCGGACAGCACACGCGCCGTGTCGGCCAGCGGCTCCCCGCGCCCGAGCTGGCTGTCCCGGTCCGAGATGACCACCGCGTGACCCTGCAGCTGGTTCATGGCCACCTCGAACGAGACGCGTGTCCTGGTGGAGCTCTTGCGAAAGACGAGTGCCAGATTCTTGCCCGCGAGGGTCGGCCGCTCTTCGCCCCGCTTCAACCTCCCAGCCCGAGCAAGCACGTTGAGGAGCTCCTCCGTCGACAGGTCGGGGAGTGCGAGGAAATCACGCTTGGGGATCATCGCTGGAATCGTGCCGGGGATGGGTGTTCGGGCGGTCGCGCGCGAAGAGGTCGGGTCGGCGGAGGTCGGGCTCACACTCACAGGATGTACCGGCGGAGGTCCTCGTCCTCGGCGACGGATTTCAGGCGATCGCGCACGAAGGCGCCGTCGATCGTCACGCCCGCCATCCCCGACTCCGGCAGGTCGAACAGGATGTCTTCCAGTAATGTCGTCATCACCGTTTGAAGCCGTCGTGCTCCGATGTTCTCCATGCGCTCGTTGAGCTCCGCCGCAAGCCGGGCCACCTCCGCAACGCCGTCTTCGGTGAAGGAGATCGACGCACCCTCAGCCTCGACGAGAGCGCTGTATTGGGCCAGCAGCGCGTTCTTCGGTTCCTGGAGGATGCGAACGAAGTCCTCCTCTCCCAGGCTCCTCAACTCGACTCGGATGGGGAACCGGCCCTGAAGCTCGGGAATCAGATCCGAGGGCTTCGCGACATGGAAGGCCCCGGCCGCGATGAAGAGCACATGGTCGGTTCGGACCAGGCCGTACTTCGTGGCGACCGTCGAGCCCTCCACGATGGGCAGGAGGTCCCTCTGCACGCCCTCGCGGCTGACATCGGGTCCGGCGCCTCCGCCACGCTCGCCCGCGATCTTGTCGATCTCGTCGAGGAATACGATGCCCATCTCCTCGGCCCGGTAGAGCGATTCGTTCACGACTTCGTCCATGTCGACGAGCTTGTCCAGCTCGTCCTGCAGCAGGATGCGCCTGGCCTCCGACACCGATACCGTCCGGCGCTTCGTGCGTTTGGGGAGCATCTCCTGCAGCATCTCGGTGAAGTTGTAGTCCATTCCCTCCATCCCACCCATCGGCACCATCATTCCGTCGATGGAGGGGCTCTGTTGGATCTCGACCTCGACCTCCCTGTCCTCGAGCTTTCCGTCACGCAGGAGCTGGCGGAGTTTCTCCCGCGTCCGCAGGCGCCGTGACTGGAGGTTCTCCTCGCCCTGTGTCTCGACGCCGCCCGGACCGGCAATGAAGACGTGGCTCGAGCCTTCGTCGCCTTCCGTCGGCGGTCGCTCAGGCTCCGCAGAGGGAGGGAGCAGCAGGTCGAGCAATCGATCCTCGACGCGAGCCTCCGCCAGGTCCTGCACCTCGTCCTCCCGCTCCGCTCTGACGAGGTTGATGGAGATGTCGACCAGGTCGCGAACGATCGACTCCACGTCGCGGCCGACGTAGCCGACCTCCGTGAACTTGGACGCCTCGACCTTGAGGAACGGAGCCCCTGCCAGACGGGCCAGCCGGCGCGCGATCTCGGTCTTTCCGACGCCGGTCGGTCCGATCAGGATCAGGTTGTTGGGCTGGATCTCCTCGCGCATCTCCTCCTCGACGCGCTGGCGACGCCAACGGTTCCTGAGCACGATCGCGACGGCCTTCTTGGCCTCGTCCTGCCCCACGATGTACTTGTCGAGCTCGGCCACGATCTGCCGTGGGGTCAGCTCGTCGATCCAGGGCGCCTCCGCGGCCGGCGGCGGCCCCGCGTCTCCGCCAACCGGATCGGGCGCACCGACGACGGTCGTCATGATTCGCTTCCCTGGAGCTCGAGGACGACGATGTCCTGATTCGTGTAGACACAGATCTCGCCCGCGATCTCCAGAGCGCTCCGGACGATCGACGGCGCGTCCAGCTGCGAGTGGTTCTTGAGCGCCCTCGCCGCGGAGAGCGCATAGGAGCCCCCGGAGCCGATGGCCAGGATGTCGTCGTCTGGCTCGATCACGTCGCCGGTGCCGCTCACCAGGAACATGTGCTCGCGATCCGCCACAGCCAGGAGGGCGTTGAACCGGCGCAGGTATCGGTCCGTTCTCCAGTCCTTCGCCAACTCGACGACCGCCTTCGTGAGGTTGGCGGGGTACCGCTCGAGCTTTTCCTCGAGCTTCTCGAAGAGCGCGAAAGCGTCGGCGACGGCCCCGGCGAAGCCCGCGAGGATCTTGCCGTCCTTGAGGCCCCGCACTTTACGCGCGGTGCTCTTGACGACGGTATCGCCCATGGTGACTTGCCCGTCGCCGCCCATGGCGACGCGGCCGTCACGCCGGACGGCGAGAACGGTGGTGGAACGGACGGAACGGAGTGGCATGGCTGGGTGGGGTAGGAAGCTGGATGCCCCGGACCGTCCCGCTGGTCCGAGCCCGGGCGCGGTCGGGGGCCCAATTCTAACCGCTTCTCTGCCGATATGGCAGGACCTCGGGCTATGAGGTCCGCGGATGGGCCTCGCGATAGACGCGTAGAAGGCGCTCACGCGTCGTGTGCGTGTAGATCCGCGTGGTCGTCAGCGACACATGGCCCAGCAGCTCCTTCACGGCCAAAAGGTCGGCTCCGTTCTCCAAGAGGTGCGTCGCGAACGAATGCCGGAGGGCGTGCGCGGAGAGTCCGGCGTCCATGGCGGCCCTCGCGAGGCATCGCCGCACCGCCTCTTGAATCGAGCGTCGGCTCAGGCGTCCCCCCAGCCGGTTCAGCAGCAGCGCCCCTTCCGGGCTCCGCGTCGCTCTCCTCGCCACCTCGTCACGACGCGGCTCGTAACGCTCCAGGGCTCGGACGGCGGACGGAGTGACGGGAACGATCCGCTCCTTGTCCCCTTTGCCGCGAACACGTACGAGTCGCCGGCGCGTGTCGATCGCGTTGCAGTCCAGCGCGTGGAGCTCGGAGAGGCGAAGGCCGCTGCCGTACAGCAACTCGAGAATCACCAGGTCGCGCGCGCCGCTGAGTGTGTTCTCCTGCGACCGGCCCGCCGCCGCCGAGAACACCGCGCGCACGTCCACCTCCGAAAGGTGTCCCGGCAGGTGTTTCTCGCTCCGTGGCGCGCGGACAGCGCGAGCCGGATTGGCGGCGATCCGCTCCTCTCGGTGAAGGAAACGGAAGAAGGTACGGACTGCGGACAGCTTGCGAGCCACGCTTCGCCGCGAGCGCCCGCCCTTGCGGCACCAACCCAGGAACGCCCGAATGACGAGACGATCGACGTCGCTCCACCCCCAGTCGCTCCGACCCAGGTACTCGGTCACGAAGGTCTCCAGGTCGTCCAGGTCATGGCCGTAAGCGACGACCGTGTTCGCCGAAAGCTGCCGCTCGTCCGAGAGGTGGCGAAGGAAATCCGGAAGCTCCGCCCCGCGTTTCGCGGTGCCTCCGCTCATGCCGGTCAGCGGCCTCCGACCTCCGCGCCCTGTCGGGCAGGGGCGAGCTCGCGCTCCAGCATCCAATGCTCGAGATCGGTCTGGGCCCTGGCGGCGAGCGCCTCCCGCTTGAGACGCTTGTCTCGCACGGGAGGGGTCAACGGGTCCACGAGCCCCCAGTTCGAGTTCATCGGTTGAAACGAGGTGGCGGACGCGTCGCGCAGGTAGCGCAGGAGTCCGCCGAGCATCGTGGTGGCCGGCGGTACCGTGGGCTCGTACCCGTCGAGGACCCGCGCGAGGTTGATGCCCGCCAGGATCCCGCTTGCGGCCGACTCCGTGTATCCCTCCACACCCGTGAGCTGGCCCGCGAAGAAGACGTCGGGGCGTAGAGGAAGTGAGCCGACCGGGGTGAGGCACGCCGGGAAGTTCAGGTAGCTGTTCCGATGGATGGACCCCCAGCGCAGGAACTCGGCGTCCCGGAGCCCGGGAATCGTCGAAAAGACCCGTTTCTGCTCCCCGACGCGGAGGCGGGTCTGGAAGCCCACCATGTTCCACATCTGCCCGGCGCGGTCCTCGCGACGGAGCTGAACGACGGCCCAGGGCCGGCGGCCGGTTCGGGGATCCGTGAGCCCGATGGGCTTCATGGGGCCGAAGCGCAGCGTGTCCTCGCCGCGAGTGGCCATGACCTCGATGGGGAGACACCCCTCGAAATAGGGCACGGCGTCCCAATCGTGCCCCTCGTGCACGTCTGCCGCCTTCAACTCCCGCACGAATCCCTCGTAGTCTTCGCGGCCCATCGGGCAGTTGAGGTAGTCCGCGTCCTCACCATACCGTCCGGCAGCGAAGACGACCGAGTCGTCGAGGCTGTCCCGGTCCACGATCGGTGCGATGGCATCGTAGAAGGCGAGGCCTCGGTCGCCGAGGGCCGAGCGGATCGACGCCGACAGCGCGTCCGACGTGAGGGGCCCCGTGGCCACGACGGCGGGACCCTCGGGAAGCTCGGTGCACTCCTCGCGCACGACCTCGATGAGATCTCGCGCTTCGACCGCGTCGCTCATCGCCGCCGCGAAGAGTCCCCTGTCCACGGCCAGCGCGGAGCCCGCCGGCACGCGGCTCCTGTCGGCCGCCGCGAGGAGGACCGATCCGAGCGCCCGCATCTCCCGCTTGAGCTGACCGTGGGCGTTGGTCGGGTCCTGACTCTTGAACGAGTTCGTGCACACGAGCTCGCCGAGCGAGTCCGTCTGGTGCGCGGGCGTGGATCGGGTGGGGCGCATTTCCAGGAGCCGGACGCGAATGCCCCGCCTGGCGAGCTGGACCGCCGCCTCACACCCTGCAAGCCCCCCGCCGACCACGGTCGCCACGCGCGAGCTCACTTGCGTTTCCGAGCTGCCGGGCGTCGTCCGCCCTTTGCCCTGCCCTTGCGTGATGCCGCTCTCGCCAGGAGATCGACCGCACCCTCGAGGTCCAGCTCCTCGGGCTCGGTTCCCTTGGGCAGGGTGGCGTTTACGGCTCCGTCCGTCACGTACGGACCGTAGCGTCCGGAATAGATGACGAGGCGCTTCCCCGAGGCCGGGTGGGTACCCAGATCCCTCAGGGCTGCGCGCTGACCGGACAGCTTGGCCTCGATCAGCGCTGCCGCCTCCTCGAGGCTCACGGTCCACAGCTCGTCATAGCTCTTCAAGCTCGCGAAGGTCTTGCCCCTGCGCACGAACGGGCCGAAGCGCCCGACGCCGGCCACGACCTCCTCCTGCGTGCCGGGATCCATGCCGAGGGAGCGCGGCAAGGAGAGCAGCTTGACCGCATAGGCCAGGTCGACGCTGGAGGGCTCGCGATCCTTGGGCAGGCTCACCCGCTTGGGCTTCTCCCCTTCCGCCTCGGGCTCGAGCTCGACATAAGGACCGTAGGGACCCGCCTTGAGCAGGATCTCCCGCCCAGCCTCGGGGTGGCGCCCGAGTCGTTGGCCCTCGGGGCTGGGCCCGCCCAAGGAGCGCGTGTTCTGACACTCGGGATATCCGGAGCAGCCGAGGAAACGGCCGAAGCGATTCCAGCGGACCAGCATCGGCCGTCCGCACTTCTCGCACGACTCCCCCTCGGCGGCGAGGATCTCCTTGATGATCTCGTCCGAACTCGCCTTTCCGGCCTCCAGGCGCTCCTTGAACCCCGGGTAGAAGGAGCCGAGCAGGGCCCGCCACTCCACCTCGCCCTCCTCGACCCGATCGAGCTCGGTCTCCATCCGGCTCGTGAACTCCAGGTCGAAGATCCTCGGGAAGATCTTCACGAGCAGCTTGGACACGACCTCACCCAGATCCGTCGGGTGGAAACGCTTCTGCTCCAGCTCGACGTAGCCACGGTCCAGGATCGTCGAGAGGATTTGCGCGTAGGTCGACGGGCGGCCGATCCCCTGCTTCTCCAACTCCTTGACCAGGCTGGCCTCGGAGAATCGGGGGGGCGGCTGCGTGAAGTGTTGGCGGGGCTCGAGGCCCTGGAGCTCGCCCACGTCACCTTCCGCCATGGCCGGCAGCGGCTCCAGATCGTCGAGGCGCCGATGCTCACCCGCTTCGGTCGCCTCCAGGTAGAGCCGGGTGAAGCCCTCGAACTTCACCACCGAGCCCGTGGCTCGGAACAGATAGCTCCGCTCGTCGGAGCCAGCGATCTGGAAGTCGACCGTCGTGGTGTCGTAGACCGCCGGGGCCATCTGCCCGGCGACGAAGCGGAGCCAGATGAGCTCGTACAAGCGCGCGGCGTCCCCCTCGAGGTAACGGCCGGCCTCAGTCGGATGCAGGGTCACGTCCGTCGGGCGGATGCCCTCGTGCGCCTCCTGGGCCCCCTTCTGTTGCTTCCCCTCCCAGAGCCTCGGCGCGGACGCAGCGAAATCTCGGCCGAATTCGGCTTCGATCCAGGACCGGGCATCCGCGACCGCTACCGGCGACACGCGGGTCGAGTCTGTTCTCATGTACGTGATGAGGCCCACCGTGCCCCGCCCCCCGACCTCCAGACCCTCGTACAGTCGCTGCGCGACGCTCATCGTCCGGCGCGCAGAGAAGCCGAGGCGCTTGGCCGCCTCCTGTTGGAGCGTGGAGGTCGTGAACGGTGGGGCCGGGTTTTTCCGTCGCTCGCGGCGCTTGACGTCGGTTACCGCGAAGGGAGCGTCCAGGACAGCGCGCACGACCTGCGTCGCCTGATCCTCGTTCCCGAGCGTGAACGCCTTCCCGTCGATCTGATGGAGCTTGGCCTCGAAGACCTGGCCGTCCTTCAATAGCCGGGCGGTGATCGACCAGTATTCCTCTTCGCGGAAGGCCCTGATCTCCTCCTCTCGCTCGCAGATGAGACGAAGGGCCACGGTCTGGACGCGTCCGGCGGACAGCCCTGGTCGAATGGGCTTCCACAACAGGGGGCTGACCTCGTAGCCCACCAGCCGATCCAGGATCCGTCGAGCTTGCTGCGCCTCCACCTTCCGCATGTCCAGCGTTCCCGGCGCGTCGAGAGCCGCCCGAACGGCCCCGCGGGTGATCTCGCGGAACTGCACCCGCTGGAATCGCTGCCCGTTGGACTCCGGATACCCGAGCTGCTCGGCTACGTGATAGGCGATCGCCTCGCCTTCCCGGTCCGGGTCCGTGGCCAGGATCACCACGTCGGCCTTCTTGGCCTTCTCCTTGAGCTCGGTGAGGACCTTTCCCTTTCCGCGGATCGTCACGTAGTGGGGCTCGAACCCGCGATCGACGTCGACGCCGAGCTCCTTGGTGGGCAGATCGCGCACGTGACCCACGGAGGCCGCGACCTCATAGTCCGTCCCCAGGTACCGACCGATGGTGCGGGCCTTGGCCGGAGACTCGACAATGACAAGTTGCTTTCCGCCGCGCTTCGCCGTCATGCGGGGTTCCGCTCTCCACTACTGAGTTCGTTCATGGGCCACGCCCATGAGCGTCAGGATCCGTCTACTCACATCTATCGGCGTGAGCCCCTCCGTGTCCACCGTCAAACCGGCCGCGGCGTAGAACGGACGCCGCTCGGCCATCAAAGATCGTGCCCGCACCAGGGGATCGGGAACATCCAGTAGCGGCCGCGCCGCCCCGGTGGCACCCACCCTACGAACAGCCTCCTCCGGTGACACCTGGAGCCAGACCGTCAGCGTGCCGTCAGGCACCTCGGGGAGACGTCCGGGCCTCGCGGCCCAGCCGCCGCCCGCCGCGAGGACCACATGGTCGCCCGCCAGGATCGACTCCGCCAGGCGACCCTCCACCTCGCGGAAGAACGCCTCCCCGTCCTCCGCGAAGATCGTCGGCACCGACCGGCCGACCTCCTCCTCGACGCTCTGGTCCAGATCCTGGAAGCGCCATCCCAGGGACTCGGCCAGCAGGCGACCCACCGTCGACTTCCCTGAGCCCATGAAGCCGACAAGGACGAGCCGTCTGGGGAGTCCCCCCGTCACCGCGCGCCGAATCCCCGGTCGCGGAGGTACGCAAGGTACCCTTCGAAGTTCCGCCGGAGCTCACCCACGGAATCGCCGCCGAACTTCTCGAGAACGGCGTCGGCCAGCACCAGAGCGACCATGCTCTCTGCGACCACCGCCGCTGCGGGGACGGCGCAGACGTCGCTCCGCTCCACCGCGGCGTCCCCCTCGGATCCGTCGCGCAGATCGACGCTGGGGAGCGGCCTACGGAGCGTCGAGATGGGCTTCATCGCCCCTCGAACGACCAGCGGCTCGCCCGTCGTCACCCCCCCCTCCAGCCCCCCGGCCCGGTTGGACGCCCGGCCGAGACCGCCCGAGCGGCCCCTCGTCGGTGCGCGCACGATCGGGTCGTGGACCTGGGACCCAGGCCGCCGGGCACCCTCGAAGCCCAATCCGAGCTCGACCCCCTTCACGGCCTGGACCGACATCACGGCGCCGGCCAGGCGTCCGTCGAGCTTCCGGTCCCACGACACATGGCTGCCCAGCCCGACCGGGACTCCGTTCGCCACCACCTCGAAAACCCCGCCGAGCGTGTCCCCCCTGTCCCGCGCCCCATCGATGGCAGCGGTCATCCGCGCCGAAGCCTCCGGATCCAGACAGCGCACCGGATCGGGATCGACCGCGGCGTTCAGCTCCTCCGGGAGCTCCTCGGGGCCCTCGGCCTCCACGTCGCCGATCGACACCACGTGGCTGCCGACGCGCACGCCGAGCTCCGCCAGGAGCCGGCGGGCCACGGCGCCGCACGCCACGCGCGCGGCTGTCTCCCGCGCACTGGCCCGCTCCAGGATGTCCCGGACGTCGCGCCGGTCGTACTTGAGCGCCCCCACCAGATCCGCGTGGCCGGGCCTGGGGAGGTAGTGGGGCCGCAGCGCTTTGGGGTTGTGGCCCTCGGCCGGCTCCGCAGGGCTCATGGCCGTCTGCCAGTTCTCCCAGTCCCGGTTCCAGATCAGCAGCGCGATGGGTGAGCCCAGGGTCTCCCCGAGCCGGATGCCGCCCAAGGCCTCCGCCCGGTCCGATTCGATCTGCATCCTGCGGCCACGCCCGTATCCCCCCTGGCGCCGCCGAAGCTCGGGGTCGACGTCGCGCTCCAGCTCGAGGGACAGCCCGGCGGGCACGCCCTCGACGAGCGCGACGAGCCCGCGCCCGTGGGATTCCCCAGCTGTCCGGAACGTGAAACCGCCCATCCGATCTCCAACCTCCCGATCATTCGAAAAGCCCGGCGGAGTCGGGCCCCCTACGATAGGACGAGCGCGGCACCCCACAAGGGATGCCGCGCTCCTGCGCGTCGCTCGTGCCGGCCCGCGGACCGGGCCGTGGGACAGTTACCGCTCCGGGTGCTCCCTCAGGACATCGGCCTTGCGGACGTCGATCACCACCACGCCTCCGCCCGAGGTCGTGCCGAACAGCTTGACGACGATGCAGCTGTCTTCGGTGATGCCGTCGGGCACGATCGGACGTCGGAAGTCGCCGCCCTCGTACACCTGGATCGCGTTTCCGATGAAGGTGCCGTGCATGTCGGTGACCGGGAGCGTGGCGCACCGGAAACCTGCGTTGTCGCCGGGGAACGGCATGGCGGCGCGCAGCGGACCGGTCACCACGTCCCGGATGAACATGCGGCCGATCCGCGTGAAGCGCTGGGTGTCGATGATGTCCACGGTCCCCACGCCGGTGGCCACGAACGCCAGATGGGTGTCGGGCCGGTACTGACCGCCGAGGTTCTCCAGGGTCCGGAAGTTGGCGTGCAGGGGATGCAATGTGCCCCCCTGTCCGTCCTCCGACTGTGCGATGTCGGTGACGCCCTGAAGCCGCAGGTCCGGTGGGCTGAAGAAGTACGAGGCGAAGCGCCCGCGCACGACGCCCAGGGTCCCGTCGTAGTTGAGACCGAGGCCCCGGACCTCGTCCGAGGGGTTGGTCAGGAGGTCGGAGACCTGGACCCACCCGCTCAGCGCGGTGATGTCTCCGGGGCTGGCTCGATAGCTCAGGACGCGGCCGGCTCCCTCGGCGCCGCCTTCGCCGACACTGACCCAGCTTCCGTCACCCGACGCCGCCACGTAGGTCGTGTCAAGGAAAGCGAGGTTCGGAATGTTCCACTTGGCGCCGGTCACGACGAACACGTCCGACCCCGCGGCGATCAGCTGTGCCGCGGCCGTCTGCACCGCGTCGAGCTCGGAGGACTTCGCGATGCCGCTGATGACCTGGCTCGGGTAGCCGGGCACGTGATCGAATAGGCCCATCCGCGACGCGATCGTGGGCACACCCAACGAGTCCACGCTCAGGGTGTCCACCGCGGTGGAGATCGAATCGATGTGCGCGATCGCCCAGAAGTTCTGCTGCAGGTCCACCTCCCCATGCTCCACGAAGATCTTCGCCTCGGAGCGCTGCCACCCGGACTGGAAGTATCCCTTCCGGGCCGTGCCCAGCTCGCCGAGGGGCGTGGACCGGGTCGAGTAGATGATATTGCCGTACGAGTCCACGCCGACGTACTGGGGGCGGTCCGAGAAGCCGGCCGACGACGGGACCGGGCGCGGGGTGATCAGATATTGGGTGCCGGCATCGCTGTTCTTGAGCTCGATGTCGAAGAGGACGACGTCCGGAGTGAGGAAGCGGACGTTGTCCACCTCCCGCTCGTTGTCGAGGTCGACCACCGACAGGTTGGTACCGCCCGAGTTCGCCACCCACAGGGAGTCGTTGTCCCGGGTGAACGCCAGACCCCACGGCTCCGACCCGACCCCGATGGCTTCCCGGAAGGTCTCGGTCTGGAGGTCGAAGACCTCCAGGCGGTTGCGCTCGATGTTCGACAGGTAGAGCCGGCGCCGCGCCGTGTCCACCGCCGCGTCCAGGACCTTACCACCCGCCGGCAGCACCACCGTGTTCCCGGCCACGATCGTCCGGGTGATGCGTCCACCCGGACGACCGAGCGCGAGCGTCTCACCGGTGGCGGAGGTCGTGGTCGGCAGGGCGACGACCGTGTCGGCTCCGACGCTCGCGGCGGCGTTGCCCGCGGCGTCGACCATCCAGCTCGTGACCTCGAAGACGAGGGTATCGGGCAGACTCAGAGAATCGACGTTGAACGGCTGGAACGTGAACGAAGTCGACACGTTGCCTGTGCGGGCGGGCGAGAACTCCGTCTGCGCCGTGCGGATGACCGTGTCGGCCCGGCTCGGTGAGATGGCCAACGCGGTGTAGCCCACCAGGCGGACGCCGGTCCCCTGGGCGTTGTCGCTGCCTGTGACCGACACCGTGACCCGGTCCCGGAGCTCCATGCGCTCGGGGGCCGTGGTGGTGTGCTTCAGCCGCGGGGCGATCGTATCCGCCGCGCCTCCGGTGACCACGGTCAGCGTGATCGGTCCGTCCTGTCCCGCGATGTCGAGCGTGTTGCGCGCGACCGCCACCAGCTGGATCTGCCCCTGGATCCCGCTCGGAATCGCCACCACGGTGTCGACCGTGACCGAGTCGCGCGCGGGGTTCACCGCGCGCACCACCGACGCGGTGAAGGCGCCGCCCACGTCCAATCTGACCTGCCCGATACCCTGCGGATCGTAGGCGCGCACGCGCACGCTGAGGTTGAGCCCGGCCTGGACCGTCTGTCCGTCCTCCACGTTGGAGAGCTCGACGTCCGGGCCGCCGAGGATGATCCCGACCGTGTCGGAGGCGACGTGGCCCACGCTGTCGGAGGCAGCCACCACGATGTACGCGGTCTCCCGGGTCAGGTCGTTCGTGGGCACGAGGTATCGGGTCAGCGTCGTGTCCCGCACGCCGTCGGGGAGCGTGACGGTCTTCACGAGGAAGCGCGGCACCACCACGTCGGTTCCGAGGTTCGGGTCCCCCCGTTTCGCGATTCCAGCGAACTGTACTTCCGTCACCCCGACGTCGTCGGTCAGGTGGACGGACACGAAGACCGAGTCCCCGAGCGGTCGCGCCGAGAGCGAGTCTCCACGCGGCACGTTGATCGTGACGGTCGGAGCGTCTGAGTCGTCCCCACCTCTGTTCACGCCGGGGCCGTTCGGTGACGTGAAGAGGTTCTCACCGTCGCACGCAGCCAAGAGGAAGGCACCCCCCAGTGCCACCCCTTTGGCGAGGGGGTGGAATCCCATCAGTCCATTCCGGCGCATGTTCCGTCGCTCCCGATCGACCCGATCAGTTGGTTCCGCCCACGATGTGCGGGGTGACGAGGATGATCAGATCACGCTGGACCGTCTGCTCTCGATTGACCCTGAAGAGGCGCCCGATCAAGGGAAGGTCCATGAGGAGGGGGATGCCGGTTCTCACCTCGTTGCGCTCGGTCTGCGTCAGCCCGGCGATGACGGCGGTCTCGCCGTCCTCCACCAGCACGCGCGTCCGAGCTTCCTGCGTCTGTTTGATGAAGCCCACGTCCGACTCGGCCAGCTCCGCGGACGAACGCTCCGCGCTCAGCTCGAGCAGGATGTTTCCGTTCGCGGTCACGTGAGGCGTGGCCTCGAGGATGATGCCCGTCTCCTCAGTGCTGACCTGTGCGCGGGGGAAGAGGCCCTGACCGGCAGCCCCTCCGCCGGCACCCGTGGCGCCCGCATCGATCGTGCGCACCGGGACGTCAGTGCCCACCTTCAGCCGGGCCTGCTGGTTGTCCAGCGTCGTGACCTGGGGGATCGCCTGAACGTCGCTGAGCTGCACCTGCGAGAGCGCGTCCAGGAACGAGATCAGCTGATGCCGCCCGATCACGAGCGAGCTGAGCAGGGTCAGGCTCGGGCTCGTCAGGCGCTCCTTGGCGTTCCCCAGCGCGGCGATCGAGTTGCCGCCCAGGAGGACGACCGACTGGTTCTGATCGACCTGATCGAGGATGCCATCGCCGTCGAGGTCGGCGAGCCCGCCCGAGAGCTGGTTGAGCTGGTTTCCCCGGGAGTCCTTCAGCTCATACGTCAGCCCGAGCTCGTCGAGGTCGGTCCGGTTCACGAAGACGATCTTGGCCTGGATCGAGACCTGCGGCGTGCGCACGTCCACCTCGCGGAGCAGTGCGGCCACCGCATCCTGGACCCTCTGGATGTCGTTGACGATCAGGGTGTTGGTGCCCTGTCCCGTGGTCACCGACCCTCGCTCGGTCAAAAGCGGGCTCACCGCCGTCGAGAGCTCGGTTGCCGTTGCGTAGTTGATGCGGTGGGGGACGGTGATGATCGGCTCGACGGCCTCACGCTGGTTGAGGTCGGCGATCGCATCGACATTGATGATGCCGTAGTCGTCTTCCCTGGCGATCAAACCGTGACGCGCCAGGATCGCCTTCATGGCCACGTCCCACGGTTGGTCACGGATGTCGGCCGTGACCAGTCCCTGGACGCTCGCGCCCGGCACGATCGACTTCCCCGAAAACGCCGCAAAGGTGAGGAGCACGTCCTGGATGGGCGTGTTGGTGAACTGCATGGAGATGCGGCGGTTCTGGCTCTGGACCGGGCGCAGCATCGACACCGGCTGCGCCGGCTGAGCCGCGTCGGTCGCGACCGGCTCCGGCGCCGGGAGCGCAGTTCGACCCGACGACCAGGGCAGGAAGTTACCGCCGGGGCCGTCCAGCGTGATGCGCAGCCCCCTCTCGTCCGGGGCGACGGAATAGCGCCGGGGCTCGTTGAGAATCAGCACGACGCGGACCACGTCCGCCGAGTACTGGCTCGTCCGCACGGACTGGATGCCGCCCCGGTTGATCTCGCCGAATTCCTCGTGTGGCAGCGCGTGGCGCGCGCCCATGAGGTCGACGACCAGGCGGTACGGGCCCTCCATCGTGAAGTCCCGATACTCGACGTCGCCCTCGATCGAGATGACGACGCTGGTGCCGGCCTCGGCGGGGGTGATCGCCACCTCGGTGACGGGGCCGCTCGACGAGATCACCGCCGCTGCCCAGAGGGCGAGCATCGGGGTCATGGGGCACCTCCCAGGCGCCGGGTCTGCAGCTGCATGATCTTGCGCTCCGTGAGTCCGAACTCCTCGACGTCCACCACGACCTGCTCGCGGCGGATCTCGACGACCCGGATGTTTCCGAGAGATTGTCCCACCTTGAGGTACCAGGCCCGACCCTCCTGCAGGGTGACCTGGCTGCCGTCCTCGGAGATCTGCACCGTGCTGGTCCCCAGCACGGCGACGCTCGCCGACGGATCGTCGGAGAAGATGACCCCCATGAGTCGAAGCTGGTCGAAGCGTGGCGCGCCGTCGAACCCCGAGCTCAATGGCTTGAACGGATTGCGCCGACCGGCTCCGGGGTACGTGAACACCTCGCGCTCGGCCACCAGCTCCTGCTGAGGCGGGGGCGGGGTCGGTGGCGGCTCCTGTGCGCGAAGCGCGACCGGCGCCACGAGGAGGCCGCCCGCCGCGAGGACCAGGATCCGGAATCGGGGGGTCATGGTCATCCTCCCGCTCCCGCCGCACCCGTGGGAGGCGGCGCGCCCGGGTCTGGCAGGACGTAGGTCTCGATGCGGAAGTTGGCCAGCACCGGAGACTCGAGCTCCGGGAAGAGCTGGGGCTGCGGGAAGGGCTGCATGTCCAGGTCCACCGGCGTCACGATTCGCGACAGGCTCGCGATCTCGGTGAGCACGCGCGCGACATTGTGGTATTCGCCCACGATGCTCATCTCATAGGACGTCTTGGAGTAGAAGGCGCCCGGCTCGGTCGGCTCCGGCAGGATCCGATTCACCTCCACGCCCGACTGCCGCGCGCGGATGGAGATGTCGTCGACCAGGCCCGCCACCTCCTCGGCACCCGGGATGAGCTGCTCGAGCTTCGCGACGTGACGCTCGTACAGCGCCATGCGCTCCTCGAGATCGCCACCGCCTCGAGCCGCGAGGATCTGGGCCCGCCGGTTCTGGTCCTCCAGGTTCTCCAGGCGCTCCTGCATCGCAGTCACTTCCTCCCGCCTGGGCGTGTACCAGTAGCTGAAGAACGGATAGAGAAGGACGAGCAACAGCACGCCGACGAGGCCGAGATTGCGTTGCCGGGGATCCGAGGGGTTGTACCAGGCCATGGCTCAGCTCCCCGTGCTGTCGATCGCGGGAGCCATCGAGACCTCGGCTCCCTCGAAGAGCGGGACCGTCTCCAGCTCGTCCAGCGGCGGCGATTCAAAGGTCACGAGAAACTCGAACACGTAGACGATGTCGGAATTGTCCTCTTCCGACTGCGCCTGCTCGGCGCGTTCCATCTGCACGGCTCGAAGGAATCTCGAGGCCTCGAGGCTGCGCATGAAGTTGGTGATCGCGAACGTGCTCCCAGCCCGCCCCGCGATGCGGACCTGGAGGGGATCGAGACCCACCTGAGTGATCTCGCGCAGCCAGGTGTACTGCGGCACCGCCCTCGCGACCTCGTCGAGGATGTGCGGCCAGACGAATCGATCCGCATCGATCTGCTGGATGATCGCGACACGCTGGGCGATCGAGTCCCGTCTCGCCATCAGCTGGTTGGTGCGTCCGATCAGGTCCGCCCGCAGGATCGAGTCCTGGACGGCGGAGTCGATCGCCACCTGCGCCTCCTCGCGATCGGACCGGACGCCGAAGAACAGCCACGCCATGATCCCCAGCGAGACGACGGCTGCCGCAGCGGCGAAGATCGTGTACGGGTCCCGGGACCCGCCACCCTCGCCGCGCCCCATCGACGACAGCCTGCCCGCGAAGGGTAGGCCGCCTCCCCCTGAGGCCCGCTTCTTTCCGCCCGGAAGTAGATTGACTTCGATCAAGGCTCAGCCCTGTCGTTGGCGACTCACTGGCGCAGTGCCAGCCCGAGTGGAAGCAGCAGCATAGGCGCTGCTTCGTCGATGGACAGCCCTCCCGCCGCGCCGGGACGCACCGGAACCCGCTCGAACGGGTTGACCAGATGCGTCTCGACGTTCATGCGACGACCCAGCGCCTCGACCATTCCCGGGACGCGCGCGCCGCCGCCACTGAGGTAGATCTTGCCCAGCATCGCTCCGTCGTCCCGCGTCATCAGGAAGGCACTCGCCCGCTCGATGCCGACCGCGATCTCATCGGCGGAGGACTCGACGAAGCGCTCGAGATCCTCCACCGTCTCCCTGGCCTGCACGACGTCCTCCGCCTGCTCCGCGGTCAGGCCACGCTCCCTCTGTAGATCTTCGCGGATGCGACGCGACCCGAAGGGGATGTCCCGGGTAAGGATCGGGACGCCGTTCTCCAGGATGCTCACGTTCGTGGTCTCGTGGCCGACGTTGACGAGCGCGATCACGCCGTTGCGAGTCCCCGGGTAGTTGTGCTCGAAGGCATTGTGGAGGGCGAACGCGTCGATGTCGATCACCCTCGGGTTGATGCCCGCGTCCTGGAGGAGCCCGATCTTGTTGTCGACGAGCTCCCTCTTGGCAGCGACGAGGAGCACCTCCATCTGCAGCCCCTCGTCCTGCGGATTCAGGATCTGGAAGTCGAGCTCGACGCTCTTGATGTCGAAGGGCACATGCTGCTCGGCCTCCCAGCGGATGACCTCGCGGGCATCCGCCTCCTTCATCCGATCCATCTCGATCTTCTTGATGATCACGTCGTGGCCGCCCACGGCGGTCACGACCTCGGCGCCCTTGACGCCCATCTCCTGGAAGAGGCCCCGGACGGTGTCGGAGACGAGACCGTAGTCCATGATCTCCCCCTCCACGATCGCGTCCGGGAGGAGCGGGCGCATAGCGACGCGGACCACCTCGGGCTGGGCTCCCGAGTGGTCCACCTCGACCACCTTCACGAAGCCGGAGCCTATGTCCAGCCCTATGGAGGTGCGTTTGCGTCCGAGAAAGCCCATGTGTGCGCCCGCCACTGGGTGTGAGGAACAGATTTTCCCCGGAATGCCGGGTTCAGACTACCACCGAAAGTCAAGCCTTGTCAAGAACAACCCCGCTCTGGTGCAAAATGAAAAAATCGGTAAACATTTGATTCCATGATCGGCCGGCGGCCCGACCGGATCGCCCGGGCACGGCAGGCTTTTCCCGCCCTCAGTTCACCACTCCCGAGAGGTCGATCCAACTCCTTATCGCGAGCGGACGGACCCTCGATAGACTCGAGTTGTTCAGGATCGCGCGCTCCACCGCACAGGTGGAGTTCTGCACCACGGAGCCACCGACCAGGCTCTGGGAGTCGAAGTCCGCGTTGGACGCCATGACGGCGCCGTAGACCCGGTTCCCCGAGCCCTGCGTCTGGAACGTTCCCTGCACGATCACCAGGCCGTTGAAGACGAAGTTCCCGCGCAGGTCCAGCGTCCCGTCCACGAGCAGGATCCCCTGCCCGTACCCGCCGGACTGGATCGTGAGGATGGGTCCCTTGTGATAGACGAGGGGGAAATAGGAGCCGCACGCGGCGGCGGGGCTCCGCGGATCTCCCCAGTTGGTCAGCGTGCTGGTCCGGCAGATCGATCCCACGGAGTCGGGAAGCACGGTGGCGATGCTCGTTCCGATGGAGCTGACGTCCTTCCCGTCGGCCTTGGCCAGCGCGACCAGCTCGTCCCAGGTCAGGTCCCCGAAGGTGGTGAACGTCGAGTCCACGATGGTGGAGTCCTGGTCGTAGGGCGGCGTCCCCGTCACTGCCGCGACGCCGAGCCCGCCCAGAGCGCTGGTGTCGTTGGTGAGGACGCCCGGCTTGTCCGTCAGCGTGCCGGAGCAGTACCCGGACCAGCTGCTCGGGTCCGCGTCTTCGCCGTGTACCTGGGCTCCACCCTTGATGGTCGTCTTTCCCCGGGTGGTCAGCGCCGCGGGCGGATCGATGTCCGCGTAGAGGATCCGCGTGAGGACGCCCAGGCTGCGCGTGGCGCCGGACCACAACGCGCCGCCCTCGGTGACCTCTCCCTCGGAGTTCAGGAAGTAGAGCTTGCCGTTCAGGTTGGACACGGTGACGGACCAGATCCCGGAGGCGATCGTGTCCACGATGGTGGTATCCCCCCAGAGCGGGATGGACCCGAGCTGATATCCGTTCCAATTGGCCATCACGTCGTTGGCGCCGGTCTGGGCGATGTTGACCGCCATGGCGGCGTGCCTACTCGCCACGCCGATCCTCACCTCCTGACGCGCCATGTAGAAGCCGGCGGTGACCAGCACCCCCACGATGACCAGTCCCCCGATCGCCGCGGGCAGCGCGAAGCCGTTGGGTTTCCTCTCCTGCATGATGTCACTCCCGACGCGCCGCGGGGCGCGTCGCGCTAGTTCCGGGTCCACACCCACGCCGAAATCGAGTCCGACACGGTCGCGCCGACCGAGTTCACGACGCCCGAATTGGTGCGGATCTTCACCGCGATCTGGCGCACGTCCTTGGCCGTCGCGGTCTTGTTCCCCTCTCCGTTGAGGTAGACCAGCTCCAGCCCGTTGAGCGCCTTGAGCGGGCCGACCATGGCAACCGCCTCTTGTCCGCGCAGCTGCCGGGTCAGGTAGTAGTCGCTCCCCATCTGCTTCAGGGCGTACGTGTAGTGCAGGTAGCTGCGCACCGCCGCCCCGACCCTCACAGAGTCGGCGGCGAAGGTCGCGCTCTGACCGGAGAAGCTCAGGTCGGCCGCCTTGTTGGAGCCGCACGTGACGGTCGTGTCAACGGCCGTGACTCGCCCGCTGATCCAGGCGTCATCGTTGGACGTGTCGTCGTCGTTGTCCGCGAACACGAAGACCGAATCCTTGTCGGCGAACCAATCTCCGATCTTCGCCACGCGCACCACCGGCGTGCCGCCGTACGTCACGCCGCACGCCACTCCGAGCTTGCGCATCACCCGGAGCGACATCGACGTCTTGCCCATGGCGATCAGATCCCCCCCCTCGGGGCTGATCTCGCGGATCTCGGCCGAGAGGATGTCGAGGGCGGCACGCGTCGCTTGCTGGCCCTGGATCTGGGCGTTCTGCGCGGTATAGGTCCGCTGGTTCGTGATCAGGATCTGCATCGAAGCCGCGACGACCAGCGCCCCGAGCACCGTCACCACGATGAGCTCCGTGAGGGTGAACCCCCGGCGGTCTCCGAGCTTCATGGACGAATCACCTTGAATACGAACGTATCCGCGACCTGTCGCGACAGCAGCGGGAAGGAGGCCCCCTGGGCCAACCCCGGACCGTTGGTCACGATCGTCACCTGCTTGAGCTGGGCGCCCGCGAAGGCGGAGGTCCAGCGCACGCCGTAGATCCCCACCGAGTCGTACCCGGAGCCCAGCGTGTCGAAGTCCATGGCCTGGACGCGCTCGATGGCCGTCTGCAGGGCCGCCGCCCGCTCGGTCATGATGTCGGCCAGCGTCACCTGTCGGACGATGTAGGCGGTGGTGCCGGCCAGGCCGAGCACTCCGACCGCCAGCACGACGATCGCGATGATCACCTCCACCATGGTGAAGCCCGCCCGCGAGCGCGCCCGGGCCGGAGGCGCCGACGACGTGCGCGAGGTCCGGCAGGCGCGATCCGGCTGAATGCTTGCGCGTCTCGGCGACATGTCAGTACACCAGCTGACCGAGGGGCATCACGTTCACCGACGCGGAGTCCGCGTTCTGCCAGAACTGCAACGAGACCGTGCTGGAGAAGCTGTTGCAGCCCGTGTCCGCATAGCCCCGCGAGTTCATGCAGATGCGCATGCTGCCGTCCGAGCCTCTGAGGTCCACGTGGAACTCGTCGGCGAAGTGGATGGTCTCCAGATTCTTGGTGCCGTCCCAGATGAAAGCGCTGTCCCCCTTCATGTCGACGAAGAGTCGCATCATGGAGCCCGCCTCGATGGCCTGAGCCCGCGCACGGGCGTGCAGAGTAGCAAACGTGGTCCGGGCTCCCCGGACCGCGAATCCTCCGCGGGCATTCCCATAGCTGGACAGCGCGATGCTCGTCAGGATGCTCCCGATCAGCAGGGCGATGACCAGCTCGACCAACGTGAATCCAGCGCGGCGACCCATGAGTGCTCCGGCAGGGCAAGTACGCGACCGTCCGGGTCGACTGCAGTCCAAGATCCGTGCCAGCCCATCGCCCCCGCCCGACAGCCCCCGGGGCGTCCACCAAAGCCCTTGCTACGCAAGGTTTTCCCTTGAGCGGCAAGGAATTCGTCCGCAGCCCCACCACGGCGCGGGGTGGCTGAAATCGCAGTGGTATGGGCACTTTGCCTCCACCCCTCAAGGAGCCCTGCCGCCGGGTCCGAGCCACCCCGCACGCAGGGCCACCGGGACGGACAGCCGGTCACGGAAGCGATCGAGCGCCACGAGCGCGGCACACGCCCCGCGGGAAAGGGTCGACGCCGCCTCGACGCGGATCCCCCCATATGCGCGGACGAGTCCCTCCAGCCGGGCGCCGTCGGACAGCGTGACGATCCCACCGGCCAGGATCAGGCCACGCCAGCGCGTCCCCGCCAGTTCGAGGGGACCCTCGGTCACGAGGAGGCCCTGGCCTACCCCACCCTCGAGACGAAGGGGCTCGGTCGTGGCCAGCCCCACCAGGTGGTCCGAGCACGGTCGACCCGGGTCTGGGTCCCCCCAGTTCCAGGGGCGAGCGGTCTCGCAACGGCCCATCGAGACCGCCGGGCTCGGGGTTCCCCGACCACCGGGAGGCGCATCGAGGGACGCGAACAGGTGCGCCGAGGATAGACGGCCCAGCGACGGCTCTCCGAGCGGGTGCTCCGTCACCGTGGCGACGACCGGCGTGGGACCAGGGAACATCGAATCCAGGGACGCTCGGAGGGTGTCGCACTCGGAGCGGAGCGGATCGTCCCAGTCCTGAAATGCGGGGTCGGCCGTGCCCTCGATCTCGACCGGGCTCCCGGACCCAACCTCGACCAGACCCCCGAACGCTCCGATCCGCGCCGCCGGGTCCATCGCCCACGCGAGTCGCCATACCGCGAGCCCCCAGTGCGCACCGGGTGCCCGCCCGACTCCCTCGAGGAGGAAGGCCTCCGGTCCGAGGCGCACGGCGTAGGCCTCGTAGCGAAGGCCGCGCCGGGCGCCCACCAGAACGGGGATCCGGAGCAGCCGACGCACCGTATCGGACGGCAAGGAGCGACTCAGGGCCTCGATCACGGCGGCCTCTCCGCCGATCCGGGCCTGCAGCACCCGTTGGGCGGATTCGGAGGCCGCAGCCTCTTGTCGCGCGAGCAGCAGCGCACCGTGGGCCAGCAACCCGAGCCCGAGGAGCGCGACGACCGTCAACAGCAGAGCGAGGCCCCTGCGGTGACCGCCCCGCTCAGCGTTCATCGGGCTCCTCCGACGTTCGTAGCCTCACCCTCGGCCAGACGACCTCTTCGCCCCACGGTGCCGTGGTCCCCACGCGCACCGACCGATGCCACCCATCGTCGTCGAAACCCGTCAGCGTCTCGGAGAGGACCTCGGGGGTGAGCGGCTGCCGGCCGGCCTGTCCCCTCAGGTATCGAAGCGCCCGCCCCGACAGGTGGTAGCTGCCACGCTCGAAGTAGCGGAGCACCAGCGCACCCTTCGGCACCGCCCCGGACAACCGCCATCGCTCCAGGGTCCCCGGGCCCGGGCCGCCGCAATCGACTTCGGTCCCCGCCTGTCTGTCGAGGATCGCGATGACGGGGCCGGCGCCGGTGAAGTCGACGACCAACACCGAGTCCTTGTCGGGATCCGGAAGGCGTATACCCTGCACGCGCACCGCGAGCTCATCCGAAGCGGTCGGGGAGGTACACGGAAGCGCGATTCCGCGGAACGCCCGGAGCTCCAGAGACCCGCCGGACAGACGCCATCCATCGCGACCCGGGGCGCCGACCAACGCCTCGTCCACGAGAACCGCGCGGGTCATGCGCACGGCTGCGAGTCCGTCGGATCTGTGGCTCAAGCCCGTCTGGATCCGTCGTTGTCGAGCGAGAGTCGTGAGGACCAGGAATGCGACGAGCCATCCCAGCGACAGGGCGACGAGGGTCTCCACGATCGTGAACCCCGGGCGGTCTCCGACGTCGCGACTCACCGCGACCCGAGCCCCGGTTCCAGCCGGGCATCGACGGTCACCAGGGCCGAATCCACCGGCGTGGCGAACGTGATGACGCTCCAGCCGTCCTCGTCCACCACCCACGACAAGGTCCCACCGTCCCTGGATCGGGATCCTGCACCCCGCGAGACGCCGGTCGTGGACATGGAATCGTACATGTGCTGGACCTCGGCCACACCGCGCTCGACGAGCTCCGCGCGCGTCATGAGCTGCGCTGCCAGCACGAGCGATCCCACGACGCCGAGCAGACCGACCTCGAGGACCAGCAGCGCGACGACCACCTCGATCAGTGTGAAGCCCGAGCGCCTCACCATCTCCGGACGCGCCCGTAGGAGGACAGCACCAGCCCCGATTCCTGATCGCCGCGCGTGAACCGCAGGGTCTCGCTCGCCACCCGGCCGAGGCCCAGGGCGTCGTAGTGGATCTCTGCGGCCGTGCGGCCGCGCGGGAGCACCACGGACACCCCGAGGTCGATCTCGAGGGAGAGCGCTCGACGGATCGTGTCCCCCGTGACGTACCAGGCCCGCCAGGGATTCGAGGCCACCCGCACGTCGGCCCCTCCCCGGGTCACGGCAGCCAGCCTGGCCTCCGCCAGGAGCCCCGCGACGGCCTCACGGCCCGCGATCACGGCCGCCTTGTCCCTGAGCCTCCTGCCTGCGGGCAGGAGAGCGCCGCAGCTCAGCGCGATCAAAAAGAGCACGGCGACGAGCTCGACCAGGGTGTGTCCACGCATGCCGTGCAAGATGCGCGTCGCCGCGGGCTGGCCGATGGCTGGATCGGCCCCTGTCGATCCGTCCTATTCCACGCCGTATTCCTGGATCTTGTAGCGGAGCGCCCGAGGTGACAGCTCGAGGAGGTCGGCCGCCTGGGTCTTGTTGCCGCCCGTACGGTCCAAGGCGAGCTGGATCAGGTGCTTTTCGAGGCGTGCCCCGTGCCGCTTCACAGAGAGGTCATCGGTGTCCAGGCCCGGCACCGGTGAGTCCGGAGAGGGGCGCCGCACCGTCTCCGGCAGGTCGTCCATCGTGATGGTGTTCCCGTCGGCGAGCACCATGGCCCGCTCCAGGACGTTCTCGAGCTCCCGGATGTTCCCCGGCCACGGGTAGCTCAGGAGGACCTGCATCGCGTCAGCTTCGACGCCGGCGACCCCGACGCCCAGGCGAGCTCGGTGCCGCTCCATCAGATGGTTCACCAGCTCCGGGACCTCCTCGCGGCGCGTGCGCAGCGGGGGCAGATGGATGGGGACCACCGCCAGACGGTAGTAGAGATCCTCCCTGAACTCACCGGTCTCCACCGCCTCTTCGAGGTCCCGGTTGGTGGCCGATATCACACGAACGTCGACGCGCTTGGTGTCGGTCGAGCCCACCCGCCGCACTTCACCCTCCTGGAGCGCACGCAGCAGCTTCACCTGAAGCGAGAGCGGCAGGTCTCCCACCTCGTCGAGGAAGAGCGTGCCTCGATGTGCGGCCTCGAAGAGCCCTGCCTTGTCGCGGTCCGCCCCGGTGAACGCGCCGCGTACGTATCCGAAGAACTCGGATTCGAGGAGCGTCTCGGGGATCCCGCCGCAATTGACGGGGACGAAGGGGCAGTCCGAGCGAGGACTGTGCTCGTGGATGAGCCGGGCCACGAGCTCCTTTCCGGTTCCGCTGGCTCCAGTCAACAGCACCGGGGAGCTATGCCGGGCCACCTTCTCCACGATGGCGAGCGCGCGTCGCATCGAGTCGGATCCGGCGACGATCTCGCCGAACCTCCGCTCCATCTGGACCTCGGAGCGAAGCCGGTCCACCTCCTTCAGCAGGCTTTCGCGCTCGGCGGCTTTCTTGACGGTGAGCAGCACCTCGTCGGCGCCGAACGGCTTGGGGAGATAGTCGTAAGCGCCCCGCTTCATCGCCTCGACGGCGAGGTCGATGCTCCCATACGCGGTCATCATCAGCACGAGCGCGTTTCCACCCTCCTGCTGCGCATAGCGCTCCAGGAAGGCCAGGCCGTCGACCTTCGGCATGCGCACGTCGCACAGGATGAGGTCCGGTTGCCACTCCCTGGCCACGGCCAGACCCTTCTCCCCGTCCTCGGCCTGTCCGACCTCGTAGCCCGCGTCGCCGAGGATCAGGGTCAGGGAGCGTCGCAGCCCCGCGTCGTCATCGATGATCAGGATCTTCACGAAACCTCGTCTGCCTGTGCCACGGACTCTTCGTGTTCGCCAGCCGCCTCCGGTCCCCGGGGCGCGCCCGGCAAGCGTACCGTAAATCGCGCCCCGCCACCAGCCGCGTTGGACGCCTCGATCCTTCCACCCATCCCCTCCACCAGCCTGGCACACACCGAGAGCCCCAGACCGGTTCCCTCCCCCAGCTGCTTGGTGGTGAAGAAGGGGTCGAAGATGCGGTCGAGGTCGTGCTCCGCGATGCCGGGGCCGTTGTCCACGACCTCCACGACAGCGACGTGCTCCGCCGTGAAGAGCGGGTCGATCTTGCGACCCCCCTCGTCGTTGGCGATGCGGCGCCGATGCATGTAGTCGATGCCGGGCGGATCGCCGACGCGACGCCGCGGGAGTCGGAACGCGTCGCCCTGCTCGACGCTCAGGCGGACGCTCAGCACAGGATTCGTCGTCGCTTCCAGAGCCTGGACCGCGTTCAGGATCAGGTTCACGAGCACCTGCTCGAGCTGCTGCGGCTGCATGACGACGTCCGGTGCGCCCTCGTCGACGGACCAGTCGTGCTCGACGCCGTCGAGCTTCCCCTGCCCTTCCAGGAGTCCTCGGACTCGGACGAGCACCTCGACCGGAGACTGGGCCTCGGCCTGGCCCCCGCGTGGCCGCGCGTAGTCGAGGAGTCCTCTCACGATGCGATCGATGCGCAGCGCTTCACCGCGGATCGAGTCCAGGAGATCCACGTCACCCCCGTCCCGGAGCACTCTCGAACGGGCCACGTCCACGTAGGCGATGATCGCTCCCAGTGGGTTGCCCACCTCGTGGGCGATGCCGGCCGCCAACGTCCCGACGGAGGCAAGCCTGGCTGCGTGCACCACCTGGTCGCGGACCCGGATCAGCTCCTGATTCGTCTCCTCCAGGGACGTCACGTTCTCGGCGAGCCGCTGCTGATCGCTGACCAGTCGATCCGCCATCGCGTTCATGCTGAATCGTACCTGCTCCAGCTCGAGGCTCTCGAACGGATCCGCGCGATGGTGGTAGTCGCCTTCGGCCACGCGCTGCGCGTCCTCGGAGAGGCGCTCCATGGGGGCCACGAGCCGGCTGCGCAGCAAGGCCCCGCCGAAGACGAAGAGCACCAGGAGGTCGACCACGACCAGGATGACGACGAAGAGCACCCCTTCGGCGAGGGAGTCGAGCACGGGTAGGACGGCCGCGAGTCCGAGGCCGGCGACCAGCACCGCTCCCGCGAAGAGGAGCGCGAACGACGAAAGGAGCTCCCGACGGAGCGGCGTGGGTTGACCCAACCTCGATCTCTGGGAAGTACGGAGGCCCGACCCGCGTACCTCGGCAAAGTGCGGGATGGAGTCGGCGTCCGGCAAGCCGCGCCGGCGCGAATCACCCGGGCGAGCCAGCTACCGCGTGCACATCACGGCGCTCTCGACGGTCGCGGGCGTGACGGCGGCCGCGCTGCCGTGATACACGCCGCAGCTTTCCGCGGGAAGTCCCGCGTGGTACGCCGTGGCCGACCAACCCGTATTCGTCGCCTCTCCGATGGTGAGGATCACGCCCTCGGAGTTGTCGAAGCCCATGTCCGTCGGGTTGGTCGTGTAGGTGTAGAAGTCGTTGTAGTAGAGATCTTCTTGCGTCGCGAGGTTGCGCAGGTCCGCCTTCACGGCGGCCATGAAGCCCTTTTCTCGGACGGTGGTGTACTTCGGGATGGCGATGGCGGCGAGGATCCCGATCACGACCACCACGATCAGCAGCTCGATCAGCGTGAAGCCGGAGCGACGGGTAGTCATCTGTCTTCCTCGGGATCGGTGGAGAGGGGGTCGGTCCCTGCCGGCGACCGGCGCTGGGTGGGTGACCCGGGCATCAGGCCCGGGCCACCCTCTCCAGCTTCAGGTCACACCCGCGGTTGTTCGCGGGACAGGCACCTCAGTTCGTGCAGGCGACCTCACCGGGTGCGGAGGGCGAGATCGGCGAGCCCGGCGCGGTGGCCGTACCGTAGTACAGGGCGCAGCCCTCGGCCGTACCCAGCGCGGAGTGGGTCGCGGACGCCGCCCAGCCCGAGGTCGAGGCGGCGATGCCGACCGTGACGCCCTCGGAGTTCGTGAATGCGAGGTCCACCGTGCTGGTCGTGTAGGAGTAGTTGTCGGCGTAGTAGATCTCCTGCTGCGAAGCCAGATTCTTCAGATCCGACTTCATCGCGGCGAAGTACGCCTTCTCCCTCGTGGCCGAGAACTTCGGAATGGCGATCGCGGCCAGGATGCCGATGATCACCACCACGATCAGGAGCTCGATGAGGGTGAAGCCCTTGTTGTCCCGCATGGTCCAACTCCAGGTGTGAGGAGAGACTGGCCCTTCAACCTC
>QJYK01000201.1 GCA_003248075.1 Gemmatimonadota bacterium | reverse complement strand
CAAGCTCTCGCGTCCAGGATCACGTCGAGATCCTCCCTAAGCTTCCGTGGGTCGAGTCCGGGCAAGGCCCGCCACCGATCCAGGAGGGCCTCGGCCCGGAGCCCGCGAGCAGGGAGCGGGCGCAGCTCGGCAACGGCCCGACCGGATCGTGTGACCGTCAACGTCTCACCGCGCTCGACGCGCTCGAGCACCCTGCCCCCGTGGTTGCGAAGATCCCGAATCGTCACTTTGTTCATGGGCGGAATGTATCACGCGTGATACATAAGAGCAAGGTGCGCCAATAGACACGGGCCGCCGGTCAGCCCGGCGGCCCGTGGGTCCCTCGTGGATCCGGGCGGGCTACGCCCCCCGGCTCATGCAGCTGTTCCCGAGGCCGAGCTCGGGGTTGTTCTGCTCCGCCTGCGGAACGGGCATGTCCACGTCCACGCCGTACTCTCCGCCCTTGTGCCAGGCCCCGACCGGGAACACCTGACCCTGGGAGCGGCCGTACTGACGGATGAGGCGACGCAGGTCTCCTGTACGGTACCCGCGGCTATACTGCCAGAAGGCTCGTTCCTGGAACACCTGGTCCAGCCTTGCCGACGGACTTCCGGCATCGGCGAGGGGATCGAGGCCCTTGGTGGCGCGCGCGTCGTTGAGCGTGGCCAACGCGGCTCCGTCGTTCCCTGCCTCGAGCTGAGCCTCCGCCTCGATCATCCGGGCGTCCACGCCCTGCATGATGGCGATGGGGTCCTCGCGACCGGGCCACGACATCAGGACCATGAAGGGGCCGGTGAGATCGTCCCGAACCGTCCGGGTGACACCGATCGTCTTGCACTGGGCGTCGTTGCCCGCGCAAACCGGGACCCGCGGATCGGCGGCCGACGCGAAGGCCAGGCCGTTGCCTCCCTCTCCGTCGGAGACCGAGTACCGCCTCGAGTTGAGGTTCCACGTCCAGAACGCGTTGCTCCAGGTGGTCTGGGAGTGGAGGTGGGTGTACGCATAGCTCGTGGGGACGCCCGACACGGCCGATGCCGCCTCGGCATGGCGGTCGAGGTTGGCGAGGATCCTGCCCTTCACCAGGGACAGGGCGTGGCGGACCCGCTCATCGCTGGCGGTGGTGCCGGTGACGGCGGCCAGCCCCTCGTCCACCCGGGACAGCGCGTCCTCGAACGCCGCCTGCGTGGTGACGGGCACCCCGTACTCCTCCCGACCCTCCACCACGTTGCTGAAGATGAGTCCGTTGCACAGGTGCTCGGCCAGGAGGTTGATGGTATAGGCCTGGATCATGAACATCTCGCCCACCTGCCAGCCGGGGGCCGACGGGTTGTACTCACGGATCAGCTCCACCGCCTGCTGGGCGGACAGGCGTGCGCGTTGGATCTGGCGCACGGCGCCGGTGATGAACGTGTTCTCGATGGTGATCGTTCGCTGATCGATCTCCTGCCGGGCGATGAACGAGTCCCCGTTGATCCACTCGTCGGCGAAGAGGCCTCCGAGGAACCAGAAGCTCTCGTCCCCGCTGGTGGCGCCCACGAAGCGCGACAGCGCTCCCAGCCTCACGGCTTCGGCCCCCGCGGGGGATTGGACGTTGTCGGGGTTGATGATGTCCGGATCCTCGACGTCGAGGATCTTGTCGGGTGAGCAGGCCACCAGCAGCGTGGTGAGGCCCGCCACGAAGAGCGACATCCGTGATGCCGCCCGACCTCTGTTCTTCGAAGTCATGGTAGGCGCCATCCTAGAAGCCGAGGGAGAGACGAAGGGTGAAGTACGTGGGCGGCCCGAAGGGCTGGAAGGACGACGGCGCGTCGCCCGTGGTGCCGAACGCTTCAGGGTCCAGCCCCGAGTACCTGGTCCAGATGATTCCCAAGTTCCTCACCGCGAGGGTCGCGGTGAGCGTGCGGCCGCCGAGAACGCCGCCGGCGAAGCTCGAAGGCGGTGTAGCGGTCAACGACAGCTCGCGGAACCGAAGGAAGTCCCCTTTCTCGAAGAATCCGCCCGTCGATCGATTGGGGTGCTCGCGCACCATGACCGTCCGCGCCTGCTCGAAGAGCGACGACTCGGGGTTGATGAGTCCCGAGCAGTTGAAGCGGGAGGCACAGCGGATCCGCTCGGTGTTGTTGTAGACCAGGTGTCCACCCTTGTAGTCGATGAGCGCGTCCACGCGGATCTGGCCGTCCCAGAAGGACAGGCTGTTGGTGAGCGCGGCTTCCCATTGCGGGGCGGACGGGCCGTGGTACTCGGCCGTGTCGCTCACCATGATCTCGCTCAGCGCGGGGTCGGCGTTGTAGGTGATGATGCCGTTCCCGTCCTTGTCCTCCCAGCCCAGCAGCTTCCGCTGCCACCAGCCGTTGAGCGGATACCCCTCGCGCTGTTGGAGGGTGGACGAGGTCACGATGTTGGGGAGGCCACCCAGGCTCACCAGCTTGTTCCGGTTGGCCGAGCCGTTGAAGGTGGTGAACCACTCGAAGGCGCCACCCCGGACGATCTGGGCGTCCACGAGGACCTCCCACCCCTTGTTGCTCACCTCGCCCAGGTTCTCCAGGCGGGCCGTGGCGCCGGTTCCCAGCGACGGCGGGAGGATCCGGCTGATGAGCGCGTCCTTCGAGGTCTTGGTGTAGTAGGTCACCTCGGCGGACAGGCGGTTGCCGAAGAGCGTGGCGTCGAAGCCGACCTCCAGCTCCGTGGAGCGCTCGGGCTTCAGGTTCGCGTTCCCCAGCGTGCTGAAGATCAGCCCGGTCTGCTCTCCGCTCTCCCCCACGACCTGCGTGGTCGTGTAGTACTGCACGGCGTCGATGGTCCCGGGTTGGACGCCCGAGGCGCCGTAGGCGCTGCGCAGGCGCACCTGGTCGATCCAGCCGATGGCCGGGAAGAAGCCCTGCTCCGAGACCACCCACGAGAGCGCGAGCTTGGGATAGAAGACGGTCTTGAAGTCGGCGCCGAAGGCGCTGTTGCGGTCGGAGCGCACGGCGCCGGTCAGGAATAAGCGGTCCTGATAGGCGACGCGCTCCTCGACATAGGCGCCCAGGGTACGGCTCTCGCTCCGGCTCTCACTGGCCTCCTTCACCGCGGAGGCCGTCACGGTCTGGGCTCCCGGGGGCAGCCGGCTGCCGTACGCGTAGTTGGCGTCGAAGATGTTGCGGTAGTACTGGACGCCGACGACGGTCTCGGACTGTAGCTCGTCGTTGACGCGGCGGGTGGCCGAGGCGCCCAGGTCGAGGGTGTAGATGAAGAAGTTGGTCCGGTTGTCCTCCTTGAAGCCCAGCCGGTCGTTGGTCAGGGCGCACTCGCCGAACCGGCAGATCTGGGTGTCCACCCGGTGGATGTAGTCCAGGCCCGCATTGCCACGGAAGGCGAGCCAGGGAATGGGACGCCAGTTGGCGTTCACCGCCTGGATGAGCCGCTCGATGCCCTGGTTCGTCTCGGTCTGGTAGACGTTGCGCGGCGTGAACTCCCGCCAGCCGAAGAGCGTGTCGCCGGCCGCGTTGAGGTTGTACTTGTAGCCGGGGCCGCCGAAGATGTTGGCCCCGATGCCGGCCGTCCCGGAGTCGTCGCTGCGCGGGAGGCGAAGGTCGGAGGTGATGTACCCGACGTTGGTGCTCACGTCCAGCTGGGGTGAGAGCGCCACGTTCAGGTTGGCCCGCACGGTCGCCTTCTTGAGACGCCCGGGGTTGGACTGCTCGGGCGTCAGAGACAGGCCTCGGGCGGCCATGTAGCGGGCCTCGAAATCGGGGACTTTGGTGACGCCGTCCTCGTCCTCCCACTCACCGTGGATGAAATAGCGGACCGCGTCGCTGCCGCCCCGCACCTGCAGCCCGTACTGCTGCCGGTATCCCACCCCGAAGGGGGTGGCGTCCTTGTCCTTGATCAGGTTGAACGCGGTGACGCTGTCCTGTAGGCAGGTCCCGGCGGCCATCTGGCTCAGGAAGCACTGGACGGTGTTGGACGTCGTCGAGTTGGTTGTGGACGTGGTGCCGGTGCGCCATCCACGATATGCCGTCGGATAGTCATTCCGGTCGGTGATGGCCGTCTGCTCGGTGTAGTACGTCCACTGCGGGCGCCCCGAGACCCCCTTCTTGGTGGTGATGACGATGACGCCGTTGGCGGCGTCGGTACCGTACAGCGTGGCGGCCGATGGGCCGCGCACGACCTCGATGGACTCGATCTCCTCCGGGTTCAGGTCACCGATGCGAGACGGGGTGGTGCCCCCGACGCTCACCGACGACGAGCCGGTGGTGCCCTCCATGCGCACCCCGTCGATGATGTAGATGGGGTTGTTGGTGAGGGACAGGGAGCTCTGCCCGCGGATGCGGATGCGGATGCCCGCACCGGTCTGGACGGGGGGCGAGACGAAGACGCCGGGTACCCGTGAGGTGAGGAGGTCGCCCAGGTGGGTCACGGACCTGGTCTGCACCACGGACGCGGCGGCGATGCGGGAGATGGCGTTGCCCACCTCCACCTTCCGCTGCTCCCCGGTGGCGGTGACCACCATGCCCGTGAGCGCCAGGGGGACCGGGTCGAGGGCGAACTCGACGACGGTGGTTTGACCGGCGACGGCGGTGAGCTCCTGAGTCACCTCGCCGTAGCCGAGGCGGGTGGCGCGGAGGGTACGCGCGCCGGGGGTGACGCCGACGATCGTGAATCGACCCTCGACGTTGGTGAAGCCGCTCTGTTTGGTCCCGACAACGACCACCTGTACCTCGGCGATGGCTTGGCCGGTACTGGCGTCGGTG
>QJYK01000202.1 GCA_003248075.1 Gemmatimonadota bacterium | reverse complement strand
GATCGCCTCCGCGTTGCGGGCGTCCGCGAAGAAGAGCGTGATCGCCTCGCTCATCTTGGGACCGACGCCCCGGACGGCTTCCAGCTCCGCCCGGCTCGCCCCTCGGATGGCGTCGAAGCGGCCGAAGTGCCTGGCGAGGTCCGCGGCCACGGCGACGCCGACCTCGGGCACGCCCAGAGCCACCAGGAAGCGACGCAGCTCGGGAGCCCGGCGCGCAGCGATGGCATCGACGAGGTTGGTCGCCGACTTCTCGGCGAAGCCTTCGAGGGGCAGGAGGTCCGCGACCGTGAGATCGAGGAGGTCCGCGAGCCCACGCACGAGCCCCCGATCCACCAGGAGCGCGGCGGTCTCCTCGCCGAGGCCCTCGATGTCCAGCGCCTCCCGCGCCCCGAAATGGACGATCCGCCCCTTCAGCTGCGCCGGACAGTGGAAGCGATTGGGGCAGACGGTGCGCGGCCCATCCTCGTGGACCCCGGCACCGCACGCCGGGCACTCGGTGGGCATCTCGAACGGCTCGGACCGCTTGTCGTCGTGCCGAACCACCTCGATCACCTGCGGGATGACATCGCCGGCGCGCTGCACGCGGACGGTGTCCCCCTCGCGGATGTCTTTGCGCCGCAGCTCTTCGCGATTATGAAGCGAAGCGCGGGAGATCGTTACGCCGCCGACGACCACGGGGCGCAGGAAGGCAACGGGCGTGAGCACGCCGGTACGACCCACCTGGATCCCGATCGCGTCGATGCGCGTGACCTCCTTGCGCGGCTCGAACTTGAAGGCCAGCGCCCAACGCGGATGGTGGGACGTCATGCCCAGGCGCTCGCGTGCCGCCAGATCGTCGAGCTTGAGCACGACACCGTCGATCTCGTAGTCGAGACGGTCGCGCTCGGCCTCGAAGCGCGCATGGTAGGCGAGCACCTCGTCGACGGACGTCGCGGGCTCGATGCGCTCCGGTAGCTTGAAGCCCCACTGGCGAATCGCCTCGACCACCTCGACGTCCGTGGTGAAGTCGACGCCCTTCACGGCGATCACGTCGTACACGAGGACCTCCAGCTTCCGCGTCGCGGTGATGCGTGGATCAAGCTGGCGGATCGAGCCCGCGGCCGAGTTCCGCGGCGACGCGTACGGCTCCTGGCCGCTGGCCACGAGGCGGGCGTTGAAGGCGTCGAAGTCCGAAATGTACATCATGACCTCGCCGCGCAGGGCGACGAACGGCGGTGCCGGGCGCTCCTCTTCGCGAAGGCGCAGCGGGACGGTGGGAATGGTCCGGAGGTTCTCGGTCACTCCCTCTCCGACGCGCCCGTTGCCCCGTGTGACGGCGCGCGCGAGCACGCCGCTCTCGTACACGAGCTCGATGGAAGCGCCGTCCAGCTTGGGCTCGAGAAGATACGTGGGGCGCTCTTCGCCGAGGGCCTTGCGGACACGTTCGTCGAAGCGGCGGACCTCGTCCGGGTCCTGTGTCGAGTCGAGGGACAGCATCGGGGCCGCATGCGGGATGCTCTCGAAGGCGTCCTGGGGCTCGTTGCCGACCCGTTGCGTCGGCGAGTCGGGAGAGCGCAGCTCAGGGTAGGATTCCTCCAGCGCCTGCAGCCGCCGGAAGCAGCGGTCGTACTCCTCGTCCGGGACCTCCGGCCGGGCTTCCACGTGATAGAAGTAGGACCAGCGGTGGAGCCGTGCGCTCAGATCCGCCACTTCCCGACGCGCCTCCTCGAGGTGCGGGAGGGGCGGTTCCGTGGCTCGTTGAGGCTCTTCGGTCACGTTGCGGCGTGAAGCGCGGAAGGGAAACGGAGGGCAATTATATCGCCTGGCGCCCTCCCGGGGGGAGCCGCATTATTTGGCGCCCGGCCCCGTGGGAGCCGGCTGCCCCACCTGGAACCCTCCGGAGGATGCATGGACTTCTCTCGCGCGCTCCCTCGATTCGTCCTGGTGGCGGCCACCCTGTGCCTGACCGCGGTGGACGCCGCCGGCCAGATGGAGGTCACCACCCGGCGCCGGTCCGACGAGGGTGGCGGACCCTACCAACGACTCGTCATTCGGGGCGCCACGATGATCGACGGTACCGGTGCCCCACCCCAGGGGCCGGTGGACATCGTCATCGAGGGAGATCGCATCGCCGAGATCCGATCGGTCGGCTACCCGTTCGTGCCGATCAACGAGCGACGGCGCCCGGACGGGGGCGACCGTGAGATCGACGGCTCGGGGATGTACGTGCTTCCAGGCCTCATCGACATGCACTCCCATACGGGCGGCGACCCGAAGGCCCCACAGGCCGAGTACGTCTACAAGCTGTGGATGGGCAACGGCATTACCACCTCTCGCGGCGTTCCCTCCGGGGAATTCGAGTGGCAGCTCCGCGAGAAGGCGCTCAGCCAGCGGAACGAGATCGTCGCGCCGAGAATGTTCGCCTATGCCCGCCCCGGAACCGGCCAAGGGTGGGGCGGCAAGCCGATCGACTCGCCCGAGGCCGCGCGTGCCTGGGTGCAGTGGGCGGCGGCGCAGCGCGTCGACGGCGTCGGCATCGACGGGCTGAAGCTCGGCGCCTTCGACCCCGAGATCATGGAGGCGTTGATCGACGAGGCGCATCGGCATCAGCTCGAGACCGTTGCCCACCTCGACCAGATGGGCGTCGGTCGCATGAGCACCTTGACCGCCGCGCGCATGGGCCTGGACATGCAGACCCACTATTACGGGCTCTTCGAGTCCATGCTCACGAACTACACCATCCAGGACTGGCCGCTCGACTACAACTACAACGACGAGCAGCACCGCTTCGGAAACGTGGCGCGCTTGTGGTACCAGGCCGCCGAGCCCGGCAGCGAGCAGTGGAACAACCTGATCGAGGAGTTCATCGAGCTCGGCATCGGCATGGATCCCACCATGACGATCTATGAGGCCGGTCGTGACGTGATGCGCGCCTCACGCGCGGAGTGGCACGACGAGTACACCCTTCCGACGCAGTGGGATTTCTATCAGCCCAGCCGTGAGGCCCACGGCGCGTACTGGTACTACTGGACCAGCGAGGACGAGTACCACTGGCGCAAGTTCTATCAGAGGTGGATGGCGTTCATCAAGGACTTCAACAATGCCGGCGGCATCGTCACCACCGGCTCGGACTCGGGGTTCATATACAAGCTTTACGGCTTCGACTACCTCCGTGAGCTCGAGCTGCTGCGGGAGGCCGGGCTCCACCCCCTCGAGGTGATCCGTTCGGCGACCATGAACGGGGCGAAGATGCTCTACAAGTACTCGGATACGCCGCCGGACTTCGGGATCCTCCGACCGGGGCTGAGGGCCGACCTGATCATGGTCGACCAGAACCCCATCGAGAACCTCAAGGTGCTCTACGGGACCGGGGCCACGCGTCTGAACGACGAGACGGGCGAGGTCGAGCGCGTCGGCGGCATCACGTGGACGATCAAGGACGGCATCGTCTACGACGCCAAGGGGCTGCTGGCGGACGTCCGCGAGATGGTGCGCAAGCAGAAGGCGGAGCGCGCGACGGTCTCGTCCGACGGCCGCGACTGAGGGAGCGCGTCCGGAGCGACCGGCTCTCCTCCTCCATGGCGGAATCCTGACCGAGGCCCTGCATGGACACGCTCCCCGTCTGGGCCAATCTGCTGATGGCGCTCGGAACGTTCTTCGCCATCGCCATCGGGGCGAAGTTCGTGGTCGATGCCGCTGCGGCGCTGGCGGATCGTGCGGGAGTGTCTCACCTCGTGATCGGGCTCACCGTCGTGGCCGTGGGTACCTCCGCTCCCGAGTTCGGGGTGACCCTGGTCGCCGCCCTGGAGGGACGGGAGTCGATCTCGGTGGGGAACATCGTCGGCTCCAACATCTTCAACATCGGCTTCATCCTGGGCGGCGCGGCGGTGGTCCGCGCGATTCCGACCGGCGCGATCATCGTGTGGCGAGACGCCGCGGTCCTGGTGGCGGCCACGGTGCTGCTGTTCGCCCTGGTCGGTTTGGACCTGCGGTTGGGCGCGATGGACGGAGTGATCCTGTTCACGTGCCTCATCCTTTATCTGGTCCTCGTCTTTCGGGATCGACACGCCCGGGAGGAGGCGGCGCAGGAGGTGCCGGGGGTGGAGGATGTGGGTCGGGCGCAGGTGTGGATGCAGGCCGGATATCTGCTGCTCGGACTGGGGGTGGTCGCGCTCTCCTCGCACTTCCTGGTCGCCTCCGCCTCGGCCCTGGCCCGCTCCTTCGGGGTCAGCGAGTGGGTGATCGCAGTGACCGTCGTCGCCGCCGGGACCTCGGTCCCAGAGATGGCGACCACGCTGGCTGGCGTCGCCCGCGGACACATGGCGATCAGCGCGGGGAACGTCATCGGCAGCGACATCTTCAACCTCCTCGGAGTGCTGGGCGTCGCCGGCATGACGACGCCGATGGGGCTGGAGCCGGCGGCGCGGGGCTCGCTGCTCGCGCTGACCGCGATGGTCCTCGTGGTCTTCGTGATGATGCGCTCGGGGTGGCGGGTGTCGCGCATCGAGGGAGTGGTGCTCATCGTGCTCGCCGCGATCCGCTGGGGACTCGACTTCGCGAGCCGGGGATGAGGTGGACGTCCGGCGGCTGAGGGACGAGACGCCGGGCTGCTCCGAGCGCGTCCACCTCAACAATGCAGGAGCTTCCCTCATGCCGGCGCCGGTCCTGGCTGCCGTGCGGGAGCACTTCGACCTCGAGGCCCGCATCGGTGGGTACGAGGCGGCGGCCGCGGCAG
>QJYK01000194.1 GCA_003248075.1 Gemmatimonadota bacterium | reverse complement strand
GCGCATGCACGAGCTCGCCGAGCACCTCCTCGATCTGAACCGGCCGGCGGACGCATCCGTCGGCTCCTGCGACCCCGAGACGGTGGCGAGTCAGGTGGCGACCCTGGCCGGCGTGGGAGACGAGCCGGTCACCGTCGTCGTCCGCTCCGACACGGACCATCGCGCGTGGGCCGCCATGCCCCCGGACGCCCTCAAGCAGGTTCTCTTCAACCTGGTCCAGAACGCGCGTGAGGCGGCCGGACCCCGGGGTGTCGTCGAAGTGCGGATCGCTTCGGGGAACGGCAGCGTCCGGATCGACGTGGTGGACGAGGGGCCGGGAATCCCCGACCAGGCGATGGCCCGCTTGTTCGATCCGTTCTTCACCACCAAGGACGCGGTCCATGGGGTCGGGCTGGGCCTGTTCGTCGCCGAGGGGCTCGCCCGGCGCTACGGGGGGCGCATGGAGGCTCGCAACAGGCCGGACCGTGGCGGCGCTCTATTCCGGCTGGAGGTGCCCGCCACGGAGGAGGCGACATGACGTCGGCGCGTCGGATCCTGGTCGTGGACGACGACCGCGCCTTCAGGTTGTCCACGGCGCAGCTCCTGAGGCAGGACGGGCACGAGGTCGACGTGGCCGGCGACGCCGCCGAGGCGGTCGAGCGTCTCGAGGCCGGGGGCTTCGACCTGGTTCTGCTGGACATGCGCATGCCGGGCATGGACGGCCTGACGGCGGTCGAGGTCCTGCGCACGCGCGGGCTGAGGGCCCCGATCCTCATGATCAGCGGCTTCGGGACCATCGACACCGCGGTGGAGTCGATCCACCGCGGAGCCGATCACTTCCTCTCGAAGCCGGTGGATCCGGACGTGCTGAGCGCGAAGGTCGCGGAGCTGATGGAGCGACGACCCGCACAGGAGCGCGTGCGCGAGGGGGCGCTGGGCGCAATGGTCGGCCATGCGCGCGTGATGCGCGACGTGTTCGACGCGGTACGTCGGGTGGCGCCGACCGAGGCGACCGTCCTCATCACCGGCGAGACCGGTACGGGCAAGGAGCTGTTGGCCCGGGCGGTCCACGACCTGTCCCCACGATCCTCGGGCCCCTTCGTTCCCGTGAACTGCGCCGCGCTGGCCGAGGGCGTCCTCGAAAGCGAGCTGTTCGGGCACGTGCGGGGGGCGTTCACCGGAGCCGTCGGTGAGCGCAAAGGCCTGTTCGCTGCCGCGCAGGGGGGCACGATCTTCCTGGACGAGGTCGGTGACGTGAGCCTGGCCCTGCAGCAGCGCCTTCTGCGCGTGCTCCAGGAGCGGGAGGTGGTCCCGGTGGGAGCGGTACGACCGGAGCGCGTGGACGTGCGCGTGGTCGCGGCGACGCACCGCGACCTGGAGAGCGAGATGCGGGAGGGTCGCTTCAGGGACGACCTCTTCTACCGGCTCGACGTCTTTCGCATCGACGTGCCTCCGCTCCGTGACCGGGCAGCCGACGTGCCCCTGCTCGTCGAAGCCGCGCTGGCCCGCATGCGCGAGCGGACGCCGGGCTCGTCGAGCCTGGCGTTCTCTCCGCTGGCGATGCGTCTGTTGCGGGCCCACCGGTGGCCGGGGAACGTCCGCGAGCTCTTCGCGGTGGTGGAGAGCGCCGCGATCCGGGCGGGGGGTGGGCGCATCGAGGCGCAGCACCTCCCGCCGGCGATCCGTGACCCTGGGGCCGCCGGGTCCGCGCCGCCCCAGGAGGAGCGCTACCGAGCCGCGGAGCCCGAGGCCGAGCGCGAAGCCATCGAGGCGGCCCTGACCGAGGCGGATGGCTCGAGGTCGAAGGCCGCGGAGCTCCTTGGGATGAGCCGGACCACGCTTTGGCGTCGCATGAAGGAGTTCGGGCTCGGCGAGGAGTGAGCCCGCCGAGGCTCCCTGCTTGGGAGCGCGGTCCCTAGATTACGGGTCTCACGGGCCCCGACCCGACCCGGCATCCCCCGAACCCCCGTCCCGATGGCCAGGTTCGAAGGCTTCGACTTCTACGATATCGACGCGCTGCTCGCCGAAGAGGAGCGCATGGTGCGGGACACGGTTCGCGGCTGGGTGGAGGACCGTGTCATGCCCATCATCGGGGACGCCTACGTCCAGCGCCGATTCCCCAGGGAGCTCATCCCGGAGATGGGCGAGATGGGCATGCTCGGCGCGAACCTGCCAGAGGAGTACGGGTGCGCGGGGCTCAACAACGTGGCGTACGGCCTCATCATGCAGGAGCTCGAGCGCGGTGACTCGGGCATCCGCTCCTTCGCGTCGGTCCAGGGAGCCCTGGTGATGTACCCGATCTTCGCGTTCGGTTCGGAGGAGCAGAAGCGCCGGTGGCTCCCGGAGCTCGCCGCCGGGAGGGCCGTCGGTTGCTTCGGCCTGACCGAGCCGGACTACGGATCCAACCCGGCAGGGATGATCACACGGGCGGACAAGACGCCGGGCGGATGGACATTGAACGGGGCCAAGATGTGGATCACCAACGGATCCATGGCCGACGTCGCGGTCGTCTGGGCCCAGACCGGCGAGCAGGGGGACACGAAGTCGATCCGCGGATTCGTCGTTCCCACCGACACGCCGGGCTTCAGCGCGCGCGACCAGAAGGGGAAGCTGAGCCTGTTGGCCTCGGACACCAGCGAGCTGGTCCTCGAGGACGTCCGCCTGCCCGAGGACGCGATGTTGCGGAAGAGCACCGGAGGGCTGAAGCACCCCCTCATGTGCCTGACGCAAGCCCGCTACGGAATCGCCTGGGGTGCGGTCGGGTCGGCGATGGCGTGCCTGCACGAGGCGCTGAGCTACTCCAAGGAGCGGGTCATGTTCGACGGCCCGATCGGCGGGAAGCAGATCCAGCAGGTCCGCCTGGCGGACATGCTCACGTCGATCACGCAGGGCCAGCTCCTCGTGTACCGCCTCGGGCGCATGAAGGACGAAGGCACGATGACGCCCTTCCAGGTATCGCTGGCGAAGCGAGCGAACGTGGACATGGCGTGCGACATCGCCAGAGAGGCCCGTAGGCTGCTGGGGGCGAACGGGATCCTGGCGGAGTACCACTCGATGCGGCACATGGCGAACCTCGAGAGCGTGTACACCTACGAGGGAACGCACGACATCCACTCGCTGGTTCTGGGTCAGACGCTCACCGGTCTTCCCGCGTACTGAGGTCGGCGGGCGCCGCCGGTCGGACCCGGCGCCCGCTCGGCGGTGGCGGAGGCCGAGCTCATCGGATCATCCGCCCTCCGTCGACCCAGGTTTCGGCGCCCACGGTCACGGTGGCGTCGGTGAAGAAGTTCCAGCGCACGTAACCGCCGCCCACGGCGCCGCCGAGCTCGGTGTTGTCACCGAGGGAGAGCCGCACCACGCCTGCTCCGTACCCGTAGTACGGAATCCATCGATCGCCCACGTCGGGGACCGCCAGGAGCGGATTGAAGCCGAGGGCGAACTCCCGGAACGCCCGCCCAGCGGGACCGGCCGCGTCCATCTCGGCGACCGCCGCTTCGATGCCCGACTCCGCGGAGGCGTCGCTGACCCGTCCGGACTCGAACGTCAACGTGAGGCCGCGCACCTCGGAGCCGTTCCAGAACGTTGGAGGAAAGACGATGGTCCCGTGCACCGACTCCTCGATCGGTGCCACCCGGATGGCGCCGGCGGGCAGCTCGACCTCCCGATCGATCAGGTTGCGTGCCCGACGGGCCCGAGCCGCCGAGGCGTCGCCGTCCTGCCGTGTCACCGGCCGGTCCGCGATCCGGAAGCGGAGGTCGGTGCCCGAGGGGGTGGTGACGTGGACCTCCGCGCCCCGCATGGCTGCCTCGAAGCGGCCCTGGGCGGCGGCGAGACCGGCGTAGTCGGTGCGCAGGAGAACGTCCTGGTAGAGGGCGTCGAAGGCGGGAGTCTGGTCGAGCAGACGCCCGTCCATGGAGTAGGCACCGGCCCAGTGGAAGTGGACGGTCCTGCCGCTCGCGCCCCGCAGGACCTGCTGCATGGCGGCATAGACGGCGTGTGTCGTCGTCGCGCCCGGCATCATCACGCCCACGTCCACGTCGGCGAGCAGCCCGGGCAGGTCCCCGTCGTCGGCGCCGGCCAGCTCGTCCGTGAATGCCGTCCGCCACGCATCGGGCTGCGCCCCCTGCACGGCGTGGGCGCCGAGATCTTCGGCCCCGGCGGCCCGGGCGCCCGCCCGGAGCTCCTCGATGAGGGGGTCGAACCGACCGGGGGCGCCGACCAACAGGATGCGCTCCCCGGGCTGCAGATCCAGGCGGTGGAGCAGCGCTTCGGCCAGCGCGGCGTGATCCAGAGTGACCGGTGCGGCGTCGGCGGGGGGCGCCTCACTCGGGCCGCACGCGAAGAGCAGGTGTGAAAGGGCGAGCGCCAGCACCCGCACCATGGAGCGGCCAGGGGCGCGCACGAATTCCGTCAGAACGTGCATTCGATGGGTCCTCGGGTTCGGGAGGGGACGCAAGGTGGGGTACGACTCCATCGCGGGCCAGGGATGCGGGGCCCCGGGGGGTCGGGCTCGCGCGACCGCCTCCCAAGCCCCAGAATGGCCGGACCGTACGAGTCCTCCCGCCCGGAGCCGCCCAATGCGTCGGTCCGCCAACCCCGTTGTCGCGCTTCTCCTTTCCGCGGCGTTCCCCCTCACGGCACGGGCCCAGGATCCGGGCCAGGTGGAGATCCGAGCGGAACGCCTGGCGGACGGGGTGTTCGTGCTGTTTGGCCAGGGGGGCAACATCGGGCTGTCGGTGGGCTCCGACGGCGCCTTTCTCATCGACGACCAGTACGCCCCCTTGACGGCTCGGATCCTCGAGGCCGTGCGCGGGCTGACGCCGGAACCGGTGCGCTTCGTGTTCAACACGCACTGGCACGGAGACCATACCGGCGGCAATGAGAACCTGGGACGCGCCGGGGTCCTCATCGTCGCTCACGACAACGTGCGGCGGCGCATGAGCGTCGAGCAGGTGCTTGCCCGCGTGGGTAGGCCCGTCGACACCGCCGCCGCCTCACCGCCCGCCGCCCTCCCGGTCGTGACCTTCAGCGAGGAGGTGACGTTCCACCTGAATGGGGACGAGCTGCACGCGTTCCACGTCGCCAATGCACACACCGACACCGACGCCATCGTGCACTTCCGGCGGGCGAACGTCGTCCACATGGGGGACACGTACTTCAAGGAACGGTTTCCCTTCATCGATACCGCGTCGGGAGGGTCCATCGACGGGCTGATCGCGGCCGTCGGGCAGGCGCTGGCCGTGATGGATGCGGACACCCGGGTCATCCCGGGACACGGAACCGTGGGCACCCGCGAGGACCTGAGGGCCTATCGCGACGCGCTCAAGACCATGAGGGACCGGGTGGCCCGGAGCAAGGCCGAGGGGGCGACGCTCCAGGAGGTCCTCGCCGCGCGACCGGCGTCCGATTTCGCCCGTGCGTGGGGCCAGACGGAGGCGGCCGAGCAGAGCTTTGTCGAGACGATCTGGGTCAGCTTGGGAACCCGCTGAGGGCAGAGGGCGATTCCCCGGAATCGCCGGTCCGTAGTGTTACGGATTTCTCCCTTTACAGCTTCCGAAGCTTGCACTATTCTTCACATGCGACCCTCCATCGCAACGGCTTCGTGGCATCCCGGACCTCTTCCGGGGACTCGAAGCGACTGGAGATGACTCATGAAATCCGTGTCATCGAGGGTCACCTGCCTCGCCCTGTCGGTGGTGGCTCTTTCGTCGGTAACTGCATGCGTGGACGAGAAGATCGTCTACCGTGACAGGGAGCTCTTCGAGGACCCGCCGACCGCCGCCGCCGAGTTCCTGGGCTATACGGACCACGACACGAAGTTGACGGTCTGCGGCAACTGCCACATCGAGAAGCAAGGCCTCTGGGAGGAGACGCTGCACGCGTCCGCCTGGAAGGGTCTGCAGGACAGCGGGCACGCGCAGGAGAGCTGCGAGGGGTGCCACACCGTCAACCAGCTGGGCAACTTCACCACGGCGGAGGGCGGCTACGTCACCACGGCGGACGCCCGCTACGAGGACGTGCAGTGCGAGTCGTGCCACGGCCCGGGGCTGACCCACGTGTCCAATCCGAACGATGCGACGCGCCCGCTGGCGCCGCTCGACGTGGGCGTCGGCGCGACCACGGGTTGCGGCGAATGCCACTCGCAGGCGCACCATCCGTTCGTCGAGGACTGGGTGCAGTCGCGCCACGGCGACGCCGGCCACGTGGACTACCGGACGCGTGAAGGCTGCAGCACCTGCCACGGCGGCGAGGGTGCGCTGCTCGCGTGGGGGATCAACACCGAGTACATCGAGAAGGGCCAGGGCGCGAACGTCGGCATCACCTGCGCGGTCTGCCATGATCCGCACGGCGGGCCGAACGCCCACCAGCTCCGGTTCCCGATCGACGTCCCCGACATCAACGAAAACCTGTGCATGAAGTGCCACCAGCGCCGGGCGATCCCCGACGAGGGAAGCTCGCGCGGACCGCACTCGCCGCAGGGCCCGTTGCTCCTCGGTGAGATCGGGTCGGTCGGCTGGACGCCACCGAATCTGGAGTACCAGGCGGGCTCGATCCGAGGCACGCATGGCTCCTCGGCGAACGAGCGTCTGTGCGCCGGGTGCCACGTCAACTCGTTCAACGTGACGGACAGCGGCGGCAACTTCCTCGTGACCGCGACCGGCCACCTGTTCAAGCCGATCCCGTGCCTGGACGCCAACGGCGTGCCGACTGCCGATGACAGTTGCCCGAAGACCCCGGAAGCCCGGTACTTCGGCGCGTGCACCCAGAGCGGGTGCCACGGGAGCGCAGAGGCGGCCGCATCGGTCCTGCTGATCGCTCAGACCCGCATCGAGGATCTGGCGGCCGAGCTGAGCGGGCTTCTCGCCTTGGTGCCCAGCTCGGAGTTCAGCACCACGGACGGCGTCTACACCGTCGCCGAGGGCGCGAAGTTCAACGTGGGGCTCGCCGGGTTCGAGAGCTCCGCAGTGCACAACCCATTCATGACCGAGGCACTCCTGACAGCCAGCATCAAGATCGTCAAGTCCGAGTACGGCCTGGCGGCGCTGTCCGGCGTCTCCCTGGAGAACCTCATCGGTACGCCCGCGCTGCGCTGAGGGCGCGGAGCGAGATTGCATTGCCGTTGTTTCGTGGCGGCCGTCCGACTCCCGTCGGGCGGCCGCCCGCGCTTCGAGGCTCGATGACGCCGACTGGACGCCACGCCCGTCTCAACCCATGCTGACGCCATGCCGGAGCGACTGCCCAACAGAGTAGGCGGGTTCCTCAGCCGCCTGTCGCTGCCGATCCTCGCTCTGATCGGGGTGGTCGTGGCCGGGGGCGTGGGTGCGGGCGGGTACTATGCGTACCGGACGTACGACTACGTCCAGCACGACAACGACTTCTGCATGTCGTGCCACCTCATGCAGCAGCCCTACGAGCTCTTCGCCGAGAGCGCGCATCAGGGTCTGGGCTGCAAGGCCTGTCATCAGCCGACGTTCCTGGCTCGCAGCCAGATGGCGCTGACCCAGATCCTCGAGAATCCCGAGGAGCTCACCGTCCACGCGGAGGTGCCCAACCGACGCTGCACCGAATGCCACGTCGACGGCGAGCCCGAGAAGTGGCGGCTGATCGCGAACACCGCAGGACACAAGGCCCACTTCGAGTCCGACGATCCCGCGCTTCGAGGGCTCCAGTGCGTGGAGTGCCACTCCACATCGGTCCACGAATTCGCGCCGATCGATCGCACCTGCGCGCAGGCGGGGTGCCACGAGGACCGCACGATCCAGCTCGGGCAGATGAGCCAGCTCACCATCCACTGCGCCGCCTGCCACACGTTCGTGGCTCCGGTGGCGCCGGCGGAGCCGGAAACGGCCACGGGGGAGCGCCGCGCGGTGGACAGGGCCATCCTGCCGGATCAGGAGGAATGCCTGAGCTGTCACGAGATGCGCCTGCTGGTCGAGCTTCCGGACCCGGATCCGCACCAGGGGGTTTGTTCGTCCTGTCACAATCCCCATGTCCAGACCGAGCCCTCACAGGCGGTCGAGTCCTGCGCCACATCGGGGTGCCACGAGGATCTCGGCTCGCTGACGCCGTTCCATCGCGGCATGCAGCCTGGGGTCCTCGAGAACTGCCTGAACTGTCACAAGGCGCATACGTTCGAGGTCGACGGCTCCCGATGCCTCGACTGCCACCAGGGCATCCAGAACGACAGTCTGCGCGTGGTACCGCCGGGCGCGACTCCGCGTGACAGTGTTGCCGCGGATACCATGCGGACAGCTTCTGCGCGCGGGCCGTCGTTCGCGCATGTGGCGCCGACGGCGTCCCACGATCCCGTTCTGGGCGTCGGCATCGGATGGTGGGCGAGCTCCCCTCCACCGCTCCAGGAGCAGCCCCAGTTCCGGCACTCGCAGCACCGGGACGTGGAATGCGGCAACTGCCACGTCAGCACGCAGGAGCACGGAGCCCTCTCGGTCCGAACGTTGAACGACTGCCGCGGCTGTCATCATACGGCCCCGGTCTCGGCAACGTGCTCGCGGTGTCACGACGCGGAGGATCCCCCCGAGCGTTCGTTCCGGGTGGTCCAGCGGGTCGCGTTCTCCGTCGGCCGACCCGACGCGGCGCGCGCGATGACGTTCCCCCATGCGCCGCACGACTCGTTGGACTGCGGCTCATGCCACACAGACGGGCTCTCGCTGCGACCGACGAACGTGGAGTGCGCGTCCTGCCACGACGAGCATCACGCTCCCGACACCGACTGCGCGTCTTGTCACCGTCAGGCCCCGGCGAGCGCCCATCCGGCCTCCGAAGCGCACGTGACCTGCTCGGGGTCCGGGTGTCACGAGTCCCTCCCCTTCACGGCCGTGCCCAGGACCCGGGAGACCTGCCTCGGCTGCCACCAGGACATGCGGAACCACCGTCCGGACCGGAACTGTGCGGAGTGCCACACGCTTCCGAGCCCACGCTCCGACGAATAGGGAAAGGCGGTCCAGGCATGACCCGCTCGCGGTGTAGATGGTCGTTGGATCGGCGCGGGATCCTGATGCCGATCCTCGCGATCGCCGGTGTGACGATTTCTCCTCGGCAGGCCGCCGGCCAGGCGGTCCGGGGATGGGTCGGAACGACCGTGCAGGCGGTCGGACTCAGACCCCTCGTCCTCGACACCATTCCGGCATCGCAGGTCGTTCGCGACGAAAGCGGCGCCCTCACGTACGAGGGGCAGCCGGTCTCGTGTCCGACCGCGAGCCAATGTACGCTCTACGGGGTCGCCGCCCGGGAGACGACCGTGGCGGCGACCCAGGACGTCAGCCTCACGGCGTGGGGGTGGGGCGTGCAGGGACTGAGCCTCACCACGCTCCTGAGAGGGCGCGCGAGAGCCGGCGGTGACGTCGCGTGGCCGCGCTCCGACGACGCCTTCGACATGATCCTGGGGTATGCGCAGCTCGAACGGGGCTCGATCCGCGTCCGCGCCGGTCGACAGGAGATCCGCTCCGGCCTGGGGTTTCCGGCTTTCGACGGTGCGTGGGCCTCGTGGAGCAGCCGACGCTACGAGGTGTCTGCCTACCTGGGACGCAGTCTCGCACGCGGCCTGCGAGAGCCCGCCAACGAGGCGCTCCGCCCTCTGGAGTCCTTCATCCCGGACGAGACCGTCCACCTCGTCGGCGCGGCGGCCCGCGCCCGGCTGAGCGCGGGATCGGCCACCGCCCGGTACCAGCGCGAGATCTATGCGGATCGATCCGGGCTCGTGAGTGAGCGCGGATCGTTGGACTTCGTGTCCAACGTGCGGCGGGCGCGCTTGACCGGATCGGTGGACTACGACTTCGCGTTCGGGCGGGTGGGGAAGGGTCGGCTCACGGTCATGATGCCGTTGCAGGACGGCCGTTGGATGGTCGAGGCCACGGCGCGACGCTACGTGCCCTACTTCCAGCTCTCCACCATCTGGGGCTTCTTCGAGCCCGTGTCGTACTCCGAGGCCGAGCTGCGCGGCTCCTGGTCGGCGCGCCCCGACCTGGCGCTGTGGGCGTCGGGTGGGTGGCGGACCTACGGCGAGACGAATGCCACGACGGTGTTCCGCCCGCTCAAGGACGAGGGCTGGCGCGTCGGCGCCGGGGCGCGGTGGGAGCTCGGCGACGGTTGGAGCATGGACGGTTCGTACCGCCTCGAGTGGGGGCCGGGAGCCTTCCTGAGCTCCGTCGACCTAGGCATGCGTTATCATGCCTCCGATCGTCTCGGGCTGAGCGCCCACGGGACGACGTTCCAACAGGTCGAGGAGTTCCGGTTGGGCGACGGAAGGGCTGTAGGGGGTGGCTTGTCCGCGGACCTGGTCCTCACGGATCGGATCACCGTGGCGGGCGGGGCGTCGGTTCTGCGCCATCGCGACGGTGGGACGCGGTCGACGAGTCCGTGGAGCCAGAGCCGCGCCTGGTCGTCGCTTCGAATCGGGGTCGGAGAGGATCCGGGCCTTTCGCAGCGGAGGATGCGTCGATGAGACCACTGGCTCCGCAGGTGCTCTGTCACACCCGACGGCTGGCGTTCGCCGTCACGGCGCTCACGGCTTTGGCTGGCGGCTCGGGAGCCGCGGCCGCGGGCGCTCAGCAGCAGGGCTTTCCGCACGAGCGGCATCAAGGGCTCTTCCCCCTGTGCGCCGGATGTCACGAGGGCATCCCCGGATCGGATTCGGCCTCGTTCTATCCGACGGCGGCGACCTGCGCGCGCTGCCACGACGGAGAGCAGCAGGTCAGGGTGTCCTGGTCGGCGCCGGAGCGGCGCGCGCACAATCTCCGCTTCGATCACCGTGTCCACGCCGGGCGCCTGGAGCGCGGCGGCGATCCGCCGGTCGAGTGCACGGGGTGCCACACCCCCGAGGGTGGGGCGCGGATGTCGGTGTCCGAGGACATCCAGCTCGGAACCTGCTTCGGATGCCACGAGCACCAGGCCCAGGAGCATCTCGTCGACGCGTACTGCAGGACCTGCCACACACCGCTCGCGCGATCGGGCATGTCCCTGTCGTTCATCGAGGCGCTCCCCATGCCCGCGGACCACGAGGCGCAGAACTTCGTGCTCGAGGGCCACGGCAGCTCGGCGTCCGCCGACTGGAGGCGGTGCGCGACCTGCCATACGGCGGACCGCTGCGCCGCGTGCCACGTGGATGCCGCACGGCCGGAGATCGAATCGCTCGAGTACGCGCCCGCGGGGATGGAGCTGGCGATGATGACCGCATACTACCCGAAGCCCGCGACGCACGACGAGGCGTGGTTCGACGAGCACGGAACGCAGGCGTCGCGCGAGGCCTGCGCCACGTGCCACACGCAGGACGATTGCACCGTGTGCCATTCGGGGTCGCTGCCGGTTCGGGCTGCCGCGCTTCCACGGGCCGACCAGGTGCTGGCGCCGGGGGCGGGCATCGAGGCGCGAGCCCCCGCGAGCCATGCATCGCTCTTCTTCCTGGACGTCCACACGGCTCTGGCCGCCGCCGAGCCGGGAACCTGCGCCACGTGCCACCAGGAGTCGTTCTGTGTGGCATGCCACGACGGTCCCTCCAATGGCGGCTATCATCCGCCCGACTTCGTGGCGCGACACCCCGCCGCCGCTTTCGGCCGCGAGGCCGAGTGCGCCAACTGTCACTCGACCGAGGCGTTCTGCCGGGAATGCCACCAGGAAAGCGGGTTGACGGGCTTCGGGCGCCTGGGCCCCGGGTATCACTCGGCGGGCGCCTTCTGGCTGATCCGGCACGGGCAGGCGGCGCGCCAAGGCCTCGAGAGCTGCATCAGCTGCCACAAACAGACCGATTGTATGCAGTGTCACGGGGTTGCGGGGGCCTTCAAGGTCAGCCCCCACGGCGCCGACTTCGACGCTCGCAGCGCGTGGGAGCGGAGTCCGCGCACCTGCGTGGCGTGCCACCTCCGCAACCCCCTGAACGGGAGTCAGCCATGAGCGTGAACCGAGGCGTCATCCTCGTTCTCGCCCTGGCCGCCGTGGTATCCTGCCGACCCGACGACCAACGGACCGAGACGATGGATCCACAGCAGGCGCTGCAGAAGCGCGAGGATCTGGATCCGCGTGTCGTACGCCACCTGGACAGTGGCAGCGTGCTGTTCAGGGCCGATGATCACGAAGGTGCGCTGCGCGAGTACCGCGCCGCCACGGAGATCGATCCCGACGCAGCCGCCGCCTGGTTCGGCGTCTATATGGCCGAGCACGCCCTCGGCAACGAGGAGGCGGCCGAGGAGGCCCTCGATCGAGCCCGGAGCGCCGTGCCCGGTGCCACCCTCATCCATCCGACCAGCAAAGACACGATTCGATGACGAGACTCCCCCGCATCGCTCGACTTGTGGGCGTCGGGCTCCTGCTCTCCGGGTGCGGTCACGACTTCGAGCCTCCCGATCGGGGGCAGAGGGTACGGGAGGCCGAGGCCGCGTTCACTCCGGCACTGTTCGATTCCGTGGCCTGGGCCTCGGACAGTGTACGCGCTGTCGAGGGCAACCTGGTCTACGCGGAGAAGTGCCGCCGTTGTCACGGGCCGCTGGGGCGAGGCCAGACCGACTACGCGCGCGAACGCCGGCTCGAGGTGCCCTCCCTGGTCGCGGCCGATTGGCCGCTTGCCCGCGCCGACACCCTCAGGCACGTCGTCTTCGTCGGTCACGAGGACGGTATGCCCATCTACGGTGAGGGCGGCATCTCTCCGCGGGAGATCGACGCCGTGGCGCACTATATCCTCGAGGTCATGAGACCCGACGCGGTGGGCGGCGGCGGGGGGATCTGAGGGTCGGGGATCTCCCCACAGCGCGTCCCTTGTTCCGCCCTACAGCGGCGCGATACGGCCCGGGCGCATGATGCCGATACGTAAGTCCTGTAGACACAACGGCGTCCGCATGGAGGAGCGACCGGCGTCCCGAGCTCCCCGACGCCGACGCGGAGAACGTTCCGGGCCCAGGGGGCCCGGAATCGTATTCGGCCACCTGTACCGCGAGCGCCATGGTCGCTTTCGAGCGGGAGCACGCGCGGCCGGTGGGGTCGCGTCTGCGGTCCCTGTTCGGCCCGGCCGGCTCGTGCATCCGGGTCACCATGACCTGGACGGTGGCCGGTGGGATCGCCTGGGGAGGGATCCTTGTGGGCGGGCTCACGCTCTCCGGGGCGGTCAGCACCGGATTCCAGCTCCTGGCCGCCCCCGTCCTCTACGTCGTGGGGGTGGTGTTGGGCTTCATGCACGGGTGCGTCCTGGCGGTCGTGGGACGTCCTCCGTCCGTCAGTCGTCGGCGGGCGCTCCTTCGGGGTGTCGGCGGCGGCGCGCTCGCGCTACCCCTCGTGGGGGCCGGTTGGGTCGTGACGGCCGGCATGAGCCTCACGGCCGCCCTGCTCACGGACTTTCGCTGGGCGACGCTCGTGCTGTGTGCGGGGGCCTGGTGCTTCGGCACCGCGTGGTGCGCCTGGGCGGGCGTCGAAGGCGTCCGGGCGCTCCAGCGGGCCTTGGACCGCTGGCCCGAACGGCGCCTGGGCTCCGTGATCACCGGATCGATCCTGGTCCTGGTGTCGGCCATCTTCGTCAGCCATCCTCCGCAGCTCGCGGGGACGTCGTTCAGGCTGACCGGGCTTGGAGCGTTTGCCCTGGCGGCGGCCATCACGCTGTGGGTGGGGCTACCGGTCGTCGTCCTCGTGCTCCGGCTGGCCAGCGCCCGGTCCTTTTCCCACCCAGGCGGGAGGTAGGGAACCCTCGGGCTGTGGACCTATCCGGACAACCGCGCGCTGGCGCTCAGCGGCTCCAGGTGGGCCGTGCGACGGCACCCGGCTGGAAGGTGGCCAGGTAGGCCACCAGGTCCCAGATGTCCGTATCGGGAAGCACGATCCCCCACGGCGGCATCGCCGAGCCGTGAACCGTGCGCCCGCCCTCACGGATGCGGCCATGGAGGGCGTCCCAGTCCCGGGCCGCGACCAGCGTGTCGGTCGTGAAGTCCACCGGCTTGATGTCCACCAGGTTGTCGGCGCCCGGCCCGTCTCCGTGGCCGCCGGTCCCGTGGCAGCCGGAGCAGCGGAACTGGTAGATGCGCTCACCGTTGATCGCGCTGCCGGGGATCTCGGGCGGGTAGGCGATGGCGGGGATATAGGACAGCGCGACCGCGAACGTCTCGGGCTTCAGCAGCGACGAGACGTACTGCATGTGCGGGTGCGAAGGATCCGGACCGGTGAGGCCCAACTGGAAGCGGCGCGCCAGGGTTGCGGCGGACGCCGACGCGTAGTCCTGGGTCTGGAAGGTGGGCGGTGGGCTCATGGAGCCGGCCTGCACGGCGGGACCGTCTCCCCGCCCCGCCGGGCCGTGACACGTCCAGCACACGGTCTCGAAGATGAGCCTGCCCTGGAGCTGCTCGTCAGTGAGCGCCACTGCGTGGTGGACGTCGGACGTCATGACCGGCGTCTGGTCGGTCACCGTCGGAGGCTGTTCCGCCCCCTGGCACCCGGACAGGGCAACCATCGTCAGCAGCGCGACCTTCCGCATGGATCCTCCTCGATCGAACGTGGCGCGCGGCCGCCTACGGGTACGCATCGAGCGTCGACCGACCGCACACATTGAGGTTCGGCAAACAGGTCCGTACATGTCTGTAGGACGAATCCCCATGGCTCCGGTGGGAGATCCCCCACAGGCGGACTCGGCCGTTCCCGGCAGACCTCGGCACACCCCCGGCGGCAACGTAGATGAGGCGCACGAACACCGAACGGGAGGGTCGGATGAGCGAGGCGAAGACGTTCTCGCTGACCGTGGAGCAGGGCGAGGGCTACCGCTTCGAGATCACGTTCGACGACCCGGAATGGGACGTCATCCGCACCGACGAGGCGCGGCCCCTGGGGGAGGGCTCGGGTCCGAACCCGGTCCGGCTCCTGGGCGCCGCGGTGGGCAACTGCCTGGCCGCCAGCCTGGCCTTCTGCCTGCAGAAGGCGCAGGTGGGCGTCGAGCGGATCCGGGCGCGTGTGACCGGCACCGTCGAGCGCAACGATCGCGGGCGCCTGCGCGTCGGTTCGCTGAAGGTGACGATGGAGCCCCTGTTCGACGGCCCCGTCCCCGAGCGCTTCCACCGGTGTGCCGAGATCTTCGAGGACTTCTGCATCGTCACCGAGAGCGTTCGCTCCGGAATCCAGGTCGACGTGGAGGTCGAGCCCGTCGCGTCCGCCGACGCCACCGAGATGATGGAGTCGGCCCTCGGTTCGCGAGGTTGACCTCGGGCTCCGACGCGGTAGCTTTTCTGGCTCCCGACCCGCGGTCGGGAGCGGAGTCGCCCCGTTAGCTCAACTGGTAGAGCAACTGACTCTTAATCAGTAGGTTCGGGGTTCGAGTCCCTGACGGGGCACTGGCCGGGAGTCCTTG
>QJYK01000337.1 GCA_003248075.1 Gemmatimonadota bacterium | reverse complement strand
CCTCGTGGAGCACACCGAGGGATCCCGCGGGAGGCGGCGATGCCCGCACGCCCTCGGTGAGCAGGCGCTGCTCGTCGGCAGAAGCGAGGGCGCCGTGCACGGTGTCGACCGCGACCACCTCGTGTCCTGCCCGACGCAGCGCCCGCGCCACCTGCGCCCCCGAAGACAGGGACACATCGCGTTCGTCGGACCTGCCCCCCATGAGGACGGCGATCTTCATCAGCTCGGCCCGGTCACGCTCACAGCGCGGCCCCCGTGAGCGCCCGGACCACGTCGTAGCGAGTCACGATCCCAGAGATGGCTCCGTTCTCCCGCACCAGACAGGCGGCGTTCCCGCGCTGCAGGAGCGCGGTGATCTGATCCGCGTCCACATGTGCCTCCACCACGGGATAGGGGGCGTCCATGTGGCACTCCACCGCGTCGTCCAGGATGCGCGGGTCTTCGATCACCTTGGCCATCAGGTCCGACTCGGCGAGCGAGCCGACGCATTGATCGCTCGACAGGACCGGGAGCTGTCCGATGTCGTGGGCCGTGATGGTGCTCAGAGCCATGCGAACGTTCGTCGAGGGAGCAACAGCGATCACGCCATCCAGGGTTTCCTTGGCACGCAGCATGTCGCCCGCGCTCCGCCTCCTGGGACGGTCGAGGAAACCGTTTTCCCGCATCCAGTCGTCGTCGAATCCCTTGCTGAGATAGTGCTCGCCCCAGTCGCAAAGCACGGCGACCACGAAGGCCTCGGGGTCGTCGAGCTGCCTCGCGCGCTCGAGGGCCGCATGCACGATCAGCCCCGAGGAGCCCCCCACGAACAGTCCCTCCTCCCGGGTGAGGCGCCGGGCCATGAGGAACGAGTCACGGTCAGTGACGGTCACGTAATCGTCGATGAGGGACAGGTCGAGGGTGCCGGGGATCTTGTCGTTCCCGAGGCCCTCGACCTTGTACGGATGGCCCTCCACCTTCTCGCCTGTGCGGAAGAAGGGCGCGATCATGGACCCGACGGGATCCACGCCGACGATCTTCACGTCGGGGTTCTTCTCCTTCAGGTAGCGCGCCGTGCCGGTGATCGTCCCGCCGGTACCTGCCCCGGCGTAGAAGTGCGTGATGCGACCTTCACTCTGTTCCCAGAGCTCCGGGCCGGTGGTCCGATAGTGCGCTTCGGGGTTGGCCGGGTTGTAGAACTGGTTCGCGAGCACCGCCCCGGGCGTGTTGGCGACGATCGCCTTCGCCTTCATGACGTAGTTCTCGGGATGGTCCGGCGGCACCGCGGTCGGAGTGATGATCACCTCGGCCCCGAAGGCGCGGAGCAGCTTCACCTTCTCCGTGCTCATCTTGTCGGGCATCGTGAAAATGCAGCGGTACCCCCTGATCGCCCCGGCCATGGCGAGCGCGAGGCCCGTGTTGCCGCTGGTCCCTTCCACGATGACGCCGCCGGGACGCAGCGTCCCCTCGCGTTCCGCCGCTTCGATCATGGCCAGGCCGATGCGGTCCTTCACAGACCCGCCCGGGTTCATGAACTCGGCCTTGCCGAAGACGGGCGTGCGGCACCCGTCCGTCACCCGGTTGAGCCGCACCAGCGGCGTCCAGCCTACCAGCTCGGCGACGTCCGCGTACGGGCGGTGGTGGCGTTCACGCATCCAGGCGCTCTCCGGGGCGAGGGACGGACCGTCCTGGAGCCAAGCGGGGCAAGAGGGGTGCCACCCTCCGCCCCGAACGGAGCCCAGGAGCCTGTCCGAGTAATGGTGCGAGCCGCGTTACGAGCGCCACGGCCCCCAGATTCAAGGCGGTTCGCCGAAGGCATAGCCCCAGCTACGTCGAGGCGAATCAACGACGAAGATGGGGCCGTGCCGCCGTAACCCACAACCGCGCAAGAGCAAGCTATCCACGAAGCTGTGGGCGCAGGAGGGTCGCGGGCTGAAGCTTTGTCCCTCCTCGTCGCCGTAGCTGGGCTACGACTCCTCGTCCTTCCGCGCCTGAGCCTCGCGAGCCCCCTGCGCGCGGCCGCGCCCCATTACTCGGACTGGCTCCTCGCGCCAGCGTGCGCGGGGGTCCAGGGAGAGCTGCGTCGCGGCTCGACGCGCGTCAGCGCACGCGCCGGAGTCGGACGTCGCCACTCACCGTGCGGAAGCTGAGCCTGCCCCGACCCGAGCCGATCCTGCCCTCCACCTCGCTTCCGACGAAGCGGTCCCGACGCCGGTGGATCTCCATGTCGAAGTCCGTGGAGAAATCGCCCGAAAGGGACTCGAAGTCGACATCCGCGTCGAGGCCGGCGGGCACGCGCAGCGTGATGTCTCCGCTCACGGTCTTGAACTCCAGTCGATCCCAATCCAGGCTGCCCATCTCCACCTCGACCTCTCCGCTCACCGTGCTTCCGTGCGCCACCCCGGTGGTGGACACCATGATGCTCCCGCTCACGGTGGAGGCGTCCACGTCGGAGCGAAGGCCCACGGCATCCACGTCGCCCGAGACGGTCCTGCCGATGAACTCGACACCGGCGGGAACCTCGACCTCGAAGTCGACGCTGACACGGAGGTTGCGGTCGCGGCCGCGCCGGTCGTCACCACCGTCGCGGTGCTCGCAGGACTCCGCGCCCGGCCGGTCGTAGAGCGCGCAGATCACGACCCGGTCGGACTCCTCGAACACCCGGACCTCCACGAGGTCGAAGTCCGATTCCCGGCCGTGCTTCGTTGCCGTCACCTCGGCCGTCCGCCCCGTCGCCAACGTCGCACGAACGTCACCCGAGATGCCCCGGACCTCGAGCACCCGTCCCGCGGCGAGCGTGCCGCTCCACGAGAAGTCCTGCTGCGCCTGGAGCTCGCCGGCCCCCGAGGCCATGGCCATCACCGCCGCCCACACGGCCATCCCGAACCGCCCTGCCCTACCGATCATTTCTCCACTCCATCCCGAGTCACCCGTTCCCTACGGCGCCGCCAGGTTGGACGGTTTCAGACCGCTCCCGGTTTGAAGGGGGCCGGGGCTCCGACGCCGACGCCGGACCCCGGGTGGGACGATCGGTTATCCGGCCTCGACCAGCCCGAGGGTGTCGGGACGGGGACGCTTGGAGAAGTGCACGGGGACCTTCGCCCAGACCTGGATGCGCTTGCCGCCACGGCGGGCGGGTCGAAAGCGCAGGTCCCTGGCTCCGTCCACGGCGGCCGAGTCGAACGCGGCGTGTCCGGAGCTCTCCATCACCTCGACGGAGTCTACCTGCCCGGTGTCGGTCACGCGTACGCGGAGGAGGGTCTCGCCCTCCATGTCCTGGTCCCAGAGCTGGAGCGGGTAGTCGATCGGTACCTGCCCATAGAGGGGCGAGGGTTGCTCGATCTCCCCCTCACCGCCGCACGCCAGGAAGAGCAGGACGAGCACCGGCATCGCGCGCGCGGGGGTCTGGCCGGAGCGGCCCGGCTTCAGAGGATGTGCCGCCACCATCCTACCTCTCGTCTGTTTCGGTCTTGAGCTGATACAAAACCTCCAGCGCCTCACGCGGCGTCAGGGCGTCCGGGTCCACCGACCGAAGTCGCTCCACCACGGGATGGTCCGCATGGAAGATGGACAGCTGATCGAGAGGGCGCTCCGACGCCGGTCGGTACCGTCCTCGCCGCCCCAGGCCCTCGCCACCGTGGGTATGTGTTCCCTCCAGCTCCGCAAGAAGTTCCCGGGCCCGGGCGACCACCTCCGCAGGGAGCCCGGCCAGCCGCGCGACCTGGATCCCGTAGGACCGGTCGGCACCGCCGTTCACGAGGCGCCGGAGGAAGACGATGTCGTCGCCCACCTCCTTCACCAGGACGTTCATGTTCTTGACGCCCGGCAGCAGGTCTCCGAGCTGCGTAAGCTCGTGGTAGTGGGTGGCGAAGATGGTCTTGGCACCCAACCGCTCGTGGACGTGCTCCGTGACCGCCCAGGCGATCGAGACCCCGTCGTAGGTGGACGTACCCCTTCCGATCTCGTCGAGCAGGACCAGGGAGCGCTCCGTGGCACCGTGCACGATGGCGGCCGTCTCACTCATCTCGACCATGAAGGTCGACTGTCCGCGGGACAGGTTGTCCGAGGCGCCGACCCGGGTGAAAATGCGGTCGGTCACGGGAAGGCGCGCTCGGTCAGCCGGCACGAAGGAGCCGACCTGTGCCAGGAGCTGGATGAGTCCCACCTGGCGGAGGACCGTGCTCTTGCCTGCCATGTTCGGGCCCGTCAGCACGACGATCCACCCGTCCTCGTCCAGTCGGAGGTCGTTCGGGATGAACTCATCCCGGGGCATCATGGTCTCGACGACCGGGTGCCGCCCCGCCGCGATCTCCAGGTCGAAGCCCGTGTGTACCTCCGGCCGCACCCAGGCGTTGCCCTTGGCCACGAGCGCGAACGTCGCCAGCACGTCGAGGGTAGCGATGCGGGCGCCGGCCTCCTGCACGCGGGCGACGGACGCCGCGACCTCGGACCGCAGGCTCGAGAACAGCTCCGCCTCCAGCTGCGCGATACGGTCCTCTGCCCCGAAGACCCTTTCCTCCCACTCCTTCAACTCGGGTGTGAAGTAGCGCTCGGCGTTCGCCAGGGTCTGCTTGCGCACGAAGTCGTCCGGGACGCGATCCAGATTGGATCGCGTGACCTCCAGGTAGTACCCGAAGACCTTGTTGAAGCCGACCTTCAGCGAAGCTATGCCGGTGCGCTCGCGCTCGGAGGCCTGGAGTCGCGCGATGAAATCGACCGCGCCGTCGCGGACGGCACGGAGCTCGTCCAGCTCGTCCGACCACCCGGTTCGGATGACCCCGCCATCGACGAGCGCAGCCGGTGGCTCGTCGGCCAGGCCCCGGGTGAGCAGTCCACTGACGTCTGCGAGCGTGTCGAGCTCCGTCCCGAGGGACCGGAGGAGCTCCGACTGCGCGGACGCCACCGAATCGTGGATCGCCGGCAGCTTTCCAAGGGAGCGTCGCAAGCCTACGAGATCGCGGGGAGACGCCCGGCCGGTCCCGAGCTTCCCGGCGATCCGCTCCAGATCGGTGACACCCTTCAGCGCTTCGCGGAGGTCCCGCTGGAGGTCCGGCCGTTCCACAAGCTCCGCGACAGCCGCCTGGCGAAGCCAGATGTCCTCCGGACGGACGAGGGGCTCGAGGACCCAGCGGCGGAGCATACGGGCGCCCATCGCCGTGACGGTCCGGTCGAGGACGTCGAGCAGCGTGCCGCCCTCCTGTCCCGGGCGCAACGCCTCGACGAGCTCGAGGTTCCGACGCGTCATCTCGTCCAGCAACATGGCGGAACCGGGCCGACGAATGCGGACCGGCCTCAGATGGGCGACGCCACCGGGGCGAATCTCGTCCAGGTACTGGACAAGGGCACCCGCCGCGCGCGCCAACACCGAGTCGCCGGACTGGAAGCCCAGGCCCTCGAGGGACTGGATGCGGTACGTCCGGATCAGGGCGTGGGAACACACGTCCTCGTCGAACATCCAGTCGTCACGAACCGTGCGGGCGACTGATCTCTCCTCGTCTCCCCCCAACCCCGTGTCCGCGAGCGCCCTCGGCACGAGCACCTCGGTGGCTTCGAGACGGCCCATCTCGGCGCTGAGCGCGTCGCCGTCCACCCGTTGTACCACCATCTCTCCGGTGGAAACGTCGAGAGCGGCCAGTCCAAAGCCGTCGTCCCGGTCTTCCACGAGTGACACCAGGAAGTTGTTGCGCCGGGCGGAGAGAAGCGCATCCGCCAGGACGGTGCCCGGCGTCACCGTCTCGGTCACCTCGCGGCGGACGATCCCCTTGGCCAGCGCCGGATCCTCGACTTGATCACAGATGGCCACCCGGCGCCCCAGGCGAACGAGTCGGGCGAGGTAGTCGTCGAGCGCCTTGGCGGGGACCCCCGCCAGGGGCACGCGCGCCGCGGCTCCGTTGTTCCTCGACGTGAGCGTCAGCCCGAGGAGCCGGGCGCCCTCCTCGGCATCGGCGTTGAAGAGCTCGTAGAAATCGCCCACCCGGAAGAAGAGGAGCGCGTCCGGGTGACGGGACTTCGCATCGCGCCACTGCTGCATCAGGGGCGTGTCTTCGGTAGCGGACATGCGCCTCGGCAAAACGGGAGCCGCCCGGAGGGCCGGCTCCCGACGGTGTCGACGCCGCTCGGGCGCCGGATCGGTACGATAATCCGCCCCGCCCGGGGGGATCAACCGACCGGGACGTGTGAGGCCGCTCTCACTCGATGAAGATGGTCTCCTCGGCGGACACGAACAGCACGTCCCGGAGCTCCGTGAACCGCTTGAAGAGCGCCCCGCCTTTCCGCTCCAGACGCTCGGTGGTGAACCCCATGATCACCAGGTCGGCAGCACCCGAGCGGGCATCCACCAGGCGCGGAAAGTCGATGCTGTCGTCCGTGGGAATGACCTTGACGTTCTTCTCGGAGATGAGCAGTCGGCCATCCGCGATCATCTGGCGCAGCTCCTCCGACCGCTCTCGAACCTCGGGCCGGGGGTAGGCCGCGAAGATGCTGATCTCCGCCCCGTGCCAGTCCCGGTGGCCTAGCAGGATATATGCCAACAGGATCATCAGATTCGCGTTGCGAGCGTCGTGCCACGTGAGCCAGATGTGGATGCTCTTCCGTGCACCGAAGAAGTTGTCTCCGTGCCTGAGCACCAGTCGGTTCATGTGGGGCACACCCGACAACGCCAGCCCTTCCACGACCTCGTCCAGAACGGCCGGCGGGTCGTGGACGCCGAACTCGAAGAGGATGGTGTTGTTGTCCATCCCGGAAACGCCGGGCATCTGGAGGCTCTGGGCCAGTGCCGACGCCATGGACGGACTGATCATGGTGTCGACGTAGATGGCTCCGCGCCGATCCTTCATCGCTCGCACCAAGCGGTCCTGCACCTCCAGGCTCTCCTGGAAGCTCTCGGGCTCGAGCCGCCCGCGGATGTAGTGGAGGTATGTGCCGAATCCGTACCGATGGCAGATCCAGTCGAGCAGCTGCACCGGAGAGGATCGATCGAAGGTCCGAGGCGTGATCGTGATCACGCTGGGCCGCCAGTCGTCCGGCGGGATCTTCTGCAGACGGATCTGCAGGTACCGGGTCGCCTGCGTCATCACCCCGTGGAAGATGGACGCGAGGTCGTCCACGCCGCCTCGGCTCTTGCGGATCACGAGATACAGACCCGCCATGGCCGCGATGGCGAGCACCGCGTAGACCAGGTCCATCTGAAGCATCAGCATGAGGCACATCACGGCGCCGAACAGGCTGAGGTACCACTTGGAGCGGAACGAGGGCCGATACGAGGGCCGCGCGGCGAAGTGCTCCAGGAACGAGATCGCGCACAGGGCACCGTAGGTGACCATGAAGAACATCGACACGATTCGGGCCACCAGGTTCACGTTGCCGAGCAGGACGAAGACCAGCGCCACCGCCGATGTGATCAGCGTCGCGTTGCGCGGCTCGTTCGCAGCCCCCTCTCCGGAGGAGACGTAGGCGTTGACCCGCCCCCACGGGGCGATGCCGTCGCCCCCCAGCGCTTGGAGGGTGCGCGGCGCGACCAGAATGGACCCGAGGGCGGAGGACAGGGTCGCCGAGGCGAGCCCGATGGGGATGATGGGACCCCAGATGGCGATCCGGCTCATCACGAGCTGGTCGGCGTCGAGGGTCGCCACGTTCGCCGAGGCCGCCAGCTTGGTCACCACCAGCACGTAGACGATGATGCCCGAGAACGTCGCAGACATGATCCCAAGGGGAATGGACCTCCTCGGATTCGAAAGGTCCCCTGAGAGTCCGACGCCGGCGGTCATTCCGGTGAAGGCGGGGAAGACGATGGCGAAGACCAGGATGAACGGGTCCGCATCCGGAAGGTCCGACACGACGGTCACCCCGTCGGGGACGATGTCAGGCGGCGGGGAACCGGCAAAGAACATGGCGAGGGACAGCGCGAGCACCGCCACGACGCCCCACAGCGCCTTCACACCCAGGTCCGCGCCGCGGGACACGACGAGCACCACCAGACCGACCGTGGCCGGAAGGGAGACGATACGCGGATCGAAGGGAAGGCCGACGGTCGCCTCCCACCAGCCCGACAGGGGTCGAAAGGCCTCCGCGAACGCGATCATGTAGAAAGCGACCGAGATGGCCTGCGAGAGGTAGAGGCTGATCCCGATCGCGCCCCCGATCGTGGTTCCGAACGAGCGCGAGATGATGAAGTACTCCCCGCCGCCCTCCACCCGGCGGTTGGTCGCGATCTCGGCGATGGCGAGCGCGGTCGGTATCGTGACCGCATGGCCGAGCAAGATGATCAGCAGCGCCCCCAGCAGCCCCACGTTCCCGACTGCGTAGCCGAAGCGCAGGAACATGATGGCGCCGAGGATCGTGCTGATGCTCGCCAGGAAGACGGGGCCCGTGCCGAATCCGTGTCCACGGCTGGCGTCGTACGATTCGGCCGAATTTGGTGTCATCGCGGTTGTCGACGAGTGTCCGAAGGGCGGTGGCAAGGTGCCGGCTCCCTCGCGGGGCCGACAAGACGGAGGGTCGAGTCCCTACCGACCGAAGCGTACCTGGCTAGCTTTCTCGTGGGACCCTCCGCCTTCCCCAAGATCCACGACCAGACCCTGCGATGTCTACACGAACCACCTACGGACTCAAGAAGATCGTGCACCTTCCGGTGGAGCGAGCCGACGCGCTGGTGCGCGAAGCGCTCCGCCAGGAAGGTTTCGGCGTGCTCACCGAGATCGACGTGGAGCGGACGCTCCGGGCAAAGCTCGGCATCGAGTTCCGACCCTATCGGATCCTCGGCGCCTGCAACCCGCCGTTGGCCCACCGCGCGCTCAGCGAGGAGCTCGATATCGGGCTCCTGCTTCCCTGCAATGTCGTGGTGTACCAGGGCGACCAGGAGGGGACCAGCGTCGTCTCGATTCTGGACCCGGCGCAGCAGCTCGGCATCGCCGGTCGAGAGGACCTCGCGCCGCTGGCCGAGGACGTGCGCTCCCGCATGGAGCGAGTGCTGGCCTCCCTCTGAAGGCGCCCGCAGTCTGTTTCGCACCTCAGCGACCGACCAAGCGCTCCTTGTCGACGTCGCTCACGACCATCACGGCGAAGCCGCGACCCGAGAGGCGCCGCGCCTCGGCTGCGGCCGCCTCCCGGGTACGGAAGCGCCCGGTGCGCACGCGCATGAGGGGGCTGCCGTCGAGACGCACCAGCCGTCCCTCGACCCCGGAGGACACGAGGCCGGCAAGGACGCGCCTCGCTCCGGCCGGATCCGAGAATGCCCCCAGCTGGACGGCGAAGGTCGCCGGTGCGGACGGAGCGGGAGTGGTAGCGGTCGGCACCGACCTGGGCGCGGTGACCGCCAGCGTGTCGGCGATCGGCCGCACCGGCGGCGGCGGCCGTGTCTCGACCGCCGTGGGCTGGGGTCGGGTCTCGGCGGGCTCGAGGGAGGTTTCGACTTCGTCCGTCGCGAGGACGGCTTCCGGCAGGGGACCGACCCGCGCCAACCATGCCTCCGTCGCCCTCCGAACCGAGCCGGACGGGTTCTCCGCGCGCAGCCGGCGTAACGCGAGGGCGGCGGCGCTGAGGGCCCCGCGGGCGTGCGCGGACTGCGCGAGGCGGAGCAACGCCTCGTCGGAGTATCGATCCCCGGGGTACTCGATCGCGAGCCGGCGGTAGTCCAGCTCGGCCTGGACGGGGTCGACGGTGAGCCGACCGCGCAGCCAGAGGCCCCGTTGCAGGTCCCGACGTGATGCCGTGGGCTGCGCCGACTCCCACCAGCGCATCAGCATCGCGCGCGCCTCCTCCGCTCTACCGGCGCGCGCCAGATCCTCGACGCGGTCCAGAGAGGGAGGCGTTTGGGCGCCCGCAGACGTCATGGTGAAGGCGATCGCGAACAGAATAGACACGCCCATCGCTGGTCTCCTCATGCCGCCGCCCTCCTCGTGATCAAGGTCAGCAGCCAATCCTCCAGGAGGTGTTCCTGCTTGAGTGGGCTCGCCTTGAGGAGGCGGTCCACGCGAAGCAAACCCTCGAGCGCCGCATCGATGTCCTCGGCCCGCCATCGCTTCGCCTGCGTCGCCAGCTTGTTCGCGAGCCATCGCTGGTGCGGCGGCAGCGCGCGCTCGAGCGCGCCCGCTCCCACCTCTGCGATCACGCCGAGGCGGAGCAAGTGCGTCGTGAGCCCGATCACGAGCCCCACACCGCTTTCTCCTTCCCCGAACAGGACGTCGAGCGTCGCCACGGCCTCGTCGATACGGCCGTCCCCCACGAGATCGAACCAACGCCAGCGGTCCTGCCGCGGGAGCCTCGTCCCCGCCGCTTCCACGTCGGCCAGGGTGATTCCCCGACGCTCCCCTACGAAGTCCACCAGCTTCTCGAGCTCGCGAGCCAGGACACCGAGGTCCGAGCCGATTGCCGAGCCCAGCGCGCGCGCCGCGTCCGGCTCGATGTCGATGTCGAACCGGCCGCGGACCCTGGACATGAGCCACCCGACCACGTCGTCGGCGCCAAACGGCTTGAACTCCACGGATCGGGCGCTTCGCGCGAGGTCCTTGTAGAACTTGGCCCTCGACCCCTGCGGCACGGTGGCGGAGAGGATCAGCGCCAATCCGGGGGGCGGCGACGTAACCGCCGCCAACAGGACATCCCTGCTTCTCGCACTGGAAGCCAGACCCTCGACGTCGCGGACGACGACCACCCTCCACTCGGCCATCATCGGTGGGGTCCCGAGCACCGAGGCGAGCGTCTCGGTGTCGACCTCGTCGCCCCGGAGGGGATCGAGGTTGAAGTCCCGCGTCGCCGGATCGACGTGTGCCTCGACCAGGGCGCGGACCGCCTCCTCCTTTCGGAAGGCATCCTCGCCGTGGACGTAGAACGCTCCCCCTCGCGCGCTCGTGAGCTCGGGGACCTCGTCCAAGATGCGGCTAGTGGTCTTCTTCAAGCCCGGTGCTGACCAGCGTCGGCCGCTGCGAGTAGCGGCGGGAGAGGGCGGAATACTCGAGGAACAGCCGGTGCGCGTCCTCCCACAGCCCCCGCTGGGCGTACGTCGCTACCCCGAGGTAGGACTCGAATCCCAGACCCGCAGCCCGCACGGCGACCGGCCTGGAGACCACGATCGGCGCCAGCTCGACGACCGGCGCAGAGGGCCTCAGGGTCGGCGACCACGCAAGAGCCGAGAGGAAGGTCGCCATGCCCGCCACGACGAGCACCGTGGTTCCGGACGATGTGTGTCGACGAAGGAGGATCTCGTCGTCCACATGGAACAGGTTGTGGCGCAGCCGCGGGTGGAAGTCCTCCCTTAGCTCGACGCCGGGCAGCCCTCGAAGCACATGAGCTCCGGACGCGACCACGTGGCGATACCGACGGCACGACTCGCACTCCTGAAGGTGCTCCTCGGCCGCCGCTACGACCTCCTCGGTCGCGGTCCCGTCGTAATAGTCGCTGAAACCGGCGACGAACTCGGTGCACGTCATCTCTTGCGAGCGCTCCGCGCCACGTGGGGACCCTTCCCTCGAACGGAACGGTTCGCGAGTTGATACTGCCCGGCTGGCGAAGGGGTTCCACGGTCCCTCCGGGACACGGTGCTCCACGACCTCGGAGACGCCCGTCCCTGCCCTTCTCGCCGCCTCGGGGAGGGGGGGCCTCCGTCAGTCGATCATGGGCGCGATGATCGTGGCGAAGTTGTTTCTCGCACGGTTCAGGCGGCTCTTTACGGTCCCGAGGTTGCACCCCGTGATCTCGGCAATCTCCTCGTAGGTCTTCCCTTCGAGCTCACGAAGCACGAATACGATCCGGTGATGCTCGGGAAGGTGCGTGACCGCCTCCTCGACCTTCTCGCGAAGGTGTCGCTTGCGGAAGAGGTCGTCGGGCTTGTACGCCGTGTCCTCCCACTCGAGCGGCCGGTGGTCCGCGTCCCAGTTCTTCTTGATGGTCTGGAAGAGCACCAACGGGTTCCGGGATCGGTTCCGCAGCTCGTTCTTCGCCAGATTGCTGGCGATGGTGTAGATCCACGTGGAGAACTTCTTCGACTGGTCGAACCGTTGCAGGTGGCGGTAGACCCGAACGAAGGTCTCCTGGACCAGATCCTGCGCGCGCTCCCGATCGCCGATCGTGCGGTACACGAAGTTGAGGAGCCGCTGATCGTATCGGGCCACGAGCTCCCCGAACGCCCTCGAATCACCATCCAGGGAGCGCTGTACGACCTGGCTGTCTCCGAGCTCGCTCAACAGCTTTCGATGCTCGGCCGCTTCGCCGACGAACGCCGACCCTGTGCTGGGCTTCTTCGCGCTAACCCTCGCCACGTCGCCACCTCACTGTTTCGAGGACGCTCCTGCCCGAATGACAGGCGCGCACCTCCAACCCCCTGATCCTGCACGCGCCGTGCCAGGCCCTATTCTCTTTGCCGGCGCGGCTTCCCGACGCTCCCGTCCCACCTATATGACGCACGAGCGGGGCAATTTGGGACACCCGGTCGTGTCGGGGCGCTACGCCCGCCCCGAGCGGAGGACGAAGGTCGCAACGAATAGGATCGTCGCAACGCTCTTGGCGTCCACGATGTCCCCCTCCCGCACCCGTTCCAACACCTCCGAGAGGCGCATCCGCTCGACCTCCACGAACTCGTCATCGTCCAGGTTGGCCGCCCCAGGCGACAGATCGGTCGCCAGAAAGAGGTGGATCACCTCGTCGGTGAATCCCGGCGTCGTGTAGATCCGTGTCAGCGGAGTCATGGTTGCCGCCCGGTAGCCGGTTTCCTCTTCGAGCTCCCTGTGGGCGCAGGTGATCCACGGCTCCTCGGGCCCCAGGGGCAGACCGGCCGGGACCTCGTAGAGGTAGCCTCCGGTCGCATACCGATACTGACGCAGCAGCAGGACGTCGGGATCGGACTGCCCCAGGGAGCCGAACAGCGGGAGGACCGCGGCGGCTCCGGGGTGTCGGATCATCTCCAGCTCACCCGTCGATCCGTCGGGAAACCGCACCGTGTCCAGGCTGAGCTTCAGGATCCGTCCGCGGTGGACGTCACGCGACGAGAGCCGTCCCGTCTCGGTGGCCTCGCTCACTCGACCCTCCTGTCAGTTGCCACCGGGCGGCCCCCTGCCTGAATTCGATACGACCCGGTCACGGATCGGTTGCTTACGGTGGTCAGCCCCGGGGCGCACCCCGACACCCGGACAGCCTCCTAGGCCGGAATCACTTCCACAGGCCCCACCCCGAGCGCCTCCAGGGGCACCCTGATCGCCTGGGCGTCGCCGACCACGACCACCTGGGCCTCGCTCGGCCGTATGTGGCGGCCTCCGGCCTCCGCTGCGTCCTCGACCGTCACGGCCCTGATGCGATCGCGGTAGGTCGCGTGGTAGTCATCGGGGAGACCATAGATGAGGAGCTCGGCGATCCGCGACGCGACCTGGCCGGCGGTCTCGAGGCGGAGCGGGAACACCCCTGCGATATAGTCGCGCGCGGCCTCGACCTCGGCCTCGGTGGGCCCGCCCTCCACGAGCCCCTCCAGCTCGCCGAGGATCTCCTTCACGGCCGGGGCCGTGACCTCCGTGCCGACCGCGGTGCCCACCTGGAAGAAGCCCGGTCGCCTCCGCAGCGCGAAACGCGAGCGCACCCCGTACGTGAAGCCGTGTCGCTCTCGGAGATTCAGGTTGAGCCGGCTCGTGAACGCGCCCCCGAGGAGGGTATTGAGGACCGTCAGCGGGAACACGTCGGGGTGGGACCGCTCCGGGCCCACGTGACCCACCCGCACCTCGGATTGCACCGAGCCCGGACGGTCAACGACCAGCAAAGTCCGCTCCCGTGTCCTGGGCTCCACCCCAAAGTCTCCCTGGACCGGGGGCTCCCCTTCCCAGCCCTGGAAGCAGGAGGCGACCAGCGCTTCGATCTCGTCGGTGTGGACATCGCCGACCACGACCAGCCCGCCCTCGACGGGGCGGTAGAAGGCCTCTGCATATCCCCGCACGTGATTCCGGCCCAGTGGCTCCACCGTCTCCTGCGTGCCCTCGAGCGGCCGCGCGAAGGGGACGCCGGCCGAGAAGTACCGGCGTACCGCCGCATCGGAGGCGAGGGACGCGGGGTCCATCGACCGCTGTCGGATGCTCGCCAGCGCCTGGCTCCGCGCGCGCACCACCTCCCCCTCCGGGAACTCGGGCTCCAAGAGGGTCTCGGCCAGGATCGCCATCGCCTCGGCCAGTCGCTCCGCCAGGCACGACACGGACACACTGGTCCCCTCCCAGCCCGTCGAGACGTCGAGCCGTGCCCCGATGCCCTCGAGGGACTCGGCCAGCTCGGTCCCGCTCCGTCGACGCGATCCGCCCTCGAGGGCGTCACCCGAGAGCACGGACAGGCCCGCCTTCTCGTGCTTCAGTGACGATTCGCCCGCACGTACGAAGAGGCTCGCGCTGACGATCGGAAGGCGCGCGGTGCGTGCCACGCGCACCTCGAGGCCGTTTTCCAGTCGCCGACGGTCGATGTCGGGGAACTCGAAGCTACGGAGCGGCCCGGCCTCGGGCACGCGATTCCGGTCCATGTCGCTCACCGCTGTGCCTCCGGAACGTAGGTCAACACCGCCCTGTTGTCCGGACCGAGCCGTTCGGCCGCGAAGCGCCGAACGTCTCCCGAGGTCACGGCCCTGAGTCGGTCCAACTCGCGATTCAGTCGACCGGGGTCATCGAAGTACAGCTCGAACATCGACAGGAGATCGGCGCGCTCGCCCACGCGCTCGAGAGAGCGGACCAGGTCCGTCTCGGTGACCGCGATCGCCCGGGCGATCTCGGCGTCCTCGGCGTCCGACAGCCCCTCAAGCTCGAGGGCCACCGCGCGCTCGAGGTCCTCGGCACGCGTGTCCTCGTACCCCGTGGCCCACACCAGCAGCATGGATGCACCCGTCAGGAGGGGGAACGCGTAGGACACCACGTCCTTTGCCACCTTCCGCTCGCGAACCAGCCGCCGATAGAGGCGTGAGGCCCTTCCCGTGCCCAGGACGCCGCGCGCTACCTCGGCAACGGCGAACTCGGGAGAGGAGTACGGCGGGATGCGGGAGGCCAGGATGACCCTCGGCAGCGGGACGTCGGCGACCACACGGTCCCGCACCGTCTCGCCGATGCGAGGGGGCAGGGTCGGATCTCCGGGCACGGGCGGGATCGGACGGCCGGCCGGAATCTCGCCGAAATAGGCATCGATCGCGTCGAGCGTACGGCTGCGCTCGAAGTCTCCGGCCACCGTGAGCACGGCGTTGTTCGGCACGTAGTACGTCCGAAAGAACGCCTCCACGTCGTCCAGCGTGGCAGCGTCCAGGTCCTCCATGGAGCCGATGACGGTGTGGTGGTAGGGGTGCGCTTCGGGGAAGACGAGGGCCTGCAGCCGCTCGTCCCAATCGCCGTACGGTTGGTTGTCGTAGCGCTGGCGCTTCTCGTTCTTCACCACGTCCCGCTGGTTGTCCAGCTTTTCCTGATCCATGGCCGGTAGCATCCAGCCCATCCGGTCCGACTCGAGCCAAAGAGCGAGTTCGAGCTGGTTCGAGGGCAGGGACTCGAAGTAGTTGGTTCGATCGAACCAGGTCGTGGCATTCAGCGTCCCGCCCGCGCGCTCGACAAGCTCGAAGTGACGGTTCTTGGGCACATGGGCCGAGCCCTGGAACATCATGTGCTCGAAGAGGTGGGCGAACCCCGTGCGGCCCTGCGGCTCGTTTCGAGAGCCGACACCGTACCAGAGGTTGACCGCGACGACCGGGACAGAGGAGTCGTGCGACAGGATGATGCGCAATCCGTTGCCGAGTCGGTGTCGCTCGAACGGAATCGACAGGTCGCTCATGAGCTGGGCCCACGACCGAGGATCTCCACAGGACCGACTCCGAGCGCGCGCAGGGGATCTTCGATCAGGGACCGGTCCCCCGCGATCACGATGAGCATATCGTCGGCCACCAGCTCAGCGCGTCCAGTCGCTCGGACGCGGTCGGCTCCCACCGCCAACACGGAGTCGACGTAGGTGACATAGAAGTCCAGCGGGGCATCGAAGGCCACGAGCTCCGCCAACCGCGCGCCGACGTCGTCCACCGACTCGAATCGCTGGGGCAGCCTTCGGGCCAGGTAGTTGCGGGCCCGGATGAGCTCGTCTTGGGGGACCGGCTCCGCGGCGATGCGGCCGATCTCCGTCATGAAGTCCGCGACCGCGCTGTCCGTCACCGACGTGGCCACGGCCGCTCCGGCCTCGAAAGGACCTCGCCCCCGTCGTTGGTCGAAGTAGGAGTACGCTCCATAGGTGTATCCCTTCTCCTCGCGGAGCTTCATGTTCAGACGGCTCGTGAACGCCCCCCCCAGGATCGTGTTGGTGACCTGGACCTCGTGGTATCCCTGGGTGTCCCAGGCTCGCGCGACGCGCCCGACGCGGATCTCGCTCTGGGCGGCGCCGGGCCTGTCCACGACGTAGATCGTTCGCCCGCCGCCGGAGGCGTGGGCGTCCGGGAGCGGAGGCGGGTCCTCACCCGGACCCGACCAACCGGCGAACTTCTCAGCGAGAAGTGAGTCCAACGCCTCGCGCTCGACGTCACCCACGGCCACCAGGGTAGCCTGTCCCGGAGCGTAGCGGGCCGCATGATAACCGCGGACGTCGTCTGCGGTCAGCGCCGACAGGCTCTCGCGCGTGCCCAGCAAAGGAGCTCCGTACGGGTGCGCGTCGCCGTAGAGCGCACGCGCGAACGCGTCGTCCGCGAGCGCCGCGGGCTGATCGCCGCGCTGTATGACGCGGGCGATGCGCTCGGCTCGAACACGCTCGAGCTCCGTCGGCGGGAACGTGGGATTCATGATGACGTCGGCCGCGACGTCCAGGGCCTCGCGCAGGTGGGAGCGGAGGGTGGTCATGCGCACCGCGCTGACGTCGTAGCCGGCCACGCTGGTCAGGGTCGCACCGATGCGATCGACGGCCTCCGCGACCTCGAGGGCACTGCGACGCGTCGTCCCCTCGTCGATCATGTCTGCCGCGAGCGCGGCCAGTCCCGCCTGAGACGCGGGGTGACCGGACGCGCCACCCCGGAACTGAAAGGCCAGGCTCACGAGAGGCAGAGCGGAGCGTCGGACCAGGACCACGCGGAGACCATTGTCGAGTGTGTAGTCCTGGGCTTCGGGCATCGACATCGATCCGGGCTGCCCCACCGCGGGGACCCGGTCGCGGTCCAGGGCCTGCCGGCCCCGCGACGGTCCCCCGCCCGAGCCCATGCCCACTTCCACCGAGCCCGAGCCGTCGTCGGACCCCGTGGTGGACATGCCCACCGCGCATCCTACGAGGGAAACCGCCGCCCAGATCGTCCCCATGACCATCGCTCCGTCGACCGTCCTCATCGCCCTTCGTCCACGCCTTCGACGCCCGGAGCAGCCGCCAAGTCGGCACGCCCCCGCGGAACGACGCTGAGCCGCACCGCAGGCCGGCCCACGATCCACCGATCCGCCAGCGCCACGACGAGCTCCGGCGTCACCGCCTGGTAGCGAGCCACATCGCGCCGCAACCACCCTGGGGAACCGGCCATGAAATGGTATTCGTTCAACCGGTCGGCCTTGCCGCCGAATCCGCCGACGTGCTCGAGGGAGCGGACGAAGTCCGTCTGGATCCCGCTCAGCGCGCGCTCCAGCTCGTCGCTGGTCACGCCGTCCGAAGAGAGGCTCCGGAGCTCCTCCTCGATCGACGTCTGGAGCAGTGAGAGGGGGACGTCGGGCTTCGCCGTCGCGATGATCCAGAATGCGCCCGCGATCTCTCCGCCGTCCTGGAACGCTGAGACGTCCTGGGCAACCTGGCTTTCGTACACCAGCCGGCGATAAAGACGTGAGGTCTTACCGGACGCGAGCACCGAGGCCAGCACGTCCAGAGCCGCGTCATCGTCGGTGTACCCTCCGGTCGAATGCCACGACAGATACAACCGCGGGAGCTGAACCGCGTCCTCCAGCGTGAGCGGGACATCCGCCGCGAGCGTCGCGTCCGGGACGTGGACCTCGGGAATCGCCGGCCCGGGTGGGATGTCCAGGAAGTACTTCTCGATCAACCGGCGCACCTCGGACTCACGGACGTCGCCCGCTACCGCGATGCTCGCGTTGTTGGGTGCGTAATACGTGCGAAAGAAAGCCTTCACGTCGTCGAGGGTCGCGGCGGACAGGTCCTCCATGGAGCCGATGACCGGCCAGCGGTAGGGGTGGTCCGCCGGATAGAGATTCTCGTAGACGGTCTCGAAGGCGCGCCCGTAGGGCTGGTTGTCGACGCTCTGGCGGCGCTCGTTCTTCACGACCTCGCGCTGCAGGTCGAGCTTCTCCTGGGTCATCGTCTCGAGGAGGAACCCCATCCGGTCGGCCTCGAGCCAGAGCGCCAGCTCGACCGCGTTGGACGGGACATTCTCCCAATAGTTCGTGCGGTCGTTGCTGGTCGAGCCGTTGTTGATCCCGCCGGCGGCCTCCAGGTGGTTGTCGAAGTCTCCCTCGGGGACATGGGCGGACCCTTCGAACATGATGTGCTCGAAGAGGTGGGCGAAGCCGGTGCGCCCCGGAAGCTCGTTCTTGGAGCCGACGTGATACCAGACATTCACACTGGCGATCGGCAGCGACGGGTCTCGGTGGACGATGACGTTTAGCCCGTTGGCGAGCGTGAACTGCGTGTATGGGATGTACACCTCCACTCGGTCCCCCTCCTGAGCATGCACGGGCGCGGCGAGGAGCGCCCCGCCGAGCAGCATACCAGCCGTCCTTCCCAGTGTCCCTTCCATCCTGCACCTCCTCCCTTCCCCCGGGTCCTCCCGCTTCGCGCGGCGAACGGTCACGGCCGCTGCCCAGCGCGCTCGCGGAGCAGGTCCGGTCCGACGTCCTCCGCCAGGAAGCGTCGCGACGCCTCTGCACCTGCATCGAGCCGCTCTTCCACAGCCTCGACCAGGTCCTGGTCACCCTCGAGCGAGCGCACCCGGGCCCGCTCCAACATCTCCCAGGCGAGGTCGTCGGCACCGATCGCGCTCGCCGCGAGCGCGGCCGCTGCCTGCGCCTCCACATCCTCCGGGACCATCCGGGCCGCCTCGGTCAGCTCCCCGGCCGCCTCCTCCTCGCGCCCCGCCTCGAGCAGCAGGAGCCCGAAGACCACACGCGCCCACGCGTCTTCCGGATCGAGCGCCACCGCCTCGCCGACCGAGTCGACGGCCGCATCGACGTCCGCCGCCAGGAAGCGTGCGATACCCTGCTCGTAGGCGATCTGCGCGTCTTCGGGTTCCAGGGCACGGGCAGCGTCGAGCTCGCGCCGGGCATCGGCGGGAAACCCTTCGCGCGCGAGGAACGCGCCGTACAGGAGGCGTACCACCGGCAGCTCCGGGGCCATCAGCGCCGCCGTGCGCAACGCCTGCTCGGCGTCTGGATCGTCGAACGCCGCAATCCCGTTTCCGGCGGTCGCCAGCACATAGGGATCCTCCGGCCCGAGCGCGAGCGTCCGCTTGAATCGTTCGTACGCGACGCCGTCGAGCCCGAGCTCGCGCTCCGCGACACCCAGCCAACAGTGCACCGCCGGCTCTTCCTCGAAGTCGGCGAGGTGCTCGCGCAGGAGTGCGGCCGCGCCCTCCCAGTCCCCCTCGTCCCCGAGGTCGAGCGCACGCTGCAGGAGCTGCTCGAGCTCCATCAGGGCTCGGCCACCAGGCAGTGTCCCGTCATCTCCGACGGGGCGTCGATCCCCAGGTAGCGCAGCACGGTCGGCGCCACGTCGGCCAACCGGCCGCCGTGCACGAGCGCCCCGGTGGCGCCGGTCGGGTCCACGACCATGAGGTCGACCGGCTCCGTCGTGTGGGCGGTGTGGGGGCTCCCGTCCGGCTCGAGCATCTTCTCGCAGTTGCCGTGGTCCGCGGTGACCAGGGCGACCCAATCGCCGCGTGCCTCGACGGCATCGACGAGCCGACCGAGACAGGCGTCGACGACCTCGACGGCCTTCACCGCCGCCGGGATCACGCCGGTGTGACCGACCATGTCCGGGTTGGCGAAGTTCACCAGGATGAAGCCGTAGTCGCCCGAGTCGATCCCTGCGACGACCGCGTCGCACACGCCCGTCGCGCTCATCTCGGGCTGTAGATCGTAGGTCGCCACCTTGGGCGAGGGGATGAGCGTGCGGTCCTCGCCCGGGAATGGTGTCTCCTCCCCGCCGTTGAAGAAGTATGTCACGTGGGCGTACTTCTCCGTCTCCGCGACGCGCAGCTGCGCCAGACCCGCGTCCGCGACCACCTCACCTAGCCCGTTGCTGACGGCTTCGGGCGGAAACGCCACCGTCACGGGAAAGTCGGGCTCGTACTCGGTGAACGTCACCGCGTCCTCGACCAGCGGGCCCGGGCGCACGAAGCCCGTGAAATCCGACACCGTGAGCGCCGAACAGATCTGGCGCATACGGTCCGCACGGAAGTTGAAGAAGACGACCGCGTCGCCTGCCCGGATCCCGCGCTCGCCGACCCCGGCGATCACGGTGGGCGGCACGAATTCGTCGGTCACGTCCTCCGCATAGCGTCGCGCGAGGAAGTCGGGCTCCCGCTCGACCGCGTCGCTCTCCCCGCGCGCGATGCAGCGCCACGCCCGCTCCGTCCGGTCCCAGCGCTTGTCCCGGTCCATCGCGTAGTAGCGGCCGCTGACCGTCGCGATGGACCAGCCGGGTGCGCCCGCGCAACGCTCGGCGATACGCCTCACGAAGCGGGCCCCGCTGGTGGGAGACGTGTCGCGGCCATCCGTGATGCAATGGACGCGAACGGCGAGGTCCGGGGGGAGCACCTCCAGAATCGCCTCGAGGTGACGGATGTGGCTGTGCACGCCCCCGTCGGAGACGAGGCCGAGGAGATGGAGCGCGCCACCGCGCGCTTGGACCCCTCGCACGAGGCCGTCGAGCCCCAGGCGCTCGGCGAGCGACCCGTCCGCCACCGCCCGGTCGATGCGCGCGATCGACTGGTAGACCACGCGACCCGCTCCGAGGTTGAGGTGGCCGACCTCGGAGTTCCCCATCTGGCCGGCGGGAAGGCCGACGTCCTCCCCGGAGCAGGCGAGCCGCGTGCGCGGCCGGTGGTCGTACAGGTCCCGGAAGCGCGGCACGGACGCCAGCTCCACCGCGTTGCCCGGGTCGGGCTCCGGACCGAAGTCGGAGTGACCCCAACCGTCGAGGATGACCAGAAGGACGTGGCTCATGCGCGTGGGGTTGCGGCGGAGAAGCGCGAGCGTCGACCTCGGAGGGACGGCGCTCTGTCGGTCGGGAATCTAACAGGTCGGGCGGGAACGGAAGCGGCGCGGGACGGGCGCGGCCGATCAGCCTCCGAGGGCGGCCAGGCGGGCCCGGGGGCGCTCCGGGAGGGGTCAGTCCTCCCCGACGGAGGCCGCGAGCGTGGCGGCCTTGACCCGCGCGGCCCGCACGCGCGGCTGCAGGTCCGGGTCGGCGTCGGCCCACAGCTCTGAGAAGCGGGCGTAGTGCGCGGCGGCGGCGCGGTTGCGTCCCATGGCCTCGTAGACGCGACCGAGCCGCTCGTGGCCCATGACGCGGTGGAGGGGGAAGGTCCTCCAGTCGTCCGCCACCGACATGCTCTCCACGCAGAGCTCCTCGGCGCGGGTCAGGTCGCCGGCGCGCTCCGCGATCTCGGCCCGCTCCCAGTGGAGACAGCGCGGACAGCCGAGCTCCGACACGAGGCGGTCGAGCGAGGCGAGGGTCCCGCCCGGATCGGTGTCAAGGCTCTCGAGCGCGGCCACCATGCGCCGCCCCTGCCGGATGAGCGCATCGGCCGCGCCTGCCGATCGCTCCTGCCATTCGTCCAGGACGGCGCGGGCGGCCGGGAGCTGGCCCGTGAACGCGAGGTCGCGCACGAGCTTCATGTATCGATCCACCTCCGGCGGGTAGGACAGCCGATCGTCCGCGGCGAGGAACACCTTGAGCGTCTCGACCGCTCCGGCGGGGTCCGCGTACACCATGCGGTGAACGGCCGCCCAGGTGACCCTGAACCACGCGTCGTAGTCGCGCCCTCGGCGAGCGCCCACGCACCGACGTCCTCCAGCCGCGCCCGCGAGGCCGCCAGGTGGCCCTGCATCGCGTCGGTCACCGCGAGCTCCCGTTCCGCTGCGGCTCTCCACCCCGCGTCGACGTCGGGGCCGTCATGAGCGCGCGGGCGGAGGCCGTCGCTCCCTCGATGTCTCCGTCGATCGCGGTGACCTGCCACTCGTTGAAGAGCGGCCACTCGCTCCGGTCCGGATAGACCGCGTTCATCGAGTCGAGCGCCGCGCGCGCCTCGTCGGTGCGCCCCAGATACGCGAGCACGACCACCCAGTTCGTGTACGCCGGAGCCGACGAGCCGGGACCGCCGATCGCCCGCTCCAACAGCGCCAGCGCGTCTTCGTAGCGCGTGAGGGTCTGGAAGACGATCGACAGGTTGTCAGCGAGCTGCGGTCGTCCGGGTACTTGTCGAGCACGCTCTGGTAGGCGCGCATCTCCGCGTCCAGGTCGCCGGTGACCTCCTGGTGGTAGTAGGCGGTGGCCAGATAGCGCTCCCGTTCGGTGAGCCGGTCGCGCAGCTCCCAGGCACGCTTCGCGGCGGCCTGCCGTTGGCCCGGATGGTCCCCGCCCGCCGTCACGAGCACGACCGCCAGCTTGCGCCACGCCATCGCGAACTCCGGGTCGAGCTCGAGCGCGCGCTCCAGGAGCTCCTTTGCCCGGCGCTCCTCACCGGTCTCGGAAAGGCTCTCCGCCTCCGTGGTGAGCCGCAACGCCTCGAGCGAGGACGTCGTGACGGCCATGAGCGGCTGTTCGCCCTTGATCGAGCGCAGCGACTCGCCCGCCTTCTCGCGGATGTCCTGCGACAGCCCGTCGATGGCCTGGATGACGTCGTCGGGACCGGCGGCGGTGCGCCGGAAGGTGGCGAGCGGCGCGCCGGAGTCGGCGTCGCGCAGCGTCGCCACCAGGATGTAGCCTGATCCGGCGGAGCCGACCTCGCCGTCGATCACGGCCTTGATCCCCTCGCGGACGGCGACCTCGGCGGCCAGGTCGGCGGTGAGCGGCGTGGCGGGATCGCGCTGCATGCGACCGAGCGTCTCGCGGACCCTTCCCTCCTCGACGAGCGTGAGGGCCCGCGACGAGCCCAGGTCGACCCGAAGCGCCTCCGTGACCACGCTCGCCAGGGAGGGGTCGTTGGACGTGTTCGCGAACTCGGCCAGGATGATCGGCTCGCCGGCGTCGATCACGCCGTGCGCGGCGAGCGACGCCACCGGCCCGAGGCCGGTGACGCGCATCACGAAATAGGCGACGACGGCCGTCGCGAGCAGGAGACCGGCGCCCACGCCGCCTCCGATCGCGTTGCGCCAGGTGAAGAGCCCCCGGACGCCATCGGAGTGGGCCCCCACCCGTTCGGGGCCGGATGCGGCGGGCGCGGGGGCCGGCTGCGCCTCCACTTCGGCCCCGTCGTCCGTCGACACGGCCGCGGCGGGCTCCGTCCGATCACTCCCGCTCCCCGGCATCCCCTCCTGCACGAAGGCGGTGGCCAGCACGATCGGGAGTCCGATGACGAGCAGCACAGCGCGAATGGCGGGACCCAGTCCGGGAGGCCGGCGTTCGCGGTGACCCCGTCCACGACTTCGAGCGCACCCCAGGAGCCCACCAGGTAGATCGACAGCACCTGCCATATCGAGCGCCAGTGCAGCTCGACGATGACGTGCTTGAACGGGTCCCTGGGCCTCCGGCGAGGGGCGAGTCGCCCGTCACTATGCGGGGGGTGGCACGGTTTCTTCAAGGGCCGCGCGGTTGGCGGCAGGCGGCCTCGGCTCCGGCCTTGCTATATTTCCCTCCCGCCGGGCGCGCGGCCCGCGCCCCCAGCACCTCGTCGTCCCACGGAGACCCGTCGTGCGCTACACGCCTTTCCGCATGGAGCGGTACCAGTCCACCTGGGAGCACCGCGTCCAGATCAACCTCTCCGAGTCGGGCGTGCATCCGCTCACGACCCGGGAGCTCCTGGACCTGGCCGACTCGGACCTCGACGTGTTGGGCGTTCGCCTGGGCTATGGTCAGTCGAACGGCTCGGACGCGCTGAGGGAGCGCATCGCGGCCCTCTATCCGGGAGCCACCGAAGCGTCGGTGCTGGTGACGGTGGGCGGCGCGGAAGCCAATTTCACGTCGTTCTGGCACCTGCTCGAAGACGGAGGCAAAGCCGCCGTGATCGTGCCGAACTACGGGCAGGTACCCGGGCTGCTCGAGACGTTCGGGTCCCGGCTGCTTCCCGTCCCCCTGCTGGAGGAGGCCGCCTGGCAGCCGGACCTGGACGCGCTCGCCGACGCGTTGGCCGACGGGGCGCGCTTCGTACTGGTGACGAATCCGAACAACCCGACCGGCGCCGCGCTGACCCCGGAATCGATGGCGGCGATCGCGTCGCTGACCGAGCGACACGAAGCATGGATCCTGGCGGACGAGGTGTATGCGGGCGCCGAGGTCGCGGGCGCGCACACGCCCAGCTTCTGGGGGTGCCACGAGCGCGTGCTCGTGACCAACTCGCTGTCGAAGGCCTATGGGCTGCCGGGGCTGCGGCTGGGCTGGATCGTGGGGCCCACCGAACGGGTCGGAGACCTGTGGGGTCGCACGGATTACACGACGATCAGCCCGAACTCGCTCTCCGACGCCCTCGCCACGATCGCGCTCTCGCCGGGGGTCCGGCCGAAGATCCTGAGTCGCACCCAGGCCATCGTGCGCGCGAACCTCGGCCTGCTGCGCGAGTGGATGGACGGTCAGGAAGGGCGCTTCTCCTACCGTCCGCCGGACGCGGGCGCGATCTGCTACGTCCGGTACGACGCACCGGTGGGATCGACCGAGCTCGCCGAGACGCTGCGGACGGAGAAGAGCGTGCTCGTCGTCCCGGGCGACCACTTCGGGATGGACGCCTATCTGCGCGTCGGCTTCGGCAACCCCGAGAGCGAGCTCCTCGAGGGGCTCCGTCGCATCCGCGAGGCGTTCGACCAGGTGGCGGTGGGCTGAGTTCGGGCAACCCGGTTACGCCCGCGCAGCAGGCACGCGGCCGCGCCCCCATTCAGTCGGTCCGGAGCGCCTCTCGTGGATCCACGCGCACGGTCCGCCGGGCGGGGAGCCACGCGGCGAGCGTTGCGACCACGCCGAGCAGCAAGGTGGCCCAGAGCAGGCTCGCGGGGTCGAACGCGCCCACGCCGAACAGGATCCCGGAGAGAGCCCTCCCGGTCGCCAGGGCACCGAGGCCCCCAAGGACGAGGCCCAGCGCGGTGAGTCGGGAGGAATGCCTCAGGACCATGCCGACCAGCTGCCGTCCCGACGCCCCGAGCGCCGAGCGGATCCCGAGCTCCCGGGTGCGCCGCTGCACCATGTAGCTCAGCACGCCGTAGATGCCGGCCGCGGCGACGAGCAGCGCGATGAGCGCGAACACGCCGCCGATGAGCGAGGCGGCGCGGGGGCGCACGACCGTCGATGCAAGGAGCTCGTCCAGCGGGAGCAGATCCGCCGCCGGGATATCGGGGTCGACGCGGCCGATCGCCGCGCGCACCGCCGACGTCGTCTCGGGCCCCAGCGTCGCGGCCTCCACCACGACCGACATGCGCCGTTGCGGCATCCCACCCCACGGCACGTAGAAGAGCGGCTCGGGGGCCGCCTCGAACCCGTCGTCCAGTACGTTGCCGACGACGGCCGCGACCCGCAGACGTCGGGGCGGGTCCCAGGGCAGCGACAGCCCCTTGCCGAGCGGGTCGTCCCCCGGCCAGTACATCTCCGCCATTCGCTCGTTGACGGCAACCGGGATCTCCCCCTCGACGGACGCCCAACCGTCCCGCTCCAGCGCGCCGGAGAGAACGGGGATTCCCATGACCGCGAAGTACTCCGGCATCGCGACCTTGTACTCGGACACCGGCGGATCGGCGGGATCGACGACGACGCCATCCGGCTCGAGGTTCGTCCACCGATTCTCGGTCGTGAACGGAAGGTCCGATACCATCCCCACGGCGCGCACTCCAGGCACCGTGCCGAGCTCCCGCCAGACGTCGCGATAGTACGCCTCGACGTCGGCGCGCCCCTCGTAGCCACTCGACGGCGCCGACACCGCGAACGTGAGCAGGCCGCCCGCGTCGAAGCCCGGCGCGACGTTCACGAGTGCGCCGAACGAGCGTGTGAGCAGGAGCGCCGTGATCAGCAGGGTGCTCGCGAGCGCGACCTGCCCCACGATCAGCAGGTGCTGAGCGGCTCCCGTGCCCCGTCCCGCCCGCTCGCCACCCTGCACGAGGGCGCCCCGAAGCTCCTCTGACGACGCGCCCAGCGCCAAGGGGAGCCCGAAGAGCAGGCCGGCCATCAGGGCCACCCCGGTGGTGCCGACGAGGACACGGACGTCCACGGCCGCGGGAACGAGCGTGCTGAAGAACCGCTCCTGGGCGAGCTCCAGGACGCCGCGGCCCCCGTATACCATCGCGGCCCCGACGAGTCCCCCGACGAGCGCGAGCACCACCGACTCTACGAGCACCTGGCGCAGGAGGCGACGGCGCCCGGAGCCCAGCGCGGCGCGGACCGCGAATTCGCGCCTGCGCTCCTGCCCCCGCGCGAGCGTGAGGTTCGCCACGTTGGCGCACACGATGAGCAGCACCGCCGCGCCGGCCGCGAGCAGCATCAGGAGGACGGGGCGGGATTCTCCCATCAGGTAGTCCCCCAGCGTCCACACCTGGATGCGCCGCCCGGCATTGGCCTCCGGATACGCCTCCTCCATGCGGATGGCCATGGCGTCCATCTCGTCGCGGGCCTGCCGTACGGTGGCACCCGGAGCGAGGCGCGCGATCGTGCGCAGATAGCGGGAGCCGAACGCGTTGCGCTCGTCGTCCAGGAGTTGGGGGCGCCACAGCTCCGTGCCCTGCCAGGTGATCGTCTTCTCTGGCTGGCGGAATGACGCCGGCGCCACGCCCACCACGGTGTGCGGACGACCGTCGATGCGGATGTCCTTCCCCAGGATCTGGGGGTCCGCGCCGTAGCGTCGACGCCAGAGCCCGTCGCTCAGGACGACCAGATTCCCGTCCGCGGCACGCGCGGACGCCTCGTCGAAGCCCGAGCCCAGGGCCAGCGCGACCCCGAGGAGACCGAAGAAGTGCGGCGCGACGACCGCGGCGTTCACGCGCTCCGCCGCCCCGTCGCCCGAGAGGGTCGCGAAGTCGACGTTGAACGCGGCGATGTCCGAGAACGACCGGGCCCGCTCCCGCCATGTGAAGTAGTTGCCCGGGGAAACCGTCGTGACCTCGTCGTCGTTGCGCTTCGTCTCCCACAGCAGCACCAGCTCGTCCGGACGGTCGTAGGGGAGCGGAGAGAGGAAATGCGCGTTCAACAGGGTGAACACCGCCGAGTTCGCGCCGACGCCGAGCGCCAGCGTCGCCACCGCGACGAGCGTGAAGCCAGGGCGCTTCCGGATCCCGCGGAGTGCCCAGCGGACGTCGCCGGCGAAGCTCTCCAACCACCCCATCCCTCCCTCCCTGCTCGAGTCGTCGGCCGTGGCGCGTCGCGTGCTCCACGCTCGGGCGATGAATCCCGCCACCTGACGGCGGTACCAGCCGTCCGCGGCACCACGCCCCTCCCGGGCCGCACGGTCACGGTAGAGCTCGTCCAGCTCGCCCAAGACCACTTCGCGCTCCTCCGGCGGCGCGACGCGGGCAAGCCACCGCCTCCAACGGCGTGGCGGCATCTCGATCCCCCCCTCCCCGGCGCGCATCAATCGTCCAGTTGGGGCTCCAGCCCCTCCCAGAGACTCAGATAGGAGCGACGCGCCTCCTTGAGTGGGTCCAACGCGGCATCCGTGAGCGCGAAGTACCTGCGCGGGTAGGGCTCCCCGCTCTCCTCGGGCGACTCGAGTCGGGACACGAGAAGCCCCTTCGCCTCGAGGCGGCGGAGTGCGATGTAGACGGCGGCGGTCGCGGCTTCCCGGCCCGTACGCGCATCCAGCTCGGAGACGATCGAGACCGAATAGGCCTCCTTCCCCAGCCGCAGGATGGTCAGCAGGATCTGGTGCTCGAACTCCCCCAGGGCGCTCCGGCCCATGGCTCCTCCAGTAGGCTTGCGGCGCTATACTATAGCGCTGCTATACTAATGGACGGATCGAGCCCTTGGAAGGTTGGAAGGGATCAGAAGACCCACCGGAAGCCCAGCGTGGGCATGATGGGGAGCTGTTCCTCTCCGGTGTCCTTCACGGCCCGGAACGACCCGTCGCCGGCAGGCCGCAGGTGCCACTGCCAACCCCGCAGGTTCGTGCGGTCGTATGCGTTGAATACGTCGAGGAAAAGCTCCAGCCGACTGCGCTCGAAGGTGAAGGTGCGGGTCAGCCGCAGGTCCAGCCGGTGATAGGGAGGCAGGCGATCCGCGTTGAGCTCGCCGAAGCCGCGCCGGACGACGTTGACCGACTCGTTCCCGTCGGGATCCGGCGTTACGACCAGGTCCAGAACCTGATCGGTGAAGGGCCACCCGGTGTGGTACTGCCAGGAGCTGGACAACTGCCAGTTCTCGCCGATCCGCCAGGCCCAGGCCAGGTTGACGGTATGCCGTTGGTCCAACGTCCGCGGGCGCCAGACCCCGTCGAGCCGGACCTCGCTCCAGGCCAATGCATACCCGCCCGACCAGGACACGCGACCCGTGCCTTCCCTGGCCAGGAGGAGCTCGAGGCCGTGCGCCCGCGCCCTGTCACCGGCGATGCGCCTCCGGTCCGATTCGACCTCGGGAATGGGATTCACCTCGCGCGACAGATTCACCCACTCAGGCAGGGGGCCGTCCACCGTCCGACGGTAGGCCTCGGCCCGGACGGCCCACCCCCGTCCCCAGCGATGCTCGAGGCCCAACGCACTCTGATGCGCCACAGCGAGGGGGTCGAAGGACGACTGCCCGTCCTGCGTCTGGAGCTCGTGGATCCCGTGGCTTTGTGTATAGAGCCCCACACTCGCCTTGACGCTGGTGCCGACCCGCGGGTCCCAGCGCACGAGGACTCGGGGAGACCATCGCGCATCGCCGGTCAGCGAGTGGCGGTCATATCGGACACCGCCCTCCAGGGTGACGGGCCCCGCGCGCCCTCGGAGGGCTGCCCACCCTGCCAGCTCGTCGCCGGACGGCGTGACCCGCACCGTGGTCGTGTCCCCAACCTGGACGAGATGATCCTGTTCGTCGAGCGCCCAGCGAGTCGCCGCGCCGAAGTAGTCGTACTTCGCCGAGCTCGCGCGAACCTCCACGCCCGCCTTCACCAGCAGCTCGGGGCCGATCTGTACGAGCACGTCCTGACGGAACCCGGCGAAGTCGATCGTGGCGTCGTCCCGCACGGTCGAGGAGAGAGGCGTGAACTCTCCCCGCCCCGGACTGATGGCGTCGCCGTTTCGGTCGCGCGTCAGCCGCCCCGCGGAAACAACGGTCTCCCCGCGCACGCCCCGATCGCTGGCGCCCTTCCACGTCAGCCAGGCGTATCCGCTGGACCAGGAGCTGTTCACACCCGAGCCACTGTCGGGATCGTTCCAGCGCATGTGGTCGCCAGCCATGAGGACCTGGGCCGACAGCGAGTGGTCGTCCGACAGCAGGTACTGGGCGCGGGTCAGCACGTCCCAGTAGGACGGAGACAGGTCGCCGTCCACGTCCGTCACGGCGAGCACGTACTCGAGGAAGCCGCGCCGCAGAGAGGTCAGCCATTGGCCGCGGTCGGCGGCGAACGTCCCCTGGCTGATCGCGGACAGGGAGCTCAGGCTCATTCCGAGGGTGGTACGCGTTCCTACCGACGGCGGACGGCGCGTATGCATGTCGAAGATGGCGCCTGTCTTGTCACCGAAGTCCACGGGAAAGCCGCCGGTCACCAGGTCGACGCTTCCCAGGGACTGCACGTCCACGATGCCGAGCGCCCCGTCCAGGTCCTTCAGATGGTACGGCTCGAACAACTCGAGACCGTCCAGACGCACCAGCACGTCCCGGGGGGCCCCACCCCTCACGCTCAGCCTCGTGGAGACGTCGTCGGTGCTCACTCCCGGCATGCGCTTGAGGGTCCGGAAGACGTCGTCGCCGAACTGAGGGATCGCCTCGATGTCCTCCCGGCTCACCGTCGTGCCCGCCGCCGACGGGGTCACCTCGAGGATTCCGAAGCTGCCCGGAGCGATGACGATCTCGGCGAGCGGGATCGGCTCCCTCTCCAGCTCGACCCGAAGGGCCCCGACACCGCCGACGGACGCGCTGCGCGTCGTCGACCGGTATCCCAGGGCCTGTACCGTGACCGTGACCTCACCGGGGGTCAGCCCTGGGAGCACGAAGCGCCCATCGTCACCAGTGAGCACCCTCCGGGCCGCGACGGCCACCTCGGCGGCCGGGATCGGTCGCCCGCTGGCGCGCTCGACGACGGTGCCCACCAACGTGGACCCGACCCTGCCCGGCCGCTCGAGACCGATGAGCACCTGTCGCCGACCCTCCGTATAGGTCAGCCCCGTTCCAAGGAGCAGGCGATCCAGCGCCCCGGCCACCGTCAGGTCGCTGCACGGGCAGTCCACCCGCGCCTCGCCCGGAAGGAGGTCGGGGCTATACGCCACCGGGACGCCCGAGCTGCGCTGGAGCGCCCGCAGGCCTTGTTCCAGCGGAACGGCTCGGACATCCAGCCTCGCAGGACGCTCCAACAGCGGACGGTCCTGCGCGGCCAGGGATCCGACGCCCGCGGCCGAGGACACCAGGACCACCGCGAGCCGGGCGCCAAACTCAGCGCCCGACAACGATGTCACCCTCGACCCCGCAGCGCGCGCCGGCCACCAGGCACACGGCTGCCACGACTTCCTCGAGCGACTCTCCACCGAACCATGCCGTGATGCGCCGGGCCCGGAGTGACGGGTCGGCCACCGCCAGAGGCCGATCGAAGTGCCGGCTCACCTCGTCGATGACCGAGGCCAGCGGCGTGGCCTGGAAGACCAGCAGACCGCCGTCCCAATCGAGGAGGGACCACACGTCCTCGTGGTCCTGCACCCGCGGCACCGCCCCGGAAGGGACGAAGGCCACCTGCCCGGGCGACGCACGGACCTCCGTGCCCCCTCCGGCGACGGTCACCACGCCTTCCACCACCACCACCCGCAGCCCCTCCTCGCCCTGCCGGACCTCGAAGCGGGTGCCGAGCACGGTCACCTCGCCGTCCCGGGTAGCCACCCGGAACGGCCGATCCGACTCGGGGACCGCGAAGAACGCCCGACCCTGAAGAACGACCCGGCGGAAGGCGGGGTCCGGTGGGAACTCGATCGAAGATGCGCCGGCGATGCGGACGACGCTCCCGTCCGAGAGGCTCATCGTCACGACGTCGCCCGGGCCCGACTCCGACTCGAGTGGCGCGAGGCGCGGGGAAGTCCGGGGCCCGTCGGACCCGCGCTCCGTCGCCAGCACCGTCAGCGCCGCCAGAGCGGCGGCGGCGAGGCCGTAGCCCCACCACGGTGACCGAAGGAGCCTCCGGCGGCGTTGGCGCGACGCCGCCTCCCGACGCCTCTGCTCGGCCTGCGCCATCAGGTCGTCGGCATCGGGGGACGCCTCCGGGCGCGTCGCCAGCTCCTCCGCCAGGAGCCACACCGCGCGGGTCTCCTGGAAAGAACGCTCGTTCTCGGGCGCGGTGGCTCGCCACCGCTCGACCTGCCGCGCTTCGATGTCCGAGCTCTCGCCCCGGAGGAGTCGCACGATCAGCTCATCCATCGACGGTCCTCCTGTCTTCGGCGCCGGCGTCAGGGGGTGCCTGGTCGAGAACGTCGACCAGCAGCGCCCGTAGATCGCGCATGGCGAGGCGCATCTGGTTCGCCACGGTCTGCGCGGAGACCCCCATGACGTCGGACGCCTCACGGTAGGAGAGACCCTCCCTCCGGATCAGCTCGAAGACCTCGCGTCGGCGGGCCGGGAGGGACGCCACTGCCGCAGCAACGCGTTCATGCAGCCCGGAGGCCCGCAGTTCGTCCTCGGGCGTCGGCACGGGCGCCGATGCCTCCGCGGCCACCGCGTCGGCACTCCGGGATCGAACTTCGGCTTTCCTGCATTCGTCGAGGGCCAGGTTGCGCGCGATTCGGAAGAGGACGGCACGCGCCGATCCTTCACCCCAACGCTCGCGATGCTCCCACAGCCGCACGAGGGCCTCCTGGGCTATGTCCTGGGCCAGATCCTCCGACCGCGTGATCCGTCGCGCGTACCCGACCAGGCCGGCCCACGTGGTGCGCACCAGGACACGGAATGCCGTCGGGTCCCCATTCCTGACGCGATCGAGCTCCAAGCACCCTCCGCACCACGACGCGTTCGAGCCGCTTCCATCCCTATGACGTGTCACCGCACCGATTCTACCATCTCCTCCGGCGCCCGCGCGCGAGCGCACCCGTCGGCGCCCCGTCGACAGGCGCCGCACAACGGACGGAGGGCCCCGCCTGGACACCATCCCGGATCCGGGGCAGCTTCGCGGCGCTGGCGCACTCGAACCCGGAGACACCATGCCCTTCACCGAGCTACTGCGACTCGTAGGACGCGTCATCAAGTACCCGATCTTCACCATCCAGGGGCAAGCGATCACGCCGATGGATCTGGCCACCTTCGCCATCGTAGTGGTAGCCACGCTCCTGGTCTCCCGGGTCCTGACGCGCAGCGCCCTCAAGGCCCTGTCTCGACGAGGGGTCGACGATTCAGGCACCCACATGATCGCGCGGCGTCTCATCCATTACGCCGTGCTCGCCGTGGGGCTCGGGACCGCGGTGAACAACCTCGGGGTCAACCTCTCGGCGGTACTCGCCGCCGGCGCGGTCCTGGGCGTGGGGCTGGGCTTCGCTTTCCAGAGCGTGGCACAGAACTTCGTGTCCGGGCTGCTCCTCCTCTTCGAGCGCTCGATCCGGCCCGGCGATGTCCTCGAGGTCGAGGGCCGGGTCGTCCGCGTCGAGGATCTGGGCATCCGGAGCACGGTGGCGCGCACGCGTGACGATGAGCAGCTCATCATCCCGAACTCGACGCTCGCCCAGAGCACGGTCGTCAACTTCACCATGAACGACGTTCTCTTCCGGATCCGGATCGTCGTGGGGGTCACCTACGACTCGGACATGAGAATCGTGCGCGAGGCCCTGGAGCGGACGGCCAGGGCGCGGCCATGGAGGGTCGCGGCACGCGAGCCGCTCGTGCTCATGATCGGGTTCGGGAGCTCGTCGGTGGACTTCGAGATCTCGGTGTGGACCGACGACCCCTGGGGCGCGCGCAGCCTCGCGTCGGAGCTCCACGAGTCGGTGTGGTGGGAGCTCAAGAAGGAGGGTATCGTGATCGCGTTCCCACAGCTGGACGTCCACCTGTCGTCAAGAGTGGAGGAATCGATCGCGCGTCTACCCAGAGCCTCCTGACCGCATGCCCAAGGACGCGATCAAAGACCTCGAGCTTCTGGTCCGGGCCCGCCATGGACTCATCGTCCTCGACACGAACGAGGAGGAGCGCGCGCATGCCCTTCTCCGCTGGGTCGCCGACGCTCAGCGGCTGCCATTCTTCGGCTGGACGCGTGCGCGGGGGCTGGTCCGCCTCGACGTGCCCGGGAGTGCCTACGACACCAAGGACCCCACCAAGGCGTTCTCACACATCGCGTCGGCCCTCCACGGCGCCATCTACCACTTCCAGGGGCTCCTGGGAACGCTCGAGGGCAAGGACCTCCTGATCTCGCTCATTCGGGAGGCGGCTTTGGGCCTGCGGGACGTGGACGGCTCCATCGTCCTCACCGGCGACGGGTCGGCGCTGCCGCGGACCCTCGAGGAGGTAGCCGCCCGACTGACGCTTCCCGGGCCGACGGACGACGAGTTCCGGGAGCTTCTCGCCCGGATCGTGCGGGACATCTCGGCGCGGCGCCATGTCGAGGTGGCGCTGACCCGGTCGGAGACGGAGGCCCTGGTGAAGCACCTGTCCGGGCTCACGCTCATGGAGGCCGAGAAGATCCTGACCAAAGCGATCGTGGAGGACGGTGCGCTGACTTCGGCCGATATTCGCCATGTCATCTCTGCGAAGCGGGCCGTCGTAGAACGCGAGGGGCTGCTCGAATACTACCCGGTGGAGACGACGATGGCGGGCGTCGCCGACCTGCGCACGCTCAAGACCTGGCTCGCCAAGCGGAAGGCCGTGGTGGAGGAGCCCGCCCGCGCCGAGGAGTTCGGGCTCGCGTTTCCACGCGGGGTGCTCCTCCTCGGGGTCCCCGGATGCGGGAAGAGCTTGTCCGCGAAGGCAGTCGCCTCGGAATGGGGGCTTCCGCTCCTCAAGCTCGACCCCTCCAACCTCTATAACAAGTACATCGGCGAGAGCGAGTCGAACTTCAAGCGCGCCATGGTCACCGCCGAGCGCATGGCGCCCGTTGTGCTCTGGGTGGATGAGCTCGAGAAGGCGTTCGCGAGCGGGGGAAGCGAGGACGGCGGGGTGTCCCAGCGCATCCTGGGCAGCTTCCTCGGGTGGATGCAGGACCGACGTGGGGACGTCTTCGTGGTGGCGACGGCGAACGACATTCAGCGACTCCCCCCGGAGCTTCTGCGCAAAGGGCGGTTCGACGAGATCTTCTTCGTCGACCTTCCCGACCAGGACACGCGGGAAGAGGTCTTCAGGATCCACCTTGGCGCGCGGGGACATACCCCCTCCGCTTTCGATCTCGTCGCGCTCGCGGCGGCGACCGTGGGCTTCAGCGGATCCGAGATCGAGGAGGTGGTCGTGTCAGCACTCTACACCGCGTTCGCCTCCGGTGTCGGGATCGACGACGCGGCGCTCCTTGCCGAGGTGCGCGGGACGAGACCCCTTTCGGTGACGATGGCCGAGCGGGTGACCGCATTGCGTGCGTGGGCGGACGGGCGCGCCGTGCGCGCGAACTGAGCTCGCCCCGTCCGCGGGCTACACCGGTTGGACCAGATCCGGGCCCTCCGAAGTCGCCGAGTTGACCCGGGTCGTGACCCGATGCGCGCGCAGGGTCCCGGCGGCGGCGGGCACCATGCTCACCCGAAGCTCCCGGACCGGGGTGCTCCGGTCCAGCCACGCATCCCAGGTTTCCGACCGGAGAATGAGCGGCATGCGCAGGTGGATCGGTGCGACGTCCGCGTTCGCCTGGACCGTGAGGATCGCGAACGAGAAGCAGTCTTCGGAGCCGGGTCCCGTCCACCGCTCCCAGATCCCCCCCAGCGCGAGCAGGCCGCCCCCCACCGGCTGGAACCAGTGGGGAGCGCGTCCGTGCTCGCCTCTGCGCCACTCGTAGAACCCGTCTGCGGGCACCAGGCAGCGTCTCGCCCGGAACGCCTCCCTGAAGGACGGTGTCTCTCCGACGCTTTCGGCCCGCGCGTTCACGAAGCCGCCCCGCACCCGGTCCGCCCAGGAGGGCACGAATCCCCAGCGGAGGAGCCCCATGCGTCGACCCCGTCGGTCCTCGGCAACCACCGGCGCGTCCTGGCCTGGCGCGATGTTGTAGCGGGGTCGGTGCTCGAACGTCAGGCCGGGGACGTCGAAGGTCTCGACCAGCTCCTCGGTGGACGCGGCCAACGAGTACCGTCCGCACATGGGTCTACCGCAGCGACTCCGGCGGGGGTGGCCTCCCGACGGAACGGAACTCGTCGTACGGTCGCCGGCGCATGACCAGGCGCGTGCCCGCGTCCTCCAGCCTTCGGAACCCGAGCAGGTGGAAGAGCTGCAGCGCGCCCCAGCGGGCCACACGCTTGTCCACCACCATCTCGTCGGGTAGAGACGGGTCGCGCGCGACACCGGGCAGCCAATGCGCGACCCTGTCCACCCGCAGGCGCCGCAGGATGGTCGAGGCGCGCAGCCACAGCGGATGGAACTCCCGGATGAGAAAGAAGCCGTCCTCGCCCTGCGCCTGGTAGAGGGGCATGAGGATCCTCGCGTCCATCCCGACACGTACCGGCCCCCGCGCGTCCCGGGCCACGGCCTGACCCGCGACGACCGGCTGGAAGTTCTCGTACCCCGGGTCCATCCGGAATCCGTCCAGCGTCCCGATGTCGTGCCGGTAGCGCATCTCCATGACCCGCGGGAGGCGCCGCGACTCCCGCTCCAGAAGCTTTCGACCGCGGGCCGCCTCGGGAAGGCGACCCTCCGGCAGGAGTCCGGCCGAGGCGATGGCCAGCCAGCTCCCGGCCTCCGCGCGGTCCGCCGCACGGGGCTCCTGGTGCTGCCCGCACTCCAGCACGACGGCGATCATTCCATGGCTCCCCAGGAAGGCGAGGAGCGTGCCGTCGACGAGCTCCTCCAGCCCGAGGATCATCGGCACCGGGATGTGGGCGGCGAAGTCCCGATTGGGGAGGGTGTCGCCGAACGTGGAGAACGGCCCGCCGTGCCCCGACGTCGTGTGGAGATCCAGGACGTACACCGGGCCTCGAGCGTCGGCGACGACGGCCTCGATCGCCTCGAGGAGCTCGACCTGCTCGCGGTCCTCCGCGAACCCGTTCAGTCGCCCCTCGGTGCGGAGGCGACCAAGGCGCTCCTGCGTCCAGGCGCGATTCAGGTCGCGATCCACGAAACGCCGGCCCTGGGCGAGCGCCGTGCGATTCCCGATGAGCGCCACGAATTCGCCGCGGAGGTGCGTGGCCCGCTCCCTCAGCTTCGGCAGGACTCGCTCCAGGCCCTCCACGCCGGCCGGTTCGTTGCCGTGCAGCGCCCCGATGCAGATTAGGGTCGAGCCCGCGCGCTCCCCCCTCACACGCCCGAGAATCCGGGGCGCGAGGCTCGTTCTCTCGCCCGGAACGTCCACGACCTCCGGCGTCGAGCTCACGCCTGGCGCAGCTTCTCTTCCAGGAGCTCGTAGGCGATGGGCATGAAATCACGCTCGCTGACGATGCCCACCAGCTTTCCGTGCTTGACCACGGGCAGGCACGAAACACGATGCCGGCGCATGAGGTCGATCGCCTCCAAGGTCGGAGTCTCCGGAGCCACCGAGATCGGGTCCCGCTCCATGATCGCCCTCACCGGTGGTGCCTCTTCTTCACGGTCGAAGTCCTCGGCCATCAAACGGATGAGCGACCGGTACGAGACGATCCCCACCAGCCGGTGCTGGTCGTCCTCGACCAGGACGTGGCGAATGGTCTTTCTGTCCATGAGGAACGCCACCATGTCCACGAGCTCGTCCTCGTGGACCGTGAACAGCTGGGTGGTCATGTACTGCTCGACCCGCAGGTAGTTCAGCCTCCACCCGCCGGCCTCGTGGAGTTCCGCGACCTCCCATGCGTGCACCGGCGAGCCCTCGCGCTGCCGGCGAACGAGCGCGCCCGTGACGGCGGCAAGCCTCTCGGCCCTGGTGCCCTGGTCTTTCATGGCGGTGAACGATCGCATCATCCACTGGCTTCCGGTATTCCCGCTCTCGACCCGCTCGTGCACGATACCCAGGTAGCGGTCGATGTCCTCGGGATCCACGCCCGCAGCGGCGAGGCCCGAGCGGGCCAGCGGGATCAGCTCGTCCAGGATGAGCCGGGGCGCCGGGTACGTCGTCCCGTCCAGCCAATGAAAACCCGCCTTGAGACCATGCCGGGAAGCCGCGAGGAAGTTCTCCTTCACTTCGTCGAAGCCGATGCGCTCGGTGATGTCGCCGAGCGTGTCCGACCCACCGGTCACGAGGCCGATCCAGAAGGCCGCGTTCGCGACCTCGTCGACGATGGTCGGTCCGGACGGAAGGACGCGGCACTCGATGCGAAGGTGCGGTCGGCCGTTGGATCCCACCCCGTAGCAGGGCCGGTTCCACCGGTAGATGGTGCTGTTATGCAGCTGAAGTGCCACGAGCTCGGGGATCTGCCCCCCACGGAGTCGAGCGATCGGGTCCTCGTCGACCTTGCTGGTGAGCAGGACCCGGAAGCGCGCGACGTCTTCCTGGAAGAGCTCCGTCACCGACTCCCGGACCCACTGCTCCCCGAATCGGACGCGGGGGGCGAGCTCCCTCATGTGTACGGTGGCGCTGCGGGTGTCGACCGACTGCTGGAACAGCGCGATGCGCGTCTCGTCCCATAGCCGCTTTGCGAACAGCACGGGCGAGTTCACGGACGCGGCCAGCACCGGAGCCGTGACCACCTGGGCCACGTTGTACACGTCGGCGAAATCCCTCGCCTCGACCTGGAGGTGGACCTGACAACTCGTGTTGCACGCCTCGAGCATGACGGATTCGTGCTCGATATAGAGCTCGTCCGTCCCCTCGATTCGGAGCTTGTAGGGGTCGCCGCCGCGCATCTTGGACAGCGCGTCGTTCAGCGCGTAGTAGCGCGTCTTCGGCGTGATGTTGTCCAGTGAGAGGTCCGACTTGGACAGGGTCGGGAGGATCCCGACCAGCGCGATATCGGCCCCGGAGGGCTCGGCAGCGCGCCGCGCTCCCTCCACGAGCTCGGCCATGCGATCCTCGATGGCGGAGAAGCACCTGCCCTCGAGGACCCGCGGCTCGACGTTCGCCTCCAGGTTGAAGAGGCCCAACTCGGTGGTGTACGGCCCCTCCAGGCGTTCCAATACCTCCAGGGACACCGGTGCAGGACGCCAGCCACGGTTGACCAGGAACATCTCCTGCTCCACACCGATTCGCCGCACACCGCTCTCGAACATGTCCTGCTGGAGCATCTGCTCGAGCGCCTGGAGGTCACGCAGCAGTGCCCTCGTGAAGGCGCGTACCGCTTCGGGACCGGTCGGTTCGCCGGATACGTCCTGGCCCATGAACTGGAAAGTGGGGGAAAAGTCCGTGGATTCCGTGAGTCTAGGGCTGCCCGCCTGCCCTGGCTACTCCACGAACACTGCGATGTCCTCGAGGGGCTTCTTCGTGATCTCCGGCACGGTGGCTCCTTGCTCAGGATACCCGACCACGAGCAGCAGGAAGGGTCGTTCGTTGTCGGGTCGACCGAGCAAGTCGTTGAGGAACCTCATCGGGGAAGGCGTATGGGTGAGCGAGACCAGACCGGCATGGTGCAGCGCGGTGATCAGGAATCCGGTGGCAATGCCCACCGACTCGGTGACATAGTAGTTCTTCAGCTTGGTGCCGTCGGCGGCGACCTCATAGCTCTCGGCGAAGACCGCGATCAGCCAAGGGGCACGCTCGAGAAACGGCTTGTGCTCGTCCGTCCCGAGGAGCTCGAGCGCCGCCAGCCACTCCTTCGGGGCGCGACTCCGATAGAACTCCCGCTCCTCCTCCTCTGCCGCCTCTCGGATGCGGCGCTTGATCTCGGGGTCGGCCACCGCAACGAAGCGCCACGGCTGGCGGTTCGCGCCGTTGGGCGCCGTGCCCGCCGCCAACAGGCACCGCTCGATGATGTCGCGCGGCACCGGACGGTCGGAGAAGTCGCGCACGGTTCGTCGTAGACGCATGCGCTCGAGGAAGGCCGTCGCCGCTCGGCGCATCTCGCTCGTAGGCAGCTCTTGGTACCCCGGGAGGGGAACCGGTCGGTAGGAGCTCAAAGGTGACACCGGTTCAGCGCGTCTCCCTCCCGAGGAGGCGAGCGTAGATCTCGTCCCAGCTCCCGGAGCCGGCCTGACGCAGCACGGTCTCGGGGGCCATGTGGAGAACCTGGGCCAGGAGCCGCAGGTTCACCAGATCCAGGATCTCCTGGTCTCCCAGCGTCACCGACGACCAACTCCCGGGAGGGGTGGACCGATACCGCCCGTACGCTCCCTCCAGTCTCCCCGCGGGGGCGCCTTCGGGCAGCGGCACGTACATGTGGCTCGCGTCCACCCTGTATCGACCGGCCATGGACTGCCAACCCTGGCCGGAACGCCGGAGCGCCACCAGCGCCTCCGCCGAGACGCCCGCTCGTCGGGCGATGAACAGGACCACGGGAATTTCCTGAGCGGGCAGGTGCCAATCGCTCAGGATCGAGATTTCGGAGCGCGGCAGCTGGAAGAACTCCGCCACGGCCCTGTAATAGGCCTCGGGCGCGCCGCCGCCCTGGGCCGTCGCGTTTCCGGTGCCGACCAGGAGGGTCCCCACCGCCAACGCGATTCCGCGAACGACATTCGGGGTCCGGTGGCTGGACCGGTCCTGCCGGCTCGATGCAATCCTCCGACTCATGCATCCAATCTTCGGTCGTTACAGGATCGAGGCCAGGGCGACCGGTTCTGGCATGGTGCCGCCCTCGGTTGGGGACGAGCTTGAGTCGCACGGCGAGGAGGCCTGCCACCATGGCCGATCGGGGCCGGAAATCCGCGGCACGACTCTTGATAAAAAGTGGTCAGCGGTGGGGGTCACAACCCAGGGAGGCGACCATGAGACCGGACGGAGGAGACCCAGCGGGACGCGTCCCGCGCCCTCGACTCCTCCGGCAGGAGTCCGAGGTCGATGGCGCGACGGACCGCGAGCGTACGACGGATGTCGTCTTCGACTTCACGGGCCTACGGAGGCCGGATGTGCGGGATCTCGGTCTGATCCTCACGGCGCGACTGCAGTCCGCCCCTGGGGACCGGGTCTGGGTGCGCGCGCTACCCTTCCAGACGTGGTCGCTCCTGCACGCCCTGGGACTGGATCATCTTTTCCGGGTGTATCCGCACGGCGAGGGAACGATCGACTGACGAAGCGGCGCCTCGCCCGAGGGGAGCTGTCGTCCGGATGTCCCCCGTGGGGGACACTCGATCAGTATCTGTCTCGATCCGAGACGATCTGGCGGAAGCTCTCGGGATTCCAACGAGGGCGATCCGCGGCATTCGCGACCTCGACCCCGAGATAGAACACCAGGCGTGTGATTCGGGCCGCCTTCTCCGAGTCGATCCGCTCAGGCTCGTCGTCGAGCCCGTGATAGTCCTCGTGCGTGCCGTTGAAGAAGAAGAGGATCGGTACGCCCTTCCGTGCGAAGTTGTAGTGGTCGGAGCGGAAGTAGAACCGCTGGTCGGGCCACAGGTCGTCGATGGCGGTCATGTTCAGTTCGGGATGGCGCGCGTTGACCCGCTCGAGCGTCGCGCCGAGGTCCGAGTGCTCCTTGCCGATCGCCACGATCGTATCGGGCCAGTTCCGGCCCACCATGTCCGTGTTGAGATTCGCGACAATGGCCTCCATCGGCACCGTGGGGTTGGCCGCGTAATACTCGCTTCCCCACAGCCCCTTCTCCTCCCCGCTCACGAGGAGGAAGATCCCCGAGCGCTTCGGCGCCACCGGCATCGACGCCATCGCCTCCGCCACCTCCATCACGGACACGGTCCCGGAGGCGTCGTCGTCCGCCCCGTTGAAGATGGAGTCTCCGTTCTCGTCGGGGGTCCCGATGCCGACGTGATCCATGTGTCCGGAGTAGACGACGTACTCGTTCCTCAAGGCCGGGTCGCTCCCGTCCAGGACCCCGACGACGTTCGGCGCGCTCGTCGTGGATATGCGAACCCGCTGGACGATCTCGAGCGTCAATCCAACGAGGTCCTGCACCGCAGGCGCAGCCGCCCCCCTGCTCCTGAGCGCTCCGAGGTCGACGCCAGCCCCCTGGAGAACCCCGACCAACGCCTGATCCCGCACGAGCAGGAGCGGCGTCCCGGCGCGGCGCCCGGCGCCTTCCCCGGGGCGGCGAACGGCCGGGCGAAGGGCTCGTGCCGTCCGGCGCCTCCAGCCTTCCGCGTCCAGGTCGGTCGCGATCAATGCCGAGAGCGCCCCTGCCTCCCTGGCGATCCCTGCGAGGGAGAACGCCGCCCGCCCGCTCACCTCCGCGCCCGGTGGCAGCACGATCAGGGCGTGCTTCCCCGCCAACGAGCCAGCGGGAAGTGACGCGCTGGAAACGTCACCGGTCACGAGCGCGACCCCACCCGTCACCTCGGCATCGTCGGCAGCGCCGAACAGCGGGCTCACCTGGGAGCCGAACGCGAGCCGGACACCGCTTACCCTGATGCTCGAGGCGTCGACGTCGAGCGTGGCCTGCTCCAGTGGATACCGCTGGATGAAGCTCCCATCCACAGCACCGCCGCGCAGCCCCATGCGCCGGAACTCGGAAGCGATCCAGGCGGCGGTCTTCTCCAGCCCCGGACCGGGCGTATCACGTCCCTGCATGGAGTCGTGGGCGATGACCCCGATGCGTCTCGCGTAGTCGGCCGGAGTGATCGTGGCGGCCGCCGCCTCGAGGCCCGCCTGACGGGCGGCGGCGGATGCGGGGAGCGTGAGGGCGACCACGACGGCCGCAACGGTCTTGGTCATGAAATCGGTCCCCGGTTCCGGATAGAAGCGGCTCGATGGTTCAGGCTAGGGAAGCTCCCTACAAGTGTGCCTGGAGTCCCCGACCTGCACCAGCCCCCGGGTGGCGATCGCCTACGGAATCCGCTCAAGGCATGGACAGCAGCCGATCCACCAGCTCCCTCAGCCTGTCGCTCGTGGTCCGCGCACGGGCCACCAGCCATCCCTCCTCACGAGGAACCACCAGTTCGGTGCGGCCGTCCGTCGAGTCCACGCCGAGCTCGGTCGGACCGAACCCCGGAGGGAGATGCAGGAGCTCCAAAGTGTCGCCTCCTTCCAACAACTGGCGGACGCGTACCACACCCACGAGGCCATTCTCGTCGAGCCAGGTCACGGACAGGACCTGCAGGCCCGGGACCACGAGCGAGGCCTTCGGATCGAGGTCCCGTCCGGGTTGTGCGACCGCCGCCGGAGACGCCATAGACCTGCGAGCGACCGCGGCATCGAGCACCGCCGGCCGGGGCTCGCTCAGCTGCTCCGGCGCGGTCGCGCGGCGTGCTTCGGACGCCGCGCGGGCTTGCGCCCCTCGAACGGAATCGCGCGAGGCGAGCAGGTCGTCCGGACGCCCACCCGCACTGTCGGTACGCACCGTGAGGGATGCGGCCGTGACATCGGCGCTCCGGGGCCGCTCGAGGCGGGGAAGCGTCACCTTGGCCTCCGCCGCGAGGCCGCCCCGCGCGACGTCGGTGTCGACGGCGCGCACGGTAACCTGCTCGGACGCTTCGAGCGACCGATCGTCGGCCGGCTCGGCTTCGGCTTCGGTGGGTGGCTCACCGGGCGACAGCGAAGGCGCCAGCGCGTCCGATTCGAGCGGGGACGACTCGTTGCGCGCCCGATCCGGCCGGGACGGGGTCACGGGGCCGTCCCCGGGAGCCTCCTGAAGGGCCCGCTGGAGGGGCGCCCCCGGCGCTGTCGCTGCGCGGAGCATCCAGCCGGCTCCCAGGGCCAAGACCACGGACGCCGCCCACGCCATCCTCTGCACGCGACCAGCCCGGCCCTGCGTCCCAGGACGCCCCCGCGCGGCCGCCTGGGATCTGAGCTCCTCGAACGAAGGCAGCCCGTCCAGCGTCGGAGCGGCGCCCTCCAGGATCCTCGACGCCTCCGACCTGGCTTCGCGCGCCTCCTCGAGGCGCACAGCGCACGCGGGGCACGCCGCGAGGTGCTCACGAATGCGCCTCGCCTCTTCGGCGGCCAGCGCCTCGAGGGCGCCGTCCAGAAAGGCGTGAAGATCTCCGTCATCCACGTGCGACATCAGTCCGCTCCTTGTCGCGGTAGGCCTCGGCCAACCGCCGTCGCGCCCGGGACAGGGTCGTCCCGACCGCGCCGACGGCAAGTCCGACCTGCCGAGCGATCTCCGTGTAGCTCATGCCCGCGTCCCAGAGTAGTAGGGTTTCGCGGTCCGTTTCGCTCAATGCTGCCAGCGCCGCCCGCACCCTCCGCTCACGCTCCTCGTCCGCCAGGGCCTCCACGGGATCCGGTGCGTCTTCCCCGCGGCCCAGCTCCTCCGCCTTGAGAAGCGCAAGGTGACGCTTGCGCCGCACCACGGTACGAGCCTCGTCCCGGGCGAGGTTGGAGGCGACCTGGAAGAGCCAGGCACGCGGCTTCCTCGGTTCGTGCTGGAGCGCCCTGACGAACGCCTCCTGGGCGAGATCCCGAGCGCGGTCGCTGTCCCACACCTTGCGGTGGAGGAACCGGACCAGGTCCGGGAAGACGGCGCGATACAGCTCGCTCCAGTCGGTGCTCACCGAGTCCCGCTCCTCCTGAAACGCGTCACGAGTCGGGACAGGGCCCGGTCGTCGAGCGACTCCACCCCTTCCGGGCCGATCTCCAGGGCCACCGCCTCGCCGGCCAGCGTCACGTGGGTCAACTCCCGCAGAACCGGGCGGATCTCGGGCAGAGCCTCGGTAAGACGGAGCCACGCCGGGCTGAAGGCCTTCACCTGCACCACCTCCGTGGCGGGGTCGAGGGCGACGTCCACCCATACCCCGTCCTTCGAGCGGAAGATGCGGCCGCCCGCCGTCCGTGTCTCCATCGCACCGTTCCCGAGGCGTCCGACCATGTCCCTTTCCGCCGCCTGCAGGGCGTCGACGGTCTTGGCTTCCCGGAGGGACCGCGCCTCCTGGGCCCGTCGAACCGCCGCTTCCCCCGACGCCGCCGCAGGCGACGCGGGCGGCACCTGAACCCCGTCGCCACGTTGGAAGCCCAAGGGAAAGAACCGGCGGTCCGCGAGGACGTCGGGCTCTTGCACGAGGTACGACGTATAGGGACTTGGCAGTCCGTAGCGAGTGGCAACCTCCCGGATCTGCCGAACCAGGCTCTCGGTCTCGCCTTCGGTCCAGAGCTGTCGCATGAGATGCCCCAGCTTCCGGGAGGCCCACAGACGCGGGATGTAGGCGTTGGCGTCCGTTCGGCCAGGCAGGCTTGCCGAGGTCTCGAAGAAGGCCTCGCGTCCGGCGCGCTGCCCCCGGACCCGGAGTCGCCCTTCACCGGCTCCCTGGTAGCGCGCGAAGATCACGAGCTCGTCCCCGGCGAACACGTCGGGCAATCGCACGGGGTACATCTCCGTGAGACGGACGGGTGCGCCGGCGATCTCGACATCGGTGAGAACCGGATGCTGGACCTTGGCGGCGAGGAGTCCGAGCGCCCGCTCGACGTTTTCGCCCGGCTGGACGTACTGGGTGCTGCCCCGTCCCGCCTCCCCAAGGCGATCGAGCAGGTGCGTATTCACGTCGTGGCCGACGCCGAACGCGAAGACCCGCGCCCGGCCGGCCCGCTCCTCCGCCATGTCGGCGAGCCGCTCCGGAGACTGCTCGCCCACGGAGGGCAGACCGTCGGTGAGAAAGACGACGATGGGAAGGCGCTGCGGGGGTGATACGAGGCGAAACGCCTCACTCAACGCGCCGCCGATGTTGGTACCCCCGTCGGCCACCAGGCCGTCGACCCACGCGCGAGCGTCCCGAAGTGTGCGCGCGGTGGGCTCGACCCAGTCGGCGCTGTGCATGTGTACCGCGTTCGAAAAGGCGACCAGACGGAAGCGATCGCGCCGGTCGAGCGTACCGAGCAGGCCGCGGAGCGCCTCCTGTGCTTGCGCGATCTTCTCGCCGGACATCGATCCGGACACGTCGAGCACCACCGTCAGGTCGCGCGGCTGGGTCGGCGCCGTGCCACGTCCTGGCGAGAGCGTCAGCATGACGTACCCGTCCTCGCCGGCCGGCCGATGTGCGACGACGGACAATCCGATGGCGTCCCGGGCCAACGGGAAGAACAGCGAGAGCCGTCCGGCGAGGGCGTCCGCGAGCCGTACGAGCAACGCACCGCCTTCCCTCTCGACCTCCAGGGCGTGCGTCGGGGAGAAGGGGTCGAGGAAGGCTCCCCCGTCGTCGACGCGCAGGTCGAAGGTGGTCAGACTCTGGAGTGAGGGCGGACCGGCGGGTCCCTCGTGGCCCGGCCGGTCGCTGCCGCCCCGTGCCCCGACCCAGTCGAGCTGGAGCGCATCGCCTGCACGCCCCAGGAGCTGCGTGTACCGCAGGGTCACCTTACGCTCCGCTCCGGGCTCGATCGGAAAGACGCGGGCCCGCAGAAGACCCTGCCCCGCCAACTCGATCAGCGCGGGATCGGCGCGACGGCGCACGATCTCCTCGTAGATGGAGCGCGCCCGATCGGCGTCCATGATCTCTCCGCGGAGCTCTGCGTCTCCCTGGAACAGGGAAAACCCCCGGAAGACAGCTTCCCGCGGCAAGGGGTAGAGGTAGTGTCCCTCGGCCACCCGAGGGCCGACGTTGCGGAACCACTCGGAGACCTCGACGAGCGCGACGCGACCGTCGATCCGCACGTGAACCTCACCGCGAACGCGCTCCACCGCCGACCCGGGGCTCATTCCGGGCGGTGGCTCGATCCACCCCTGGCCTCTCGCGGAGGCCGGGGAGAGCGCCAGGGCCGCCGCCACCCACTTGAGACTCGGTCGCGCTCGGATCATGTCTCCTCCTCGTCGGGGCTGCCCGGTCACGCGGGCCAGGCCAATGCCTTTCACCCCGGATGACGAACGAGTGGCACCCCCTTGCACATGCGCCGCGTGTTTTACTGATTCCGCGTTCCGGATCCTGACGTCACCGCAAGGAGGCAACCCTGAACATCGTGGTGCTTGGAGGAGGCCGCGTCGGAGGCGCCATCGTGCGCGACCTGACCGCGGTGGACGACTTCTCCGTGACCGTCGCCGACGTTGACCCTGTTGCCGTCGACCGCCTCATGGAAGACGGGGCGGACGGGATGTGCCTGGATCTCTCCGAGCCCGCAAACGTCGACCGCGCCATCGCGGATGCGGACCTGGTGGTGGGGGCGGTCCCCGGGTTCATGGGCTATCGGACCGTCGAGCGCGTGCTGCATGCTCGCAAGCCGATCGTCGACATCTCGTTCTTCCCGGAGGACGCGTTCGGCCTTTCCGAGAAGGCCGCGGAGGCCGGCGTCCCGTGCCTCGTGGACTGCGGCATCGCCCCCGGGTTCAGCAACCTGGTGCTGGGGCGAATGGAAGCCTCTCTCGACCGCACGGACTCGTTCCGATGCCTGGTCGGTGGCCTGCCGGTGGAGCGCGATTGGCCGTGGGACTACAAGGCTCCGTTTTCCCCCGCGGACGTTTTGGAAGAATACACGCGCCCGGCCCGCTTCCGGCGGCGTGGCGAGGAGGTGGTGGTCCCGGCGCTGTCCGACGTGGAGCTGGTTCACTTTCCCGGGCTGGGAACGCTGGAGGCTTTCGCGACGGACGGACTCCGGTCCCTCCTCCGCACCTGCAGGACGCCGGAGATGGTGGAAAAGACGATGCGCTACCCCGGGCACGCCGAGCTCATGCGCATCCTCCGGGACTCGGGCTTCTTCTCGCGCAAGGAGATCCAGGCCGCGTCCGGGAAGGTCCGTCCGCTCGACGTCACATCGGCGTTGCTCTTCGACCAGTGGCAGTTCGAGGAGGGTGAGCCCGACCTTACGGTGATGCGACTCGAGATCGACGGCGAGAAGGACGGTGCACGGATCCGTCACGTCTTCAATCTGCTCGACTACTATGATCCCGACACCGAGACGTCTTCCATGGCACGAACGACGGGGTATATGTGCACGGCCATGACCCACCTGGTGACCGACCGGCTATGGTCGAGGGCTGGCGTGGCGCCCCCGGAGGCGGTCGGAGCCCACGAGGCGTGCTTCGACGCGGTGCTGAGACACCTCGAGGAGCGGGGCGTCCACATCTTCCATCACGTCGACTCGCTGGACGGGTAGGCCGCGCGTCCCCGGGAGGGTCAGCGACCGGTCGGTGCCCGCAGGATCGGCAGCCGGCCCGCCTCGATGGACTCGTCCACGAGGCCCCAGGAGACGAAGCCGTCGTCCGAGCGGGGCTCGAGGAGCGTGAAGGCCAGGCGACCCAGGGGCTGATCCAGCGACACGTACGCGCTCCCGGGGGGGAGGCTGGTCGACTCCGATACCCACCTTCCCCACACCGTCCGCTCCCGGCGGCCCTGGAACTCGCGCTCCGTGACCGCCGAGGAGTCCAACGCGAAGCGCTCCACCCTCACCTCGCGTGCCGACGCGTACCGCACGACGGCGACCCCGTGCGCCTCGAGTCGATCGATCGCGTCCGCGGCCTCCGGCAGCAGGTAATACGCGACGGGAGCGGTGGCCAACTCGCTGGTCTCGAAGGATCCGTATTCGGGCATTCTGACCGGGTTGGAGACATCGCGGCGCTGCAAGACGACTGCTCCGGTGAACGGATGTCTGGTCTCGTCCACCTCGCCGAGGAGAATCGTCACCTCGGGTGATCGGTGGAGTACCGCGCGCGTCGCCAGACTCCGTCCAACGACGCTGTCTCGGTCCGCATCCTCGACGAGTCGTCTGATCTGGCTGGAATGCTGCAGCGCGAAGTCCAGGGTTTCCTCGACGAACCAGAGGGTGGCACGCACGCGGTCTTCGAACGAGGCGTATGCGTATGCCTCGCTCAGAATGCCGATCCGATTTCGCAGCCCCGCATAGTTGTTGTTGAAGCGCGGTCGATGATCGAACGTCACCCAGGCGGAAGAGCCTTCCCTTGGTTGCGCGTTGCCGTAGTAGTAGTAGTCCCAGCCGTGTTTCTCCTTGATGCGAGCGGTCAGCTCGGGTAGCCAGCGGCCTCGGAGAAATCGGTCGATGGCCTCGGGGGTGTTCGGGTGGAGGGGAGGCGCGTAGGTCAGGTGGTATGCGTGCCGCGTCCCGTTCGTCGTGTGCAGGTCCACCACGACGTGCGGGTCGTACTCGTTCATCAGCCGAACGAGCGAGCGGGCCTCCGGGGAGTCGAGCTTGGTGTGGTCGCGATTGAGGTCCAGCCCCTGTGCGTTGGGTCGCTGCCCCATGCCCCCGACAGGACCGTTCTGCCGCGGGCGATTGTCGAGGCGCACGCGCTCGTTGCCATCCGCGTTGTAGATGGGGGCGATGAGGAGGACCAGTGAGTCCGTCCAGGTCGCGTACTCACCGGCGGTATGTCGGCGAAGGAGCATCAGAAGCGCCTCCTTCCCACATACCTCCCCTCCGTGGATGTTGCCCTGGACGTAGACGCGCGTCTTGCCCGTCGACCTCACCGACTCCGGCGTCGCGTCACGGGCACCGAGAACCAGCAACGGGAGTGGGCGGCCTTCCGACGTGTAGCCGAAGGTCGTCAGATGGATGTCCGGGCTCCGCTCGGCCAAACGCTCGACGAGCTCCATGACCTCGTCGTAGCGTGTGGTCTCGTGGAAATCGGTTCGCTCCGCCCGCGTGAGCAGAAGATCGAGGTCGCTCCCCTGGGCCCCCGCCAGGTCCGGGAACAGGAGCGCACTTGCCCCGACCAGACCGAGGGCGAGGGGACGCGACCACATGGGGAGTAGCTCCACGCTGAGGATGGTAGCAGTCGTCGAATCGATCGAGGATCGCGGTGACGGAGCGATGGCGGCAACCTATGCCGCCGGCCGGAACATGGCCAACCGGACCGTCCGACTTCGCGCCGTCGCGAGGCACGGCCACCTCGGCCTGGTGCCCGATGTCCTGCCCCTGGTTGCGACCTCCGGAACGGTTTACTGTTCGGCCCCTTCCGCCCTTCGTTACGGCCGCTTCGCCCGATGAGAACGCCGCTCCCGGTCTTCTACGACTGCCACAATTGCCCCTCCTACTGCTGCACCTATCCGCGCATCGAGGTGACGGCCAGGGACGTCCGACGCCTGGCGAAGCATTTCGGCATCACTCCCGAGGCGGCCCGGCGCCGGTTCACACGCAAGGGGGAGGAGCCAGGCGAGGTCATCTTGCGTCATCAGAAGGACGAGACGTTCGGCACCGCCTGTCGCTTCCTCGACCTCGGGACGCGCATGTGCACCGTGCACGCCGCACGGCCGCAGATATGCCGCGACCATCCTGGTAGCTCCACCTGCCACTACTATGCGTTCCTGATGGCGGAACGGCGCTACCAGGACGACCCGGAGTTCATCGCGCGGGCGTACAATCCCCCGGAGTGAGGCGGTCGTCAGCCAGGGATCGAAAGGCCTCCCTCGAGTGCGGACGCCTTCAAGCGCGGACCCTCCTCAGGCGACGTCGAAGCCGGCTTCCTCCAGGGAGTGACGTTTCGCATCGTCCTCGCTGACGACCTGACCGTCGAAGAGGTGGATCGAGCGATCGGCCTCGTGGGCGTACCGCGGATCGTGCGTCACCATGCAGATCGTCGCGCCGTCCGCGTGCAGCTCCTTCAGCAGGTCCATCACCGCGTTGCCGTTCTTCGAGTCCAGGTTACCCGTCGGCTCGTCCGCCAGCAGGATCAGAGGCTTGCCCACG
>QJYK01000082.1 GCA_003248075.1 Gemmatimonadota bacterium | reverse complement strand
CTTCGCGCGGCTGCGCTGGATCGTGAAGCCCGGCAACGACGTCTACCTCGTGTACACGCACAACTGGCAGAACCTGGGATCGGGCCTCTTCGACCGGGACCGCGAGCTGATCACGCTGTCGCGTGGCGGCTCGGTCAAGGTGAACTATACGTACCGATTCTGACGGCGGGTTTCCGATCTTCGATCACGTTCGAGCGAAGATGCAGCCGGCCCTACAGCGAGCCATGCAGGCCTCGAGCCATCGAGCGCGTCGCGGGTCGCGGCGCGCGCGCGCATGCTCGCCGGTGGCCATGCGCTGAAGGCCCGACGACGACCGGATTGATCCGGCCGCCGCCGGGCTCGGGGTCCGCGCAGTGAGCGACAGCCCCCAGCACGTCAACGATCGTCGGTCTCCGGCGGGAGCATGACGGCGTCGATGACGTGGATGACGCCGTTCGATGCCTTGACGTCCGCGGAGATCACCTTGGCGCCCGCGACGTAGACCTGGCCCATCCTCACCTCGATGGGGGCCTTGATCCCCGCCACCGTCTCAGCCTCGGAGATCTCGGCGACCGCGTCGGAGGTCACGCTTCCCGCCACGACGTGGTAGGTCAGCACTCGGGTGAGCGCCTCCTTGTCGGCCAGGAGAGCCTCCACGGTACCCGCCGGGAGCTTCGCGAACGCCTCGTCGGTGGGTGCGAAGACCGTGAACGGACCATCGCCCCGCAACACGCTCACAAGACCGGCGGCCTCGAGAGCGGCCGCGAGCGTCGTGAACGAGCCGGCCTCGACAGCGGTGGTGACGATGTCCGATTGGGCCGAAGCGGGCGGAGCGGCGGCGAAGACCGCCGTCAGCGCCACGACCGGGAAGATCTTGCGAATCATCGGAGTTGCTCCTGTCTGTAGAAGATTCGTACAATAAGTGTCCAGGAAATTTGACGCTGTGTTCGTATCTGTCAAGAATACGGGACTCATTTATTTGACAACGGTTGGACGGTGTGCATATTCGGGTCACTATGAACACGCCTGATCGGTCCCCCCGGCATCCAATCCGTGTCGTCGCCACACGCACGGGGCTCACCACAGCCACCATCCGTGCGTGGGAGCGTCGATACCAGGCCGTACAACCCGCCCGATCCGAGGGTGGACAACGACTGTACTCGGACCGGGACCTCGAGCGGCTGAGCGTGTTGCGCGAGCTCACCGACCGGGGACGGTCCATCGGAATGGTCGCCGGCCTCTCCGACGAGGCTGCTACGACCCTCCTGCTCGAGGACCGAATGGCCGCGGGGCCGACTGCCCCCGAGAGCACGGATCAGAGCCCGGGAGAGCGCGTGGAGCAGGCGTACGCCCGGATTCTGACGTTCGACGCCGAAGGCCTGGAGCGCCTCCTCTGGCGCGCGGCGCTCTCGCTCGGCGGGACGAGCTTCCTCAACGAGGTCGTAGGCCCGCTGCTAGGGCGCGTGGGTGACGCCTGGGCCGAGGGCGACCTCTCGCCGGCCCAGGAGCACCTCGGGTCTGCGGTCGTCGACCAGGTGCTCGAACGCCTCATCGCCGCATCGCGCTCCGGCGAGGGGCCGGCCCTCGTGGTCTCGACCCTGCCCGGTGAGCGCCACGGCCTGGGAGCCCGACTGGTTTCTACTGCCGCGGTGCTGAAGGGGTGGAGCGTCAAGTACCTCGGCACCGACTTGCCCGTCTCCGAGATCGCGGGCGCGGCTCGGGGCGTGGGCGCAGCCGCCGTGGCGATCAGCGTGGTGCGGCGCGATCATCTGGACGAGACCCAGCGTGCGATCACCTCACTGAGGAATACGCTCGATCCCTCGATCGCGCTGCTGGTGGGGGGCCGGGCCGCATCCCTGATCGATGCTGCCTCGCTCCCGGACGGGATCTGGATCCACGACGGACTCGAACAGCTCCCCACCCCCCCGACCGGCAGACCCAGGGCCGGGTGACGCGACGGGCCCACCGGGCCCGGTGGACCTCCGAAGGAACCGCACGCCCCACGAGGGCCGGCGCTCGCACTCGTTCTTCCCGCTCCCATCCCCCGCATGGACCCGACAGCGCTCCGCCGCGCCCCCTTTCGCAGCGCGCCCACTGGCGAATCGAATGGATGTATATGTTTTGTATAAGTATATCCTTGACAAACAGCGGACCCATGTCTAGGTTACCTCCACATTCTTAGACATGGGCTCGACGAGCCCTGGACAACGGCTGGCGAAGGCCGGCCCCGACTGGAGAACCCACCATGACTCGCACGCCCAAGGTTGTCCGGCGCTCCGGCCTGGCCTGGATGCCCGTACTGCTCCTGGCTGTTGCCGCCTGCGACAACGAGGACACCATCGCCGCTCCCGAGCCCCTCGCCGACATCGCCATGATCGCCGCCAGCGCCCCCGACGTGCGCACGCTCGACGCCGCGCTCGGAGCCGCCGGCCTCAGGGGTGCGCTCGCGGGCGAGGGTCCGTTCACCGTGTTCGCACCGCGCAACGCAGCCTTCGACGCCCTGGGAGCCGACGTCGTCGCCGCGCTGTTGGAGTCCGGGAACATCGACCTTCTGACCGAGGTTCTCACCTTCCACGTCGTCGCGGGTGTCGCGGCGATGTCGGGAGACCTCTCGGACGGCCAGGTCGTTTCGACCCTTCAGGGTGGGAGCCTCACCATCGGTGTTGGCGGTGGGGGTGTCACGGTGAATGGCGCGAACGTGGTGCAGGCCGACATCGAGGCCAGCAACGGGGTCATCCACATCATCGACGCCGTGCTGCTTCCCGAGGTCGACCTCGTGGAGCGGGCCATTCTCACGGACGGCGCCCAGACGCTCGTGGCCGCCATCGGGGCGGGTGGCCTCGCTTCCGCGCTCCAGGGTCCGGGCCCCTTCACGGTGTTTGCGCCCATCAACGAGGCCTTCGCGGCGCTGGGGGCGGATCGGATCGAGGTGCTGCTCGACCCCGCGAACCAGGGCCTCCTTCAGAAGGTCCTGACCTATCACGTCATCAGCGGTGACATCCGCGCGGCGGACCTGACCGACGGTGCTACGGTCGCCACGCTGCAGGGCTCGCCCGTCACGATCGACCTGTCGGGCGCGACCCCGAAGGTCAACGGCGCCAACATCATCGCCACCGACATCGTGGTCGAGAACGGCGTCATCCACCTGATCGACGCCGTCCTGACCGAGAACCTCGACATCGTCGATCAAGCGATCGTCAACGGCTTCGGCACACTCGTGGACCTCGTGGCCTCCGCCGGCCTGGCCGGCACCCTGCGTGACGACAACGGGGGCATGGGGTTCACGGTCTTCGCACCCACGAACGCGGCCTTCGGAGCGCTGGCGAACGTCCCGTCCGGTCAGGCGCTCGTAGACGTCCTCACGTACCATGTGGTCGGAGCCACCGTAGGCTCCGGCGACCTCACGGACGGGCAGGTCGTGACTACGGTCGCCGGCGCCACCTTCACGGTGAACATCTCCGGCTCGGGCGTCACGATCACGGACGGCGCCGGCAACACGGCCAACGTCGTCCTGACCGACGTCTCGGCGTCGAACGGCGTCATCCACGTCATCGACGCGGTGATTCTCCCGAGCTGACCTGCTCGGGCGCCGGCGCGGAGGCGCGGCGGCGGAGGGAGGGTTGGGTGGAAGACCGCGGAGCCCCGTCCGGCCGAAAAGGCCGGGCGGGGCTCGTCGCCGAGCGCCATCCTCGTCGTCACGGTAGATGACGGGGCGTCCGGGGCGGGCTACTCTCCGGGACGACGCAGGTCCAGAACGGCTCACGCTCACCGGAACGAGGAACATGAAGGATCTGGCCATCCAGCTCACGAACCGCCCGGGCGATCTCGCGAGGGTGGCGCAAGCTCTGGCGCGACGCGGTGTGAACATCAAGGCGCTCGCCGCGCTCAACGTCGACGGCGCGGCGACGACGCGCATCCTTCCGGACGACATCGTCTCGGCGCGGGAGGCCCTGGAGGCGGCGAACATCCGCTTCGACGAGGGCGAGGTCCACACCGTGTTGATCGAGAACCGGGCCGGTGAGCTGGCCATGGTCGCGGACCGCCTCGGCGCCGGGGGAATCAATCTCCAGGCCGTCTATCTCACCGGGATCATCGACGATCTGGTGGAGGTCGCGTTCGTCAGCGACGACCCCAAGAAGTTGAAGAAGCTGTTGGGAGAGTTCTGAGGTCCGGACGGACCTCGGTGTGACCGATGTGACCGGCATTGTTTCGAGGCGGACAGCGACGGTCGATCTGCAGCGATCACCCCGGAACCAGCTCCGCCACCCGTTCGATCCAGTTGATCACCACATTGATCTGACGCGGCATCGGGACGTCGATCGCTTCTGCCATGACGAAACGCTGGCCATCTGGAGCTACGTCGTACGTTTGACTCCCGCTCGCACTGAAGTATCGAGCCAGGCCCCCGCTGAAGAGAACCGTCGGCTCCGCGGGCGCCAAGCTCCCGTCGGCCCGCAGAGGCACGGCGATCACACGGTCTCCCTGGCGATAGAAGAGCTCGCCACCGGACCTCGCCCACACGGGCTCGCGCCCGCCGTCCCTGGAGATCGGGATCTTCGCACCGGGCCCGGGATAAGGTTGGACGTAGATCTCGTCCCGCCCGCTCTCGTCCGACACGTACGCAAGCCAGCGTCCGTTCGGCGAGAACGAAGGAGACCGTTCGTTGGCAGGGGTCGCTAGGAAGGGCTCCGGTTCCCAGGCCGACCCCCGGTCGACCAGGAGCCAGATGTCCCGTGCTCGGTCGGTGGTGACTTCGTAGAAGGCCAGAACGGAGCCATCCGGAGCGAAGGAGTGAGCGAACACGGGGTTCTCCTGGGTCAGGAGAAGCTCCTCATCACCACTTCCGTCCGAAGGGACCGAGAAGAGGCTCATTCTCCCCCCGGCAGCCGCGGAGAAGACGATCCGCTGCCCATCGGGGGCCCACACCGGATCGGTGCCGCCCCGAGTGGTGACACGGCTTCGCGTGCCGCGCTCGGAGTCGTATACCCAGATGTCGTTCTCTTCCTGGACCGCGACGAACCGTCCGTCCGGCGAGACGTGCGGGTAGAAGTGAGAGCCGCGGAACGCCGCCACAGGTCTTGCCGAGCCCGCCCGGTCCATCCACACCAGCGTGGTGGCCGACGCCGCAGTGCCTCCGGGCACGAAGGCGAGGGTTCCCGTGGAGGAGACGGCGAAGTGGGAGAACGTTGCGAACGTGCCCGACCTCGTGCCGTAAACACCACGCTCGACCGAGACTGGCGTACCCGAGATAGCCAACTTCCCGGCGTCGAAGCGGACCGCGAACAGTTCGTCCGAGGATGCGAACACGAGGTGACCGGTCGGCAGGTATCGGGTACCAGCCGCCCCGTCCAGTCCTTCGATCCAGCGCCTTTGCGACGTCCGGAGGGAGACGACCGCCGTCCGCAGGCCGGGGCCGCTTCCGGTTCCGACCATGAACAAGACGTGCTCGCCGTCCGGGAGAGCGACGGGACGAGGGGCCTGGGTCGGCCGGACGACCGAGCCCAGGCTCCCATGGCGCTCAGGCGGACGCCATCGCCTCGACGGCCTCGTCGGTGCTCAGGAGCGCGCTCGCGATCATGCGGAAGTTCAGGAGGGCGGCCTGGTAGAAGTCGCCGCCGGGAAGCTGCGCACCCGCGGTCGCATCCTTCACCACCGAGACCTCGAAGCCCTGCTCCGTGAGCTCACGCAGGTGCGCCTCGACGCACAGGTTGGCCGACATGCCGGCCAGGATGACCTTGTCGATCCCCCGCTTGCGCAGCTGGAGCACGAGGTCGTTGGACTCGGGTCCGTAGACCTTGTGTGGGCTCGCCACGGTGACGTTGGGGTGCTCGATCAGCGCCTTGAGCGGCTCGTGCCAGTCGGCGCCGGAGCCCGCGAAGCCGTCCGTGTCCAGGGCTCCCTTGCGGTCGAACATGCCGACCGCGTGCATCATCTTCTCGAGGGCGCCACCGAAGGCCCACTGATGGTCGTGCGGGTAGTAGTAGTGCGGCGACACGAAGACGGGGATCCCGGCGTCGTGGGCGGCGCGGAGGAGATCGGCCAGGTGATCCACGGTCTTGTTGGCCGTCACGCTGTCGCCCACCACACCCCAGACGACGCCGTCTTCGGAGAGGAAATCGCGCTGTGGGTCGGTGATGACCAGAGCCGTCCTCTTGGGGTCGATCTCGAATCCTGGCCGCGGAAGGATGTCGTCGTAGGTCTGGCTCATCGTTGCCTCCTGTCGGTGAGAGCGACTCCGGCGCGGGCGCCGCCACGTCTCGGGTGGTACCTTTGCCGCGTCCGAACACTTGGAAGGTGCGATGCGCCGTGTGCCCCGGGGTCTTCGTGGCGTGCCCTCGCGTATCGGATCGGCGGGAGAGCCCGATGCTCCTGGAGCGACTGCTCGACAACCTCGCGCTGGAGCTGGAGGCGTTCGCGGAATGTCGCGTTGCGCCGGGCTGGCGACTTCGCCTTCCGAGTCTCGATCACGCGACCTTCCATTATGTGGTGCGGGGCGAGGGGGAGCTCAGGGGCGGTGGCGCCGGCGGCCTGGCGCTGCGGCGAGGCTCCATCGCCCTGGTGCCTCCCCATCTCGTCCACGGGATCCAGTGTGGTACGGGGCCCCACGGCGAGGCGGGGGTCGATGGTGACAGCCCTTCGACCGGCACCCTCGCGGTTCACCGGGCCGGCCCCCTGGACCGGGAGGGGATGCTCGTAGCGTGCGGCCGGATCCGCGCGTTCTATGGGAGCGGGCTGGGCCTGTTCGATCATCTGCGCGAAGCGTTCGTGCTCGACTTCGCCGACGACCCGCGGGTGCGAGTCGTATTCGACCGGCTTCTCGAGGAGCTGGCAGTCGGGGGTCCCGGGTCTCGAGCCGTGGCAACGGCGCTGATGAGCGAGTCGCTCGTCTACGTGCTCCGTCGACTGTGCGTGCACGCGAATTGCGAGCTGCCCTGGCTGCAGGCGCTCGAGGACACCGATCTGGCGAAGGCGGTGGAGGCCATGCTGGGGCACCCCGAGCAGCCGCACACCTTGGCGACGCTCGCGCGACTGTGCTTCATGAGCCGGTCCGCGTTCGCGCGGCGCTTCCGCGAAGCCTTCCATCAGACGCCGATGGACTACCTCAGGGCGGTCCGTCTCCGCGCGGCCGCCGGGCTCCTGCGGCAGAGCCCTCAGGTGCCTGTGACCGCCGTCGCGGCGCGGGTGGGATTCCGGAGCCGCAGTCAGTTCTCGCGGGCGTTCAAGGAGCGCTTCGGCTGCTCGCCCGCCGAATTCGCCGCGAACTGCCTGGGTGCCTGAGCCTCGCGGGGAGCGAGGCCCGGGAGGTGGATTGGGGCCGGCCCCGGCGTTTGGATATCTTGCATCGATCGGGCCCCGGTGGTGGGGTCGGTTGGGGATGCGGCTTCCCTGGAGGACGGGGTCGGATGTCCGAAGCGGGCTCATACGTCGGCGCGCTCGTTCTCCTGACGCTGGCGACGACGGGCGCCGGAGCGCAGGAGGACCGGGTCACGGCCCTGCGCATCCAGGACGGCGACGGCCCCTCCGTGCGGGTGGACGGGGTGCTCGATGAGACGCTGTGGGCCGAGGCCGACGTCATCGACGGCTTCAGGCAGCGGGAGCCGGAGGAGGGTCGCGCCGCCAGCGAGCGTACCGAGGTCCGCATCGTCTTCGACGCCGAAGCCCTCTATGTGGGTGTCATGGCGTACGACTCCGACCCGGACGCGATCGTCGCACGTATCCTGCAGCGCGACAAGATCCTGGCGCCCGTGTTCTTCGGGGCCGGGGTCGAGTTCGCCGGGGACGACGCCGTCGCGATCCTCCTCGATCCCTTCGACGACAATCGCAACGGGGTGATCTTCGCCACCAACCCCAACGGGGCGGAGTTCGAAGCGCTGCTCACGGACGAGGGGAGCCAGCTGAACGTCGACTGGCGGGGCGTGTGGGAGGTGCGGGCGGCGCGCACGGCGGAAGGTTGGAGCGCCGAGTTCGCGATCCCTTGGCGTACGCTGCGCTACCCGGACGGGGACGACGGCCACGAGTGGGGTATCAACGTGCAGCGCGTGATCCGCCGTCGGAACGAGGACGTGCTCTGGCAGTCCTGGCAGCGGGAGGGTGGAGGGCTCCATCGGGTCAGCAGGGCCGGGCGGCTCGCCGGCATCCATGACCTGCCGCGCCAGGGCCTCAACGCGGAGGTGAAGCCGTTCCTGCTCACGGGTCGGCGGCAGGAGGCCGACGACGCCGGTGCGATCACGGCCGAGACCCAGTACGAGGCGGGTCTCGATCTCAAGACGGAGCTGAGGCCGGGGCTGCTCCTGGACCTGACGCTCAACACCGACTTCGCCCAGGTGGAGGTCGACGACGCCCAGGTGAACCTCACCCGTTTCGATCTGTTCTTCCCGGAGAAGCGCGATTTCTTCCTCGAGAATGCGGGCATCTTCGACTTCGGCGTTCCCGGCAACGCCTTCGAGCCGCCGGCCTACCAGATGTTCTTCAGCCGCCAGATCGGCATCTCGGAGGACGACGGGGAGGTGCCGATCCTGGGCGGTGGGCGCCTGACCGGGAGGGTGGGATCGCAGACGTTGGGCTTCCTGAACGTGGTCACCGACCGTGCCTACGATCTCCCACGCGAGAGCTTCTCGGTGGGCCGGGTGAAGCGCGACGTGGGCTCGAGCGGATACGTGGGCGCCATGCTGGTCGACCGTCGGAGCAGGGACGGCTGGAACACCTCCGTGGGGGTCGACGGCCAGTTCGTGATCGGGAGCGCATGGGTATGGGACTGGTACGGCGCTCGCTCGTACACCAAGGGTGAGGGCGGGGACGGCTTCTCGTACCGGGTGGGCTACAGCTACGAGGGGGACACCTGGGGCTCCCTCTTCAATCACTTCGCGGTGAGCCCCAGCATGGAAGCCGAGGCGGGCTTCGTCACCCGCACCGACATCCGCCGCACCGACCTGTACGGGAGCCGCAAGTGGCGTCCCGACGCTCTGCGCCTCCGCGACATCAGCCTGTGGGCGGGGGCGGGGTACGGGGGCACGGTGACCGACAACCGGCTCCAGGACTGGGAGGCCGGCATCGGGCTCAACCCCCTCTGGGAGAGCGGCGAGAACGCCCTCGTGTTCCTGAACGCATCCGAGACGGTGGTCGACGAAACCTTCGAGCTCACCGACTCGATCGACGTGCCACCGGGCCGCTACCGCGCCGATCACGTCGGATGGTTCGCGGGGACCAGCAAGAACCGGCCGTTCTACCTCGACTCGAACGGGCTGATCACGCGCTTCCACGGTGGATCGCTGGTGAGCCTCGGGGGCACGCTCACCGCCGCGCCGTCTTCCCGGCTCTCGTTCGCGCTCGGCTTCACCAGGAACGACGTCGAGGTCCCGGAGGGGGCGTTCACCGCCGACATCATTCTCGACCCGGCTGTCGACCAACGTCCTGTTCCAATACAACAGTCTGGACCGGGACATCACCACGAACATACGCTTCAACTTCATCCACCGACCGGGAAGCGACCTCTTCGTCGTCTTCACGGAGAGTCGCGGCGACGAGCGCCGCGTCTGGAACCTGTCCAACCGCGGGCTCGTCATGAAGCTGACGTACCTGGCCCGGATGTAGCGGCCCATCCGTGTCACACTTGGATCTGGAGGACGAGCTGGAGGCACTCGCCTCGCTCGCGGCCGCGCTGGGCGTGAGGACCCACTACGTCGACGGCCTGGGACGCCCGGTGGACGTCGAGGCGGAGACCCTGGTGCGCGTCTGTGCCGCTCTCGGCGCGGACATCGCTCGACCGTCCGACGCCACGGAGGCGCTCCGCGCGCGAGAGGCGGCGCTCGACTCCCGACTGGTCCCCCCTGTCCTGGTCGCATGGGACGGGGATCTCGAGCCGGTCCCGCTGGGGGGGGGCGGCGGGTGGGCCGCGGAGCTCCACCTGGAGGACGGCGCCCCATGGACGCTCGAACATGGGGACGGCGCCATCCGCTCCCCGGACCGCCTGCCGTTCGGCTATCACCGACTCGAGGTCGAGACCCCGAGCGGAGCGGCTGCGTGCACCGTCATCTCAGCCCCGACGCGAGCGTGGCGCCGTGCACCCCGCCGGAGCTGGGGGCTGGGCGTCCACCTGGCCGCGCTGCGCTCGTCACGAAGCCGCGCGATCGGAGACCTGTCGGACCTCGCGGAGCTGGGGCGTTGGGTCGCCAGCCGGGGAGGAGACGTGGTCACGGTCCTGCCGCTGCTGCCCACGTTCAACCGAGCCCCAGCGGAGCCAAGCCCCTACTCGCCGGTGAGCCGCCTGTTCTGGTCGGAGCTGATCCTGGACCTCGGAGCGGCCCACCGCCCGGTCCCGCCTCCGGACACGCTCGACGTGACCTGCGCGGACGACGAGGTGCGGGCCGCCCTCGCGGGCCACCCGAGGCCCGACCCGGCCGCGCTGGATCCGGAGCTGATCGGCTACGCCCGCTTCCGAGGGGCTCAGGCGCGTCTGGGTCGGAACTGGCGCGACTGGCCAGAGGAAGCGCGATGGGGAAGGCTCACGCCTGCGGACATCGACGAAGCCGAGGAACGATTCCACCTGATCGCGCAAACGACGGCGCGACGCCAGCTCGCGGACCTGATGAAGCGCTTCGCGCGGGACGGGATGCGTCTGGGCCTCGACCTGCCCGTGGGCGTCAGTCCGGACGGGTACGATCCGTGGTCGCGGCAGGGGCTCTTCGTCGAGGGGATGTCCGTGGGAGCACCACCCGATCCGGGCTTCCCGAGCGGCCAGGACTGGGGCGTGAGCCCGGTATTGCCGGAGGCGTCGCGACAGGAGGGGCACCGCTACCTCGCGGCCAGCATCGAGCACCTGGCGGCGCTGGCCGGTGTGCTGCGCATCGATCACGTCATGTCGCTGGCGCGCCTGTACTGGATTCCCCACGGGCTGGACCTGGACCAGGGAACCTACGTCGACTATCCCGCGGAGGAGCTGTTCGCCGTGGTCACCTTGGAGTCGCACCGCAACCGCTGCGAGATCGTGGGCGAAAACCTGGGCACTGTGCCGGCCGAGATCGACGAGGCGCTCCCGCGGCACCGGATCTGGGGCGCGTACCTCACGGAGTTCGAGGCCAATGACCCCGAGCCGAGCCCGCCCGGTGAGGAGCAGGTGGCCTTCATCGGAACGCACGACACGCCCACGTTGGCCGGATGGGTCGTCGGTGCGGACATCGATGAGCGGGTACGCTGCCGACTGTTGGAGGGCTCCAAGGCCCCGGCGGAGCAGGCCGTTCGCGAGAAGAGCGTTCAGCGGCTGGCCGAGCTGCTGGGAGGGGACCCCGACGATGTCCCGGACCTGCTGGACCTGCTCCTGACCTGGCTCGGCGAATCGACGAGCCCGCTCGTGACTCCCTGGCTCGAGGATCTCTGGCTGGAGGCGGACCAGGTGAACCTGCCCGGGACGCGCTCGTCGGAGCGTCCCAACTGGCAGCGCCCCATGGCCCAGCTGCTCGACGATGCCCTGGGCGACGCCGTGGTGAGCATGCGCGCCCGGCGCTTGAGCGCTGCCCGGGGTCGGGCGCCCGAAACCGCCTAGGGAAGCCCTGCATACGTAGGGTACCCCGCGCGACCACCGCTTCGCGGCATCGGTGCCGAGCGCGCTCCGCCGGGGAGCGCCGTTGCCGGAGGCCGACTTCGCACTAAGTTGGCGCCCATCATCGGGCACGGTGCATACGACCTCGACCACTGTCTTCGGGCACGGGGTGCGTGCCCCCATCGGTGGGAGGAAAGCTGCCCGGTCACCCTTCGAACCCACACGCTCGGCTTCGCGCAGAGATCCGGGACCCCGGGTCGGTCCACTTCACGTTGACCGGCGCCGAGGCGCCCGGGGACGCGTCGGACTATCGGCTCACCGACGGACGGGGTCGGGAGCTCCCCGTCGCGGCGGTCGTGGCTGCCAACCCCCCGGAGTCGGTCCTCACCCCCGCGTCGCCCCTGGATCCCCTGAGGGTCCACTACCTCGAGATCCCGGGCCTGGGGCTGCGTACCCTGGTGCGCCGGGATCCCGTGTTCCGGCGATTCCGCTCGTCGAAGCGGCTCGGGGCCTTCGTCCGTCCGGATCGATCGAGCACCCTCTTTCGGATTTTCGCTCCCAGGGCGAACGCGGTGCGGCTCTACCTCTATCTCGAGGCGGAAGCCGTCCCCTCCGACGCGCTCGATACCCTCGAGATGTCCCGGGACACCAATGGCGTGTGGGAAGCGACAGCGATGGGGGACCTGCACGGGGTCTGGTACGACTTCACGGTCCATGGACCCGACGATCCCGGCAACTGGTTCTACGAGGCCCGCCCGGTGCACGTCTCGGACCCGTACGCGCTGGTCTACGACGAGCGCGCCGCCAAGGCCCGGGTGTGGCGTGACGGCCCGCCCCCGCCACCCGTCGTGGGAGGCCGACCCGCCATGGAGGACATGGTGGCCTACGAGGTGCACGTCCAGGACTTCACCGACCTGCTTCCTGTGGCGGACGTCGAGGCGGGCACCCTTCGCGCGATGTCGCGGCCCCACCTGGTGAACCGTCATGGGGAGGCGGTGGGGTTCGACTACCTCGTGGGGCTCGGGGTCAACGTCGTGCACCTGATGCCCGTGCAGGAATACCTGCACCACCCGGACGCGGAGTGGCAGGCGGCCTTCGCCGACGATCCCTTCGCCCAGGAGATGGGGATCGATCGGGAGAACTACCAATGGGGCTATCGGACGACCCACGCGTTCGCGGTCGAGGGCCGGTACCGCGCGCGCGACGCGGCACCGGGGGCCGAGCGGGACGAGTTCAAGGAGCTGGTCGCCGCGTTCCACGCCCGGGGCATCTCGGTGGTCATCGACATCGTCCCGAATCACACGGGCGAGAACATGGACGGGCGGAACCTGCTCCTGAACTTCAACGTGCTCGACCTGCCCTACTACTACCGCACGAATGAAGATCTCCGGCACATCGGGCCTTTCGGAAACGAGGTGAAGTCCGAGGACCGGCCCATGGTCCAGCGCTGGATCCTGGACCAGATGAGGCACTGGGTACAGGAGCTGGGCGTCGACGGCTTCCGCATCGACCTCGCCGCCCAGATCGACAAGCAGACGCTGCGACGCGTCAGGGCGGAGCTACCGGCGGATGTCATCATCTATGGAGAGCCGTGGATCCCCCCGAGCGATCCGGACGTCCGGGCCAACCCGGAGTGGGCGTGGTCCAAGGGGGACGCCCCGATCACCTTCTTCCAGGACTACGCGCGCAACGCGTTCCAGGGCTCCCCGTTCGACGTGTACGACCGGGGTTGGGCGGGGGGTGACGGCTACGCCCGCGACGCCGCGATGGCAGCGCTCGCCAACCACTACCACGAGGAGCCCCGGACCACGTGCGGGATCTCGTACCTGGACATCCACGACAACTGGGCGCTCGCCGACCGGTACGCCCTGAACGACCACAACGGCCTGGAGGGCGTCGATCTCGGCGCGGTGCGGATCGCGGCGGGCCTGCTGCTCACCTCGGTCGGTCCGGTCGTGATCCATGGCGGCACCGAGATGTTGCGCTCGAAGGGGCTCGCCCCACTGGAGTACGTGGAGCGTCGCACCAAGGGCGGACCGATCCATATCAGGGGCCGCCACGACACGTACAACCTGCGCGCTCCGAACCGCTTCGTGTGGGATACGTTGGCTCCGGGCTCCGTGCATGCTGCCATGAGGGACTATTGGCGGGGGCTCCTCGCGCTGCGGATGTCCGAGTACGGGCGCGTGTTCCGCGTCGTGGACGTCCCCGACGGACACTTCCATTGGATCACCCCACACGAGAGAAGACTGCTGGGCTACGTCGTGGGCGGGGAGGTGCTGGTCCTCGCCAACAGCGGCCCACAGGAGGGCACGTTCGCCTTCGAGCTGCCCGGCCCGAGCTGGCGTCAGGTGGGCAGCCGGGACCGGGTCGACCCCGTCGCGGGAGTGGGCGGCAAGCTGGCCCGGCTGAGCGCCGGTCCTCAGGAGATCGTGGTCGCGGGAGGATCGTTCCTCATCTGGGTGCGCGAAGGCGACTGAGCGGCAGCGACGGGTGCCCGGGGGGCCTTCAGGGCGCTGCGACCGCTCCGAGGGCGGTGGTGCTGGATCGCAGCCCGACTTCGAGGTGGACGGTGATCACGTGGCACTCGTCTGCGCGCACGACGACCCCGGTGCGCACCCACGTGTGGTACCCCGGCTTCGCCACCGCCACGTCGTACGTGCCAGCGCGCTCCCAGGCGCCGGCCATGGTGCGCCCTTCGTAGGCTTCGGTCGAGCTCTCGTCGTAGTCTCCGTCGTGCACGGTGAGCGTGGCGCCGTCCGCCGCGGGAAGGCCGGTGCCCTCCTCGAGCACGTCGACGATGATGCCCGGACGGAGCTCCTCCGTGCACACCAGCTCGACCGGGTCGCCGCAAGCCGAAAGGGCCAGTCCGAGCATGCATGCGGCGGACCATTGGGCCATCGGGACCTTCATACGGTACCTCCCGTCCGGAGCGGACCCGCGTCTGCCATGAGAACGAACGGCGAGCTCGGACCGAGACGGGCGCGATGGGCGCTCCGGAGCGGGGAAGGAGTGTCCCATCGCGGGACGGAATAGCCGCACGCGTCGGCGCGGGGCGCATTTCGCCGATGGATGCCGCGGCCGGCACGGGGCACGGGCGTTGCACCTCCAGGAGGCGTTCGCCGACGACGCGCGCCCCGCCGGGACGAGAGGACGATCGACGTGAGTGTGGACGAGGCACCGAGGAAGAGATCTCCGACTCCGGGGGGTGCCCCCCAGTCGCCGACGCGCAGCCGGACGTTCCTCATGGTCATGCTCGCGTCGTTCATCGCCTACGGGCTCTGGTCGGTGACGTCCCAGACCGTCGACCGCGGGCCCGTCCTGCCCTACTCGACGGTGCTGGACCTCCTCGAGGAGGGCGCGGTGCAGAGCATCACCCTGCAGGGAGTCGAGATGCAGGGCGTGCTCCGGGCCGAGCGCGCGCTCCGGACCACGAAGGGGGATACGGTGCGCTCGAGCCGATTCGCGTCGGTGAGGCTGCCCGTCGACGACCCGACGTTCCTGGTCCTGGCACGGGACTCGGGCGTGGAGGTCGACGCGCTGCCCGCGACCCCGTTCCCATGGGGGAGGATGCTCCTGCTCGGCATCCTCCCGGTCGTCGGCTTCATGCTCGTCTGGATGCTCGTCCTCCAGCGCTTCCGTGGGGCGGGAGAGGGCGTGCTCGCGTTCGGCAAGAGCGGCGCACGGCTCTACGATCGGACCCGGGAAAAGACCACGTTCGACGACGTGGCTGGGGCCAGAGGCGCGAAACAGGAGCTGGCCGAGATCGTCGAGTTCCTGAAGCATCCGGAACGGTTCCGAAGGCTCGGGGCCGAGATCCCCAAGGGAGTTCTGCTCATGGGTCCACCGGGCACCGGAAAGACCCTGCTGGCCCGCGCGGTCGCCGGTGAGGCCGACGTCCCCTTCTTCAGCATCACCGGCTCGGCCTTCCTCGAGATGTTCGTCGGGATCGGCCCCAAGCGGGTGCGGGACCTGTTCCAGGCCGCGAAGGACGCCGCCCCCAGCATCATCTTCATCGACGAGCTCGACGCCATCGGGGGTCGTCGCGGCGCGGGCGTCTGGGTGGGCGGCGCGGACGAGAGAGAGCGCACCCTGAACCAGCTGCTGTCCGAGATGAGCGGCTTCGAGCCCTCGGAGAGCGTGATCGTGCTCGCGGCGACCAACCGCCCCGATGTGCTGGACGCAGCGCTGCTGCGACCGGGTCGTTTCGACCGGCGCATCGCGGTGGAGCTGCCGACCCAGACCGATCGGGCACAGATCCTCGGGCTGCACGCGCGCATGATGGTGCTCGCACCGGATGTGGATCTGGACGCGGTCGCACGGGGCACCCCCGGCTTCTCGGGTGCGGACCTGAAGAACCTCCTCAACGAGGCGGCGCTCCTGGCGGCGCGACACGACGCCGACCGGATCACGGCTGCCGACCTCGAGGAAGCGCAGGACAAGGTTCTGATGGGGCTCGAGCGCGAGGGGCTCGCCCCGACCGAGCGTGAGCTTCGCCTCCTGTCGCTCCACGAAGCCGGTCACGCGGTGCTGGCGGCGGTGCTTCCGCGCACGGACCCGCTCCGCAAGGTGACGATCGTGCCGCGGGGTCGGGCGATGGGCGTCACGCAACAGCTTCCCGAGAGCGATCGCTACATCTACGAGCGCGAGTACATGCTCGACCGGATCACGGTGATGCTCGGGGGCCGGACCGCCGAGCAGCTCGTGTGCGGCACCGTGACCACCGGCGCCGAGGAGGATCTGCACCAGGCGGTGGCGCTCGCACGCCGCATGGTGCTGGACTGGGGGATGAGCGAGGAGCTCGGCCCGATGGTCGCCGAACGTGTGCACGAGCCGACCTACCTGGGCGTGTTTCCGCCGGAGGGCCGATCCTGCTCGGAGGAAACGGCCCGCAGGGCCGACGAAGCGGTGAGGCGCATCCTCGACGATTGCGAGCGGCTGGCCCGTGCCACGCTGGAGGCGCGCCAGCCCGCGTTGATCCGGATCGCGGACAGGCTCCGGCAGGTCGAAGAGCTCACCGGGAGCGAGGTGCTCGCGCTGCTCGCGGAAAGGGAGCCGTCGGCGGTCGGGTCGTGAAACGGCCGGATCGCTACCGGGCGGTGTACCCTCCGTCGATGACGAGCTCCGCACCGGTGATGAACTTCGCCTCTTCGGACGCCAGGTAGACGATCCCCCAGCCGATGTCCTCCGGATCGCCGATGTGTCCGAGGGGGTGGAGGGCGTCCAGGCCGCTCCGCAGCTCGGCGGGATCCCCCTCCATCCTCGACAGGTGACTCTCCACCATCGGCGTCCAGATGTAGCCCGGGTGGATCGAGTTCACGCGGATCCGATCGGCGGCGTACAGGAGCGCGTCCGTCTTGGCCATGAGCCGCACCGCTCCCTTGGACGCATGGTACGGGGGCACATCGGGCCCGCCCAGGATCCCGTAGATCGAAGAGAGGTTGATGATGCTCCCCCCACCGCGGCGCCTGAGATGCGGGACCGCATGCTTGGTGCAGAAGAACACCCCCTTCACGTTCACGCGCTGGACCGCGTCCCACTCCGCTTCCGTCAGCTCGTGTGTCGGCTTGTTGGCCCCGGAGATGCCCGCGTTGTTGACCAGGACGTCCAGCCCTCCGAACGCGCGCGCCACGTCGTCCAGGACCCGCGCCACCTCCGCTTCGTCGCCGACGTCGAGGTGCCAATAGCGTGCGTCGCCGCCGCGCGCCCGGATCCCGTCCGCGACGACTTCGCCTTCGTCATCGAGCACATCGGTGAGCGCCACCGCGGCACCTTCGCCGGCGAGGAGCTCCGACGCGGATTTTCCGATCCCCCGCGCGGCACCCGTAACCAGCGCGATCTTGCCGTCCACTCGTCCCATCGTCGCCTCCTGCCTCGTGCCCGTGGTCTGCTGCATGTGCGGATCGGTGGCGCGGGTCGCGCGCCGCCGTGGATCGAGCTTGCCGGCCCCCGGTCCTCAGGAGGAGTCGCCCCTGCGCACCGACCAGGACGACAGCGACAGAACGCTCGCCACGTTCAGCTCGATCACGTCTCCCGGATCGGCGAAGATCGTTCCGGTGAAATAGTCCTGGGTGTTGGAGGTCCCGATGGCGTGGATCCGGAACTCGTAACGGCTCTGTGCCGACTGCAGGGTGGAGGGTATCCGGAGGTCCTGCTGGCAGAGCCCGGTCACCGTTCCCAGGCGCTGCCCAGCCGATTCGCCGTCGAGATAGACCACGACGTCGTGGTAGTTGTCATTGACCAGGGCCACGGTGATGGCCTCCCGACCCGGCCGTCGCGCACCTCCGCTGAAGTCCGGCACCGAGCGCTTTTCCGCGCAACCGGCGAGGGCCAAGGCGATCGCCGCGATGACCGCTCCGGCTCGTCGCGGCGCTCCCCCTCGCCGGGCGAGCGGCGGAGCGGCACGCCCCCAGGAAGGGTGGTATCGAATCGGGATCGGGTACCGAGTGAGTCGTGGCACGGGGTACGCTCCTTCGGAGGCCACTCACGACTCGAGCACATGCCGTGCCGGCGCGCGGTCGGACCTCGCGACGCGCGTGAGGGGTGATGGGCAACGAAACGCGACGGAATGTCCCACGCGTGGACGGCGTGTCTCGGTCGTCCTGGGTCGCGCGCCACGACGGACAGGAGGTCATCGCCGCCGCGACCGCCGCAGGCTAGGGCGCCTCTCCTCCGCGGACGGCCCGTCCGAGTCGGCGCTCCACCTCTGCGACGTGACGGGTCACGGACAGCACCGAGTCCGGATTCAGGCTCATGGAATCGATCCCGACCTCGACCAGGAACTCCGCCATCTCGGGATAGTCCGAAGGGGCCTGACCACAGATGCCCGAGTGCTTTCCGTTCCGGCGGCACCCCTCCACGGCCATGCGGATCAGGGACTTGACCCCGGGGTCCCGCTCGTCGAAGTCGAAGGCGACCAGCTGGGAGTCCCGGTCCACGCCCAGGGTGAGCTGGGTCAGATCGTTGGAGCCGATGGAGAAGCCGTCGAAATGCTCCGCGAACGCGTCGATCTGGACCACGTTGTTCGGGATCTCGCACATCATGTAGATCTCGAGCCCATCCTCCCCGCGGCGTAGCCCCAGCTCGGCCATGCGGGCGACGACGCGCTCGGCCTCTCCGACCCTGCGGCAGAAGGGGATCATGAGCCTGACGTTGTCCAGGCCCATGTCGTCGCGGACGCGCCTCATGGCGGCGCACTCCAGCGCGAAGCCCTCGGCGTAGCGCGGGTGCGCGTACCGTGCGGCGCCCCGAAAGCCGATCATGGGGTTGTCCTCATCGGGCTCGAAGGCCGCGCCTCCGAGGAGCGCGGCGTACTCGTTCGACTTGAAGTCCGACATGCGCACGATGACGGGCTTGGGATAGAACGCGGCGGCGATCGTTCCCACCCCTTCGGCCAACCTCTGCACGAAGTACTCCGTGGGGCTCCCGTATCCCTCGGTGAGACGCTGGATGGCCGCGCGGTCGTCGGCGGAGGTGATCCGCTCCGGGTGGAGGAGCGCCATCGGATGCGCCTTGATGGACTCGCTGATGATGAACTCCATGCGCGCCAGGCCGACCCCGTCGTTGGGCACCGACCGCACGGCGAACGCCACGTCCGGATTACCCACGTTCACCATGATCGCCGTGGCGGGTCGCGGGAGCTCCGCCACCGCGCTCCGCTCCACGCGGATGGGGACCAGGCCCCGGTAGACGCGGCCCGTGTCCCCTTCGGCGCACGAGACCGTCACCTCGCTCCCGACTGGGATCGCGCGGGTGCCGTCTCCGGTGCCCACCACGGCGGGAATCCCCAGCTCGCGAGCCACGATGGCTGCGTGACAGGTGCGCCCTCCCCGGTTGGTGACGATGGCCGCCGCCGTCTTCATGACGGGCTCCCAATCCGGCGTGGTCGTATCGGCCACGAGCACCTCGCCAGGCCGGAACGCCTCCAGGCCGTGCAGGTCCCGGATCAGGCGTGCTCTCCCCCCGGCGGCCTTCTCGCCCACGGCCCGCCCCGACACCAGAACCTCGCCCCCAGCCTCGACGTGGAAGGTCTCCAGGATCCCCTGGGCCCGTTGCGAGGCCACGGTCTCCGGACGCGCCTGGACGATGTAGAGCCGCCCGTCTTGGCCGTCTTTCGCCCACTCGATATCCATCGGCTGGGGATGTCCGGCCGACGCGCTGTAGTGGCGCTCGATCGCCAGCGCGGCGTCGGACAGGGACAGCACCTCCTCGTCGGAGATGCAGAACCGCCCTCGGTCGGCCTTGTCCGTGGGAACGTCGCGCGTCGTGCGTCGACTTTCTCCCGACGCGTAGACCATGCGGATCTTCTTGGAGCCGACCTTTCGGCGGAGCACCGTCCGGTGCCCGCTCTCGAGCGTGGGCTTGAAGACGTAGAACTCGTCCGGGTCGACCGCACCCTTCACGACGTTCTCACCCAGTCCGTAGGAGCCGGTCAGGAAGATCACGTCCCGGAAACCGCTCTCGGTGTCGAGCGTGAAGATCACGCCGGCCGCGGCCAGGTCCGACCGGACCATCCGCTGGACTCCCACGGACAACGCGATCCTGAAGTGGTCGAAGCCGCGGTCGATCCTGTAGTGGATCGCCCGGTCCGTGAAGAGGCTGGCGAAGCAGCGCTTGCACGCATCGAGGAGCTGCTCCTCGCCGGACACGTTGAGGTAGCTCTCGTGTTGCCCGGCGAAGCTCGAGGTCGGAAGGTCCTCGGCGGTGGCCGAGCTCCGCACCGCGACGCTCAGGTCGCTCGAGCGGCCCGTGCCCAGCCGGCCGTAGGCCTCGATGATGTCCCGCCGAAGATCCGACGGGAGCGGAGCGCCGTAGACGATCTCCCGCGCGCGGGCTCCGGCCTTCGCCAGCGCGCTCCCGTCGGCGGGATCGAGATCGTCCAGGGCCGCGTGGAGGGCCGGCCAGGCACCGGCCTCGTCCAACATTCGCCGGTACGCGTCCGCCGTGATGGCGAAGCCGTCGGCGACGTTGACCCCATGCGGGCGCAAGGCCCGTTGGAGCTCACCGAGCGAGGCGTTCTTTCCCCCGACCAGCGCGACGTCTCCCACCCCGAGCTCGTCGAACCAGCGGACATATCCCGACGCGGTGCCTTCCAACGGGCGGGTCGGAGCTTCGGCTTCCTGGATCGCCATCGCCGCTCTCGTCACCGGATCCGGTGCGGACCTCGGCGCCCGTGAAGGTGCAGAAAGCGTGCCCCGGCCGCGCCCACGGTGGGCAGGTCCCGAGCGACATCCGGTCACGGTTCGAGACAAAAGGCCCTTCCCACGATGTGGCGAGGCGGGCCACACGGATACGGCCGGGCGTCAGCTCCCGAGTGCCTGCAGCCGCGTCTCGAAGCGGTCGGCGAGCAGCCGATCGGGAACACGGCTCGCCGCCTCGCGCCGCAGCTCGAGGCTCGCCTTCGCGAAGAGCACATAGATGTGCGGCGCCTGGGAATCGAATACGTCGGCCACCTGGATCGCCTCGCGGTATCGGCCGCGGGCGAGGAGCAGGCGGGCCAGCGCCAGTCGCTCCAGCCCCATGGGCATGAACTCGTCCCAGCTCAGGGCGTCTCCTGGAGCCACCACCGGCACGAGCTCGCCGAACCTTCGCAGCGCCTCCGTCGAGTCCCCCAAGGCCAGCGCGGCGTGCGCCCTGAGCGACCGCTCCATGAGCCCCGCCTCGGCCCCGTCGTCGCCTGCCGCGCGCCGGGCCAGCTCGTCGGCGATCCTGACCGCCTCGGCAGCGTCCCCACGGGTGGCATCCAGAGCGCCCACCACCCACAGTCGGTAGGGCGACGACCAGCTCTCGTATGGGCCGAACTCGTCCCTCATCCTCTGCGCCTCGCTCCGTGCCCTGGGCAGCAGCGCGTCGACCATGGTCCCGTCGAGGACGAGCAGGGTCCGCCCGTACCCCCATCGGTCCGCGAACGCGTCGATCTCCGTGGCCGCCTCCAGGGGGCGACCCTGCGCGACGAGGAGGCTCTGCAGACCGATGAGGGAGGCCCAGCGCCGGCCGTCGGCGGCCGCGTCCCTGGCGGTATCGGTGGCGATCAGGGCCCGGTATCCCGCCATTGCACACGCGGGCTGCGCTGCCCCGGGGCTGAAGGCCTTCGTGGCGGTGAGGAGTGGGAAGGGGTTCGTCGCCGCCAGTCCGCCCCAGTCCAGCGCCGCGACCCCATCGCGCAGGCACCGACCCATGACGTCGAGCTTGGCGGCGAAGTTGCTGTCCGGCTGCGCCGCCTGGAACTGGGCGAGCAACGGCTCCGCCGGGCCCAGTGCGCCATGCCGGAGCCTGATCTCGATCATGTGGAGGAGGATGTCGTTGGCCGTCGGATCGAGCCGTCTCGCTTCCTCGAAGGCCGCCAGCGCCAGCGAGTCGGGATCGCCTGCGCGGGGCAAAAGGTGCGTGTAGGTCTCACCGAGCTGCATCCACGCCGCCACCATCTCCGGGTCGCTCGAGACCGTCCGGAGCAGGGCCGCGGTCGCCCCGTCGGCGTCGCCCTGCAGATAGGCCGCGTAGCCGCGGGTGAAGTCCGCGTACTGCGCGGGTAGCGGCAAGGACATCGCAAGTCGCACCATCGAGGCGGCCTCGCTGTCGCGATGTCCCCAGGCCGCGGCCTGAGCGCCGCGAATGGCGGCGAGCGCGAACGTGGAGTCTCTGGCGAGCGCGTCCCGATACTGACGAAACGCCTCTTCCAGTCGCACGCGCCGGAAGGCCGCCTCGCCGCGAAGGAAGCTCGCCACGGCCGCGGGCGCACGGTTCCTCCACTCCTCGGCAACGTCCGGAGCACCCTCGATCAGCTGTGACAGGAGCTGGTTCGCGGCGGCGAGCCCTCCCTGCCAGGCCTCCGCTGCCGGTGTCGGCTCCGGTGCGGCCGTGCGAACGGGCTGACCCGAGTCGGTCTCGTAGAGGGTGAGCGCCACGCTCACCCTGTCGGCTCCCGCAGGCGTGATCGATCCGGTCACGAAATGCGCCGCGCCGGCGGCCCGGGCCATCCCTTGTGCTTCGTCCAGGCCGGGGACGCGGAGGCGGTCCCGCTCCTCGGTGTCGAGCCGGGCCATCCCGTCGATCCAGCGGAGCGCGCCGGCCCCGTCCAGGGCGCTGATGATCAGTGTCGCGACGTCCTCGCCCGTCGAGGCAGGCCCGGCGTACCCCTCCGAGACGCGCAGCGGGAACACCATCACCCGGTTCGGCTCCAACGCCGTGTCGGTGGCGCCGGGCCAGAAGATGCGCGCGGCCACCGCGACGACGGCGATCAACGCGACCAAGGCGAGGATACGCGCCCCGGCCCTGCGTCGGGGGGCCTGGACCGGCCGCACCGCGGTGATCCCGGTGGTGGCGGCTTCCTGCCGGAGGAGCCGCTTGAGCTCGTCCGCGTCCCGGAATCGATCCGCCGGCGTCTTGGCCATCGCCTTGACGATGACCTGCTCGACGGATTCCGGCACTGAGTCACGCACGTTCCTCAGGCTCGGCACGGGGTCGAGCGTGTGGCGCGCCAGGACCGCGTGTCGTGAGCCGGTGAACGGTGGCCCGCCGGCCAGCATCTCATAGAGCACGCAGCCCAGGGAATAGATGTCGGTGCGTCCGTCGACCGGCTGCCCCAGAGCCTGCTCCGGGCTCATGTACGTGACGGTGCCGAGGGACAGTCCCGTCTCCGTCAGCGCGTCACCCAGCGCGGCGTCCATGGCCCGGGCGATGCCGAAGTCCGCCAGCAGCGCGTGGCCATGGGTCAACATGATGTTCGAGGGCTTGACGTCACGGTGCACGAACCCGCGCTCGTGGGCGTAGGCAAGGGCGTCCGCGACCTCCGCCGCGATGGCGAGCGCCTCGTCGACCGGTAACGGTCCTTCACGCCGGAGACGCTGCGCGAGGGTCTCGCCCTCCACGAAGGGCATGACGTAGAACGCCCTTCCGTCCGACTCGCCGGAGTCGAACACCGACAGGATGTTGGGATGCTGGAGCTGCGCCGTGATGCGGATCTCGCGCACGAAACGCTCGCCGCCCAGCTGGGAAGCCAGCTCGGGTCGGAGCACCTTCAGCGCGACCCTGGAGTCGTGGCGCTGGTCGTGCCCCAGGTACACCGTGGCCATCCCGCCCTCGCCGATGAGGCGCTCGACCCGGTACCGCCCCGCGACGACGCCGCTGAGACCGTGCCGGGTCTCATCCATGACGAGCCACGGGGTAGGGGGTGAGGGCCATGGGGTGCTATATCGGTCCGGTCACGCAACGCGTCAAGCGGGCCTGTGCATGCCGCAGCCTGCCGCGGAACGGATGTTTTGGCGTGCGCTTTCGCGACGTCGCGCGTTTCCCCTATCTTCACGCACATGCCTTCCTCCCCCCTCTGGGACCGCCTGAAGAGCGCCCGGCTCATCCAGGTTCTGCTGGTCTACCTGGGCGCCGCGTGGGTCGTCCTCCAGTTCGTGGACACCCTCGTGGGTCTCCTCTCCCTGCCCGCGTGGGTCGGTCCCGTGGCGGTAGTGCTCATGGGCATCGGCCTCATGGTGGTGCTGGCCACCGCGTGGGTGCAGTCGCTCCCCAGCACCACGGCGAAGGAGGAAGCGGGCGAGATCCCCACCGACTGGCAGGTGGCTCCCGCCGACGTGGTCGCGAGCCTCAAGGCCGGGAAGCTCCCGCACCTCACGTGGGGGCGTGCGATCCTCGGTGGCGTGTTCGCACTCTCGCTGCTGTTCGGGTTCTCGGGGCTCTACGTCCTCGTCACGGGGAGACCGGCGCCGGGCTTCGGACCGGCCGACCTGGGGGCGGACGAGGCCGCAGCGGGTGTCGCCATCGTGCCCTTCAGCGTGACCGGCGGCGAGGAGCTGGACCTCTGGCGCGAGGGCATGGTGGACGTGCTGTCCACCAACCTGGACGGCATGGGCGGATTCCGTGCCATCGACTCGCGCACGGTGATGGCCCGGTGGCGGGAGCGGGTGGAGGGAGATCAGGACCCCGATCTGCGCACGGCCCTGGAGGTGGCGGGGAGCACCGGAGCGCGCTACGGCGTGGTCGGCAACCTCGTCGGAAGCCCCGGGGGTGTGCGCCTCGCCGCGGACGTCTATGATCTGTCCTCCGGCGACAAGGTCACCCAGAGCTACGTGGAGGGCCCTCCGGACAGCGTCCTGACACTGGTGGGACGGCTCACCGTGGACCTCACCCGGCAGATGCTGGCCGCCGGGGGACAGCAGGTGGTGCTGGCGCCGCGCGCGGCGGGCATCACCACCGAGTCCCTGGACGCGCTGCGCGACTACCTGGACGGAGAGGCGGCGTACCGCCGCGCGGACTTCGCCGGTGCCGCAGCCGCTTTCGAGCGGG
>QJYK01000310.1 GCA_003248075.1 Gemmatimonadota bacterium | reverse complement strand
TCGGGGCGGATCTGATCGAGAGGAGAAAACCGCTCCGACCGGTAGGTGCCCGAGTAGGTGAGCCAGTTGTGCGCCTCGACGCGTGCCTGCACGAGCCGCTCGGAGGGAACCGCGGTGTGCTCGGCGTCGAGGGGGGCGGCTCGGCCGGGCGTCGCCTGCGCCCGGTCCGATGGGGCATCGGGGGCCGGCGTCGCCGTCCGAGCCGACGAGCACGCCGTCAGCCCGGCGACCAGCACGAGCGTCGGCGGCCCGTGAGCGACGCGAGGTACGCGACCAGGTCCTCGATCTCGGTCTCGTCCAGTCGATCGGCGTAGCTCCGCATGAGGCTGGCGTCGAACTCTTTCTCGAGCACACGCAGGTCCGGCTTGTAGAAGGAACGGACCGTGCCCCGTGGGTCCTTGATCTGGATGGTGTAGCTGTCCTCGTTCAGCCGCGCCCCCCGAACGCGCCGACCGTCGGCATCGACCACGGTCACCACCAGATAGTCGACGAAGTCCCTTGGCATCGCGGAGAGACCCCGCGGCAGGGCAGCCCCGGGGTCGAGGAGGGATTGGCGCAGGTGGTCGACACCTCGGCGCGCGCCGACCGTCGTGAGGTCCGGTCCGCGGGCGGTGCCCACGCCGCCCACGGTGTGGCAGCGAGAGCACCCCTCGCGCTCGAAGAGCGTCCGCCCCCGGGAGGGGTCACCCCGGAGAACCTCCGCGTCTTCGGGACGCGTGGGTGCCAACGAACGGACGAAGAGAGCGACCTGTCGCAGCTCGCCCTCCGAGAGCCAACGCGACCCGGGCATGCCCGTACCGGGGATCCCCTGGGACATGATGCGGACCAGGGCCGCGTCGTCCGGCGCGCGATCGAGGGTGAAGCGGTCGAGCGGCGGACCCTCGCCCCCCGCGCCGTCCACCCCATGGCAGCGCGCGCAGCTCGCGACGTAGTGCACACGCCCTCTGGCGAGGTCATCAACGCCGGCCGAACGTGTCTCCTGCGATCCCGCGTGCGGGACCACCGTAAGGAACAGAGCCGCCGCCCACGCCCACCCCGCCGCGATCGATCGGCGCATGCGCAGTCTCCGCGCGTTCAGGGACGCTCGTCTCGAAGCATCATACGCTGCGGGCGCGCGACGTGCACGTGGGTCCGGCGAAGTTACCCTCGGTCCCTGCTCACCCTGTCGACGCCGTTGCCGCAACCTTTCTGAAGGACCGCCACATCCCGGCATTGCGGAAGGGTCGAAGTGAGCTCCCAGCGGGAACGCGCAACCGTCTGCCGAACGTGCGGAACGGGTGCGCCAAGATCTGTGCGAGCTTGGACTCGGTCGCGAAGACACCCCCCGCGCTCAGCACTCGCTCGATCTCCTTCAGCGCGAGATGGGGCCCCTCGATGTGGTAGCACGTTCCAAAGTCGACGACGACGTCGAAGGTCTCGTCGGGGAACGGAATCCGCCGAACGTCACCCTGAACCAGACGCACGCCCGAGGCTGGGTGGGCGACGCTCCTGGCCTGCCTCAGGAGCTCGAGCTCGATGTCCAGCCCGACCAACGAAGCCGGCCGGAGGAGCGCTTCGAACACCGGAAGGGCGACGCCTCGACCGCAACCCACCTCGAGCACGCGGCACCGAGACGCGAGCGAAAGCGCGCGCGTGAACAGAGGGACCTCGATGCGCCCCTGAAGGAAGTTCCGGTGCTTCAGGTTTGGAAAGGGGCTATACCCGGTCGCTTCCATCGACTCCACCCTTGGCCACGGCTTGACCGCTCCTGCGGGTCGGCTACGGCCAGTATTGCCTGAGATTGAGGTCGGAAACCAGCTCGGCGAACCTCGGATCGAGTCGAATCGGGCTCGTTGGCGGAATGAACACCAGCGCGAGGGACGGATAGGTCCGCGAGTCCACGGCTGCATGTAGCAACTCGAATGCAGCGTCGACCTCGCCGCTCAGCCCCAGCCCCATCGCCGCGTAGGCCACATCGACGCTACGCCCGTCCGCGGGCAATCGCTCGAACTGGGACCGTGAGGCCTCCACCCGGCCCAGCTGGGAGAACGCCCATCCGCGAAGGCCGGAGACGTTCGTGTAGCCCTCCGGCAACGAATCGACCATCGAGAGCGCTTCCTCTGGACGCCCGGCCTCCAGATACGCCGTCGCGAGCCACCTCCGCGCGTTGTGAAAGCCAGGGTCGATTTCGAGGATCGACTCGTAGGTTTCGATCGCGGCGTCCAGATCCCCGCGCCACTGGTAGTGGTTTCCGAGGCCGTTTCGGACCTGAAGGGCCAGAGGATCCAGCGCCAGCGCGTCGTTGAGCTCCGCCAGCGCGTCGTCCGGCCGGTTAGTGTAGTCCAGGGACATCGCGTACCAGTAGTGGGCGAAGGTGCTGTTGGGGTCCAGCTCGAGAGCTCGCCGGTACGCCCGCTGTGCCTCGTCCTGGTCCCACTCATACCAGGAGAGGATCGCGCCGAGAGAGGTGTAGGCATCCGCGAGTCTGGGGTTCAACGCCAGCGCGGAATCGACGGCCGCGCGCGCCCGTGGCATCGCCTCACCTGGAGTCATCCACGCGAAGTTGCTGGCGATCGCGTATGCGTCGGCCATGCCCGTGAAGGCCCGGGCGTACCCCGGGTCGAGGCGAATCGCCTCCTCGAACGATGCAATGGAGCCCAACACTCCCTCGCGTGTGCGACGGTTCCACTGGAAGCGGCCGCGGAGGTATGCGTTGTAGGCCTGGAGGCTCTCCGTTCCGCGTTGAACGGCGATCGAGGGCGCGTCTCCGCCGGTGAGCTCGATCTTGAGCGCATCGACGATGGCCGCGGCGATGTCGTCCTGCACCGCGAACACGTCTTCATCGAAGTCGCGATCGAAGGTGTCCGACCAGACATGGGACTGGTCGTCGGTTCGGACGAGCTGCGCCGTGATCCTGATACGTGTATCGGAGCGACGCACGCTGCCCTCCAGAATCGTTCCGACCCCGAGGGTAGCGCCGATGGAGCGCAGATCGTTGCTCTGACCCTTGAACGAAAACGAGGACGTGCGCCCTGCGACTCTGAGGCCAGGGACCTGGGCGAGCACGTTCAGGATCTCCTCGGCCATTCCGTCGCCGAAGTACTCCATGTCTCCAGCGGGACTCATGTCCGCGAACGGCAGTACGGCGATCGAAGCGGGTGCCGACCGGTCGGCGGAGGGGCTCGACGCGCGACCCGCCAGCCATCCCGCTGCTGCGCCCAGGCTCACCATGAGCCCGATCACCAGAAGCGCCGGAAGCGAGAGCCAGCCCGGATGTCCATCCACGGCCGCATCGGGCCCGCTCTTGGAGCGCACCAGGACGCCTGCTTTCAGGTCGTAGATCCAGGCCACTGCGACCGTCAGCGGCATTCCGGCCAACGCCAGCGCGATCACCAGCGTTACGCTCCAATCCGGAAGCAGGAGTCGCGGAAAGACCAGGTCGGCCGCTTCGACGGTGGCGAATGCCACCGCCGCGTACACCGACCCGGCGCGGACGACCTTCCGCCGCCTCAGCTCCTCAAGGAAGGAGGGGCGATCCGGGCTCACGGCCATCTCGTCTCAGCGGCTCGCTGCCGCCCCTGAGGGAGGCCAATTGGGACGTCGCCGCCTCGAGGGCACGCTCCGCCTCACCCAGTCGGAGCTCGAGGGCCTCGATCGGTAACTCCCGGGGGGGCAACGCGACGAGCATGTCCTTTCACTCGATCCAAGCAGCGATCAGGCGCGTCCCCACGCCCAGGGACCCGACCAATGCGGCGGCGATCATCAGATCCGCGCTGTTTTGCACGAACCCAGCCAGGAGCAACGCGGCAGACCCACTCAGCCACGTCGCTATAGGAATCTTCATGCGTTTCGTCGCCTCCGCGCCTCGCGGGACCGTTTCGATCTCATGGCGTGCGATCGGACGGGATGATCGTTGCCGCTTGGGCCGCTGTTTCGCAAGGCAAGTGGGGGCCGGACCGCAGGGCGTGGGACTCGAGCCGAACGCGGCCCGTACTGTCTTGCTAGCGATAGCCGTGAAACTGTCGAGCCGTGTCGGTACCGCTGGCGGCAGGCACGGGACGTCGATAGCGACCGGACTCCTGGTCGAACCAGCGGCGGACGAGCGCGTCTCCGAACGCGTCTCCGACGGTGGGTCCATCCGGGCGACTCGCGATGACCTCACGCAGCAGGCTGGAATAACCGAGGGTCGCCAGGCCGACCACCTCGACCAGGCCGTCGTACGCCACCCTCAGGTCGTTCGTCACGAACGTGTACGTGTCGTCCTCGTAGTTCATCCCGGGGATGCCCTCGAGAACCCGCAGATCCGCGGGTGGCACGGCGTGCAATGAAGCGAAGATGGGCGTATTGACGCGCGTTACCTTCGCCGACGCCAGATGTTCGACGGCGCGTTGTGCGGAGGCACGAAGATCGGCGTGCGCCTCATCGACGGGACGCAGCTCGGCACTGTCGGCGGCCGTCGCCTTCTTGACGGTCACGAACTCGATCCACGGCATCGTGGCCAGGTCGGCGGCGAGTCGGTCGTCACCGGATGCGAAGATGACGGGTACGCCGACACGCCCCCACGACAGCGCGACCAGCTCCGTTTCGGTGATCGGCTGTCCGTTGATCACGATATCGATGCCGAGCGTGAACGTATGGGACGCGAAGCCACGACTCCCGGTCTTCGCATGCATGCCCACGACGGCGACCGCGTCCATCGGTTCGGACTCCGGCAGGTCGAAGTACGTGTCGAACTCCGTGTCCCGAATGATCTGTTTCGCGCGCGGATCGAGCAGGTCCGTCCTCAGGTCGGGATCGGGGTTACCGCTGCCGTGTCCGTCCGCGATCACGACCTCCGTGGCCCCACCGGCAAAGAGTCCATCGACCACGGCATTGATATCGGCCGCGAGCAGCTCCTGTCCCGTCGGATACAGATCGGTGCCGAAGTCGAAGGAGCTCGGGTCGTCCTGGCCGGAGAGCCCCTCCATGTCGTGGATGATGAGCACGCGGATGCCGTCAACCGTGTTCGGTGCGGCGTCCTCCAGCGTCCATGCCGTCGCAGGCCTGACGGGCTCCGGTGTCGATGGGGAACAGGCTGCGGTGAGGGATAGGAG
>QJYK01000179.1 GCA_003248075.1 Gemmatimonadota bacterium | reverse complement strand
CGCCCGGGCGCCCCGGTCGCGCAAGGCGCACACGGCGTTGGCCAGGGTGCCACCCGTATCGACCATGTCGTCGGTGAGCAGCGCGGTCTTTCCGTCCACTTCTCCCACGACGTTCAACACCTCGGCCACGTTGGCCGTCGGGCGCCGCTTGTCGATGATGGCGAGTGACGCGCCCAACCGCTTCGCGAACCCGCGCGCCATCTTGGCAGAGCCCACGTCCGGTGCCACGACCACGAGATCCTGCAGACCGAGGTCGCGGAAGTACTTGGTCAGCACGGGAGCGGCATAAAGATGGTCGACCGGGATGTCGAAGAACCCCTGGATCTGATGCTGGTGGAAATCGATGGACACCACGCGATCGGCACCGGCAGCCACCATGAGATTCGCCACCAGCTTGGCCCCGATCGCTACCCGCGGCTGATCCTTCCGATCCTGCCTGCCGTAGCCGAAGTACGGGACCACCGCCGTCACGCGAGCCGCGGATGCTCTCTTCGCGGCATCGATGAGGAGGAGCAGCTCCATCATGTTGTCGGCCGGTGCCGGCGTCGGCTGCACGATGAACACGTCGCGCCCCCGTGCATTCCGGTCGATGCGCACGAAGATCTCGCCGTCCGCGAAGTTGCGGATGCTGGCGCCTTCAGGCGACTTCCCGATCAGCTCCCCGATCTCCGACGACAGCGGGCGGTTCGCCCGGCCCGAAAGCAGGAGTAGGGGTCCGCGTCTGAAGGTGTCGTCCATGGGTGCGGAGCGTGCGGCTGGCGGCGAGCGTTTTCGTGATCTGCGGCAGCCCGAGAAGCTAGACAGGACGCCGGAAAGCGTCAACGCGCGCGGAAGGTGGTCCAAGTGTCCACGGGGCCGCGTCCCGACACCCGTACCTCCAGGTGGACGCGGTAGGAGCCGGCATTGAGCGTCGGGAGGGCCAGGTCGACGGCCCGCAGAACCGTTCCGGGGGTCACGGGCCCGGGCTCTTCCCATTCGAGCGAGAGCGGTCGCTCCCGGCCCACGAGGCCCACGCCCTCACCCAGCCTCCTGAGGAGGCTCCGGTCCGAGCGCTCCACCGAGAGCGCGTACGAGACCGTCTCCGGAGCCCTCCCCAGCCCCCCGAGCTCCCAGACGACGGCGACGCTGTCGGCGGGGCCCAGCTCCGCCCTGGGGAGCGCGCGGACCGCCGCGGCCTCGAGGGTCGCCGGGTCCCCGCCACCGCCCCGGACGAGGAGCAGATCGGAGATCGTGAGGACATCGGGAGGGACCGCGTCGTAGCGGAGGCCCCGTCGCAGTCGACCGGCCCTCCGGTCCGGGGGAGACCACGATTCGACGGACATCACCCATGTGCCCGCGGGTACTTCGACCACCAGGGCCCCCTCGAGAGCATCCACGCGCTCGACCCCGCGGGCCCGCGGCGCCGCCCGGGGGCTGCCCTCGTACGGCCCGGGGACCGGCACGAGGTAGAGCCCTGCGCGCCCCGGCTGGCCCGAGGCGTCCCCCGGCTGCATCCAGGGTCGATCGTCCGGACCACCGCGATGGCGGGTCGTGTCCTCCGGGAGGAAGTGGGTCGCCACGACCGCGAGCGACTCTGCCCTCGGAAAGACGGCCACCTGTCCGTCCATCGGGAGCAGCACGGGGGCGTACTCGGGAGCATAGAGGCTGCGGGGCCGCGACCGGTCGGGACGCAGGGCGTCGGGGCCGCTCCCGACGGGGTCCTCGAGCGCTCGCCCGGAAGGCATGAAGTCCCTCCCTTCGGGGTGCTTGTGCCCCACGACCCCATCCTCCGTCCCGACCCCGACGGAGCTCTGCCGCTCCCAGCCGATCTCCCACCCGTGACGAACGGTGAGCTCCTCCAGGTCGCGGCCCCACGGGATCGCGTAGGGGTTTCGGGCCCGTTCCCTCAGGGTGGATACCGTCCAGCGAGCGTAGTGCGCGGTCTTCCGGTCGTTCCCGGGCACGAGATAGAGCGGGTCCGCCAAGGCCCACATCCACTCCAGGCGCGCGTCGGCGTCGGGTCGACGCTCGACCTGGTCCCGGGCGCCTCCATCCAGGGCGCGTCTCGGGATCCGCCAGCGCAGGGCACGCTCCGGTTCCATCGCGGCCAACGCCACCGCGAAGGCCTCCTCGGCCTCCTCGAAGCGACCGAGCCCGTGCAGCGCGAGGCCCTCCAGTGCGGCACACCACCACCTGGCTGCGCGGACGCACCCACGGGCGACCCGCGCGGCGGCGTCCCAACGACCGGCCTCGGCCCGGTACCAGACCCGCTGACCCAGAATCCAGTCGTCGCCGGGGACCAATGCATGGACCGAGTCGAGGTACGAGATGAGCTCCGCGCGACGCGCCACCACCTCGATCGACTCGGGTTCGGGGGTCCAGTCTCCTTCGTCGTACCAGGTGCAGAAGCGCCCGACGCGCTCGTCGCACGGCCCCCCGGACGAGCCCCAGGCCCGCGGCAAGGCCCGCGCCCGCCACCGCTCGAAGAGCGCCTGCTCGCGGCGCGCACGGCCCAGCGCATCCGCCGAATCGAAGGGCTCCTCGGCCTCCTCGACCGGACGGGTCGGCGCTTGACCCAGGGCGGGCTGGGCCCCGGCGACGTACGCACTCAGAGCAGCCGCCGCCCCGACGAGCCAGGGTCTGCAGAGGCCGATGGGCACGGCGCGACTCGTGGAACGAGGTGACCAGGGAGTTGGCCCGGGTGGATTCGAACCACCACCGCCGGTTCCAAAGACCGGTGTCCTGCCATTAGACGACGGGCCAGAATGCGCGCGGCGAGCGCGCCCGACCATCCTACCTGATGCGGGCCTCGAGGTTCAACCCTGGGGCCCCCCGAGGACGTCGGCGCCGCTCGGACCTCGGCCCCGGACCCTTCCGAAGCGCTCCAGGGTCCGCGTGGCCGTGGCCGGCCATCCCAGTCGCTCGCCGATTGTTCGAGCGGCCCGCTCGGCGGCCGCGGCGTCGGGGAAGATTCCGAAGCACGCGCCCCCGCTCCCCGACAGGAGCGCCGGCGAAGCACCCTCCTCGCGCAGGGTCTCGAGCGAGGCCGCAACCTCCCCGATGGCCGACGGCACCACCTCCTCGAAATCGTTCTTCGCCAGGGCCGCAACCAGCACCCAATCGTCGGGGGGCAGCGCCGGATCGGGGCGCTCGGGTGCGGCGCCGCCGCGGGCACGTTTCTCGTCGAGGGCCCGGTAGGCCCACGCGGTGGCCACGTGAACCGGCGGCGTGACCACCACGACGTCCGCCGCGGGAAGCGGTCGGAGCGGCTCCAAGACCTCGCCGCGTCCGCACGCGAGCGCGAGCGGGCTCTCCCCCAGGAAGAACGGTACGTCCGACCCCAGGGTCGCTCCCAGCCGCCCGAGGGCCACCGACGAAAGGCGCCCGGGGAGCAGCGACTGGAGGGCCCGCAGGACGGCCGCCGCGTCGGACGAGCCGCCGCCCAGGCCAGCGCCGGCGGGAATGCGTTTCTCGAGGCGGATGTGGACGCGCGCGTCCACTGCCGCTTCGCTCAGGAACGCTCGAGCCGCGCGCCAGGCCAGGTTCGCTTCGGGCGGACCCAGATGCGCACCCGATACGGCGATCCCGACGGGCGAGTCGTCACCGGCGGGTGCCTCGACCGAGACCTCGACGCGGTCCGCCAGGCCGATGGCCTGGAGCAGCGTGTCGATGTCGTGGAATCCGTCCTCGCGGCGGGCTCCGACCCTCAGGTACAGATTGACCTTGGCCGGCGCGAGGAGGCTTACCGTACGCCCTGCGGTCACGCTCCCGGGTCCCCGGGTGGGTACCCCTCGATCTCCTCCTCGACCCGCTCCTCCGACGCCCCCACCTCGCCCAGAGAGAGGCCGAGCCGCCAGGCGTAGGCCAGGCCGATCACGGTGACCGGGATCCAGCCGCCGAAATGATATCCGAAGGCGAACGCCAGAGAACGTGCCGGGGTCACGCCGTATACGTCGCTGATCGCGAAGTTGGCCGCCGCGTGGAACGTGCCAATGAAGCCGGGCGCGGACGGGATGGCCACCCCGAAGCCCACGACGGCCTCGGTGAAGTAGGCGGATACCAGCCCCGTCTCGATCCCGAAGGCCTTCATGCCGATCCAGAAGGACAGTCCGTGCCAGAGCCAGAAGGCCACCGTCCACGCGAAGGCCGCCGCGAGCAGGCGGGGGGATCGGAGCACGGCGACCGACCCCGCGAAGGCCTCCAGAGCGTCCACGACCGGACGTGAGGCCCCGCCTGGGAGGAGCCTGGCGAGCCGCTCTGCGACGGTCACGAAGTGCCGCGGCCAGATCGCGAGCAGAACGAGGGCCGCCAGGACGGCGCCCACGAAGGCGATCCCTCCCCGCAGGACCAGCGCACCGAAGCCGCTCGAGAGCGCACCCGTGGCTGGAAAGCCCGGCAGCACGACTGGGATCACCAGGAGCAGGAGCAGCACGATACCATCGAGCACCCGCTCGACGACGAGCGATCCGAAGGCGGCGCTGGCGGTGACCGGCTCCAGTCGGCTCAAAGCGAAGGCGCGGGCGAACTCTCCCACTCGGGCGGGCAGGATGTTGTTCGCCATGAACCCGATGTTCACCGCCGCGAACCGTGACGCCAGCCGCGTGTCCGGCCTCACCGGGGCGAGCAGCACCTTCCAGCGGAGGGCACGGATCAGGAAGCCCGCCGTCGCCACCGCGACCGCCACGAGGAGCAGGACCATGTCGCCCTGCCGGATCTGCGCCCAGACGTCCGCGAAGCGCACGTCGCGCACGGCCCACCAGAGGAGGAGGACCGTGACGCCGATGCCCACGAGGGTCTTTCCGAGATGCCTCCTCATGCCCCACTCCGGGCCCGGCGGATCAGGGTCGCCATCTCCCCGACGGCCTCACGCATCCCCGTGAGCACCGCCCGGGAGACCACGCTGTGGCCGATGTTCAGCTCCTCGAGCTCGGTCAGCGCGGCGACCGGCGTGACGTTCTCGTAGGTGAGCCCGTGGCCGGCGTGGACCGCGAGGCCGAGCTCGCGGGCCAGCTCCGCGCCGGCGCCCAGACGACGCAGCTGGGCCTCCCTCGCCTGGCCCTCCGCGTTGGCGTATTCCCCGGTGTGCAGCTCCACGGCATCCGCGCCGAGGTCCGCCGACACCCGGATCGCGTCCGGATCCGGATCGATGAAGAGGGACGTGCGGACGCCCACCGAGGCCAAGCGCTCGATCGCGTTCCGCAGCGACGCGCGCGCCTCGCCTACCTCGAGGCTGAGGCCACCCTCGGTGGTGATCTCCTGACGCTTCTCGGGCACGAGGGTGGCCTGAGCCGGTCTCCACGCGCACGCCAGATCCAAGATCTCGCCCGCGGCCGCGAGCTCCAGGTTCACACCCGTCCGGACGGTCTCCAGGAGCAGCCGGACGTCGCGGTCCTGGATGTGCCGGCGATCCTCCCGCAGATGGACCGTGATCCCGTCCGCTCCGGCGAGCTCGGCCAGGACCGCGGCCCGGACCGGGTCCGGCTCGTCGGTGCGCCGCGCCTGCCTCACGGTGGCGACATGATCGACGTTCACGAAAAGACGCATGCTCATTCCGATTCGCCCTCATAACGTGCAAGAAGCTCGGCCAGGGCCGCTGGGGATACGCCACCGGGGGCCAGCCGGGCGAGATGCTCCCCGAGCACCCCGTACAGCCGACGCTCCGACGGGTCGAGCGCCCTCAGGTGCAGGTCGACGGTCTCGATGTCGCCCCGCGGGATCGGTCCGGTCACGGCCAGATCGACCCCCACGTCCTCGATGTTGGCCAGGGTCCCGCGCACGAGGGCCGCGAGCGCCGGCAGGCCCCGGTCGTAGGGCACTCCGGCGCGCTCGAGCAGCCGCGAGGCGACGTCGAAGAGGGGGGGCAGGAAGTTCGAGGCCATGACGGCCGCCGCGTGATAGAGCGGGCGTCGGGCCTCCGGGACCTCGACGGTGGGGCAGCCCAGGGCGGAAGCGATCGTCCGTGCCGTGGCCATCGCCTCCGGCGAGCCCGCGATGCCGAGGAAGGATCCCGGAAGCCGCTCCGCTCCGGTGACCGGGTTGGAGAATGCCTGGAGGGGATGCAGTCCGCCGATCGCGTAGCCCGCCGCGTGCAGGGGCTCGAGCACGTCGACCGAGAGAGCTCCGGACACGTGGTACGCCGAGCAGCCTACGGGCGCAGCGCCGAGACCGGCGAGCGCGTGTGCCAGCTCGGAGACCACGTGATCCGGAACCGCGAGGAGGACCGCCGAAGTGCCGGGAGCCGGGATGCGGATCCCGAACACGTACTCCGCGAGGCCTTGAACGAACAACGGGTGCCCGGGAGCCTCGGGATGACGTCCGCAGACGACCAGCGAGCGGACCGCGTCCGCCTGCACGAGCGCGTAGCCCAGGGACAGTCCGGCTCGCCCGGGCCCGATGATCATCACGCGCTCCAGCGCGCTCATGCCACCTCGTGCACGTCGGCGCCACCCTCTACCAGCCGGTCCACGTACGCCCTGGGGAGGCGCACCGTCACGACGACCACCCCGTCCTCTTCCGCCCGATCCAGCACCTCGCCCTGGCGGTAGAGCGCGGCCAGGCTCTCGCCGTCCGCGACGTCGAGGCGGATCACGACCTGGGCCAGCCGGGCGCGCATGCGCGCACGCAACGTCTCCCGGAGCGCATCGAGCGACGCGGGCACCAGCGCGGACACGAACACCGCCGGATGGGTCTCGAGCGAGCGTACCCGTGCCCTCAGTGCTTCCTCCTCGGCGTGGGTGAGTCGATCGGTCTTGTTGAAGACCATCAGCCTTGGCGCTTCCCTCAGGCCCAGGTCCTCCAGCACCTCACGGACGACCTGGCGCTGTTCCTCCCAGTCCGGGTGGGATCCGTCGATGACGTGCAGGAGGATGTCGGCCTCGCGGGCCTCCTCCAACGTCGACCGGAAGGAGGCGACGAGATGATGGGGAAGCTTGCGGATGAAGCCGACCGTGTCGGTGACCAGCGCCGAGTACCCCGACCCCAGATCCACGGTGCGCGTGGCCGAATCCAACGTCGCGAACAGACGGTCCTCCACGAAGAGGTCGGCTCCGGACAGGGTCCGGAGTAGCGACGATTTACCCGCATTGGTGTACCCTACGAGCGCCGCGCGGAACTGCCCCTGCCTCGACCGTCGCTGAACTTCCCGGGCCTTCGCGACATCCCGGAGCTTCGTCTTCAGATCGGCGATGCGGGTTCCGATGAGGCGCCGATCGGTCTCGAGCTGGGTCTCGCCAGGTCCCCGGAGGCCGATGCCGCCGCGGATCCTGGACAAGTGGCTCCACATTCGCCTAAGCCGCGGCAGCAGATACTCGAGCTGGGCCAGCTCCACCTGGAGCCGCGCTTCCCGGGAGCGTGCCCGGGTGGCGAAGATGTCCAGGATCAGCTCCGAGCGATCCAGGACCCGAACGCCCAGGAGGTCCTCGAGGTTCTTTCCCTGGGCCGGGCTGAGCTCCTCGTCGAAGATCACGAGGTCGGCCGGGGTCGACTGCACGAGCTCCCGCAGCTCCTCGGCCTTCCCCTCCCCGATGTAGAGCCGGGGGTTGGGGTGGGCCAACCGCTGGCGCAGGGTTCCGACCACCCGCCCACCGGCCGTGTCCGTGAGACGGGCGAGCTCGTCGAGATGCTCATCGGCCACCCGGGGATCCAACTCCCGCTCGGGAGCGCCCACCAGGATCGCCTTGTCCACCGGCGTCCGCATGTCGATGAGCTGTGTCGGAATCGTGACCTCCAGGGGGCGATCGGGCATCCGGCCCTCAGGGCCGGAAGATCCCCCGCTCGTCGAAAGGGATCCGGGAGCCGCCGAAGCGCGTTCGGACCCGCAGCTCACCGGAGAAACGATACTCAAGCTCCCCACGGCGTAGAAGGCTCGTCAGGGCGCGCCCGACCGTGGCGAATTCGAAGGGCAGGGACATATCGACGCGACCCGTTCCTCGCGCCGGCACGCGCACGGGCTCGGCGACCACGCCCTGTGACAGGGGGAGCCAATCCTCGTCCGCCGCCCCGCCCTCCGCGAAGGCGAGGGCATAGTGGAAGTCCTCGCCCTCCAGGGCGTACCCGTTGGGGTTCTCGATCTCCAGCGCAACCGACATCGTGCCTCCGGACAGGCCGAGCTGGGTGAGGCGGATCTGGGCGACCGTCACCGTGGGCCTCTGGAACCCGAGCCCACACCCGGTGACGAGCGCCGGCACGAGCCCGAGCGTGACCACGAGGAAGGACCTCACGGCTGACCCGACCCTCCGTCCCCGGGAGCCCCTCCCCCTTCGGCCTCGCCACGGCGCGCCTCCCACCACGCGAGGCGGGCAGCGACGGTCTTTTCGTACCCGAAGCGGCCAGGCACGTAGTAACGCTCGCCGAGCAGCGTCTCGGGGAGATAGGTCTGCGCCGCGACGCCCTCCGGCTCGGCTGGGTCGTACCGGTAGCCGCGGCCGTACCCGAGCTCCTTCATGAGGGGCGTCGGCGCGTTGCGGATGTGGAGCGGTACCGGCTCCGCCGGCGTCTCACGCGCTCGTGCGCGGGCCGCAGACCAGGCTTCGTAGGCGCGGTTCGATTTCGGCGCTGTCGCCAGATAGAGGACCGACTCGGCAAGTGCGAGCTCGCCCTCGGGAGAACCCAGGAAATGGTACGCGTCACGCGCGGCGATCGCGACGGCCAGCGCCTGTGGATCCGCCAGCCCGATATCCTCGGAAGCCATTCGAACCAGGCGCCGCGCGATGTACAGCCCGTCTTCTCCCCCGTCGATCATACGGGCTAGCCAGTACAGCGCCCCATCCGGGTCACTCCCTCGGACGGCCTTGTGCAGCGCCGAGATCAAGTTGTAGTGCTCCTCTCCCGCCTTGTCGTAGGCCGCGAACCGATGCTGGAGCGCCTCACGGGCCAGGCCCACGTCGATGCGGCCGGTCGCGCCGGCGAGGCCTGCAGCGGCCTCGAGGGCGCCCAGTGCGCGGCGGGCGTCCCCGTCGGAGGCCGTCGCGATCAGCGTGAGCGCGTCATCGTCCCACTGCACGCCGGTGAGGCCAAGGCCACGGTCGCCGGACGTCATCGCGTCCCTGAGGATCGCGGTCAGGTCTTCCGCGTCGAGCGCCCGCAGGACGTAGACCGGAGCCCGCGAGAGCAGTGGACGCACCACCTCGAAGGACGGGTTCTCCGTGGTGGCCCCGATGAGGATCACCGTCCCGGCCTCCACGTGGGGCAGGAACGCGTCCTGCTGGGCCTTGTTGAAGCGATGGATCTCGTCGCAGAAGAGGATCGTCCGTCGTCCGGTGGCCGCGAGCCGCTCCGCGGCTTCGCGGACGAGCTCGCGAACGCGCCCGATCCCGTCCGTGACCGCGCTGAACGGCGCGAAGGTCGCATCCGTCCGCCGAGCGATCAGGTAGGCCAGGGTGGTCTTTCCACTCCCGGGTGGACCCCACAGGATCATGCTCGAGGGGACCCCGCGCTCCAGCATCGCCCGGATCGCCTTTCCTTCCCCCAGCAAGTGCTCCTGTCCCCGGAACTCGTCGAGGGTTCGGGGACGCATGCGCGCCGCGAGTGGAGCGGAGGCGTCGGGCGTCTCCGCCCCGCTGCCCTGACGTGGGCCGCTCTCCTCCGTGGTGACTCCGAACAGATCGGGCTCGGTCATGGCTCCGCAGCTCCGCCCTCTGGGGGCTCCCCCACCGCGAGCTCCAGCGCGCGCGCCTCCAGCAGCTCTCGGCGATTCCGATTCGGATCCTCCAGGACCCACCCCAGCAGCGACGCGAGGATGCGGCCGAAATCCGGGCCAGGTCTGAGCCCGAGACCGATCAGGTCGTCACCCGTGAGCGCGAGGTCGGCCACCTCGAGCGGCGGGCGCGCATTCCTCACCCTCCTCGCGCGCCGCCACGAGTCGACGAGGTCACCCACGTCCCGTCCGCTCTTGCCGGCCCGGGCCTCGGCCAGCTCGATGCGAGCCACCGCGGTGAGACGGGCGACGCCGACCGCCGATAGCCAGCGTCGGAAGTCAGCGTCGCTCGCGTCTGCCGGGGGCAGCGGCGGGGCGGCTGCCCGCCGGGCCGTTTCGTCGGTCTGGGCGTTCGAGAGCCTAAGTCGCACGAGCAGCGCCGCTGCCCCCGAGGGATCGAGCGGCCTGAGCAGAGCGGCCAACCGCTGCAGCGGCCTGCCCCGTGGGAGCCGATCCACGGTGGCCAGCGTGCCCGACCACTCCCGCCCCGGCTCCGGAACGTCGGCCAGCTCCGGATAGAGCACCCCCAACGCACCGGCGTCCCGGTACGCGCTGAGCACGGAGGAGGGTCGTGGGTCGGCGCCGAGGACCTTCAAGAGCTCTTCGCGGATCCGCTCCGCCGATAACGTGCGTAGCTTGGGCGCGGCCTGCTTGAGGGCGGTCCAGGTGGCGGGCTCGATGCGGAGGTCGAAGAGTCCCGCGAAGCGCAGCGCCCTCAGCACGCGCAGGTGGTCCTCGGCAAAGCGACGCGAGGGCGCGCCCACGGCGCGCAGGATGCCGGCCTCGAGGTCGGCGCGCCCCCCGTACGGGTCGTAGAGCTCGTCACGCAGGGGGTGCCAGGCGATCGCGTTGATCGTGAAATCCCGACGGGCCAGGTCGTCCTCGATCCGGTCCGCGAACGCTACCACCGCGTGCCTGCCATCCGTCGCCACGTCCCGTCGGAAGGTGGTCACTTCGTACAGGACGCTGTCCTCACCGATCACCCCGACCGTTCCGTGCTCGACTCCGATCGGCACCGTCCGCCGGAAGAGCCTGCGGACGTCCTTCGGACGGGCCCGCGTGGTGAGGTCCCAATCACCGGCCGAGCGGCCCGCGAGAACGTCCCGCACGCAACCGCCGACGACCCAGGTCTCGAAGCCCGCGTCCTCGAGCCGTCTCACCATGCCCACGACCGCGGGGGGAGCGCTCATTCGCGTCGTGCTCACCCCACCAGGACCGAGCCCCCGTTGACGTTCAGGATCTCACCGTTCACGTGACGGCCGAGGTCCGAGCACAGGAAGAGGATCGGGCCCGCGACGTCCTCGGCGGTGGCTACGCGCCCGAGTGGAATCCCGGCCTCGATCGTCGCACGCTCTGGTCCATCCAACGCCGATGCGGACATCTCCGTGTCGATCCAGCCCGGGGCGACGCAGTTGACCGTGATGCCGCGCCCCCCCAACTCGACGCAGAAGCCCTTCACCAGCGAGATGAGCGCGCCCTTGCTGGCAGCATAGTCTCCATGGTAGGCCTCGCCGCGTTGCCCGGCCGTGCTGCCCACAAGGACGATGCGACCGTCGTCGCGCAGGCGTCTGGCCGCCGCCCGGCTCGTGTAGAACACCGAATGCAGATTACTGCCGATCGTCAGATGCCATCGCTCGTCGGTGAGCTCCGTGACGGGAACGTCCTCCACCGGCCAGATCCCGTGGTTGCCCACGAAGATGTCGAGTCCGTCGAACTCGTCGTCCGCGCGAGCGAAGAGCGCTTCCGCATCCTCGAGTCGGGACAGGTCACCTCCCTGGGCCCAAGCCTCGACGCCCAGCGACCTCAGCTCGGCGACGACGGCGGTGGCGGCGTCCTCCCGGCTCCGGTATCCGATCCCGACCGATGCCCCCGCACGCGCCAGGAGCAGCGCCGTGGCCCGGCCGACACCCCGCGAACCGCCGGTGACGACGGCGTTCTTCCCACTCAGATCGATCAATCCGCTCACCCGTGCTTCCTCGCGTCCGTGCTCTCCGCCGACATCCATTTGCCTCCAAGTTCCTCGCGATGGTGTCGCTCCGACGCGAGAATCTCCGCGAAAAGGGCGCGCGTTTGCTGGTCGGTCACGACCTCGAGCGCCCGCTCGTACCACGTCACTTCGTCCGTCTCCCGCCCCCGCGCCTGCCGCTCCCACTCCTCCAACACCGGCGCGACCGGAGCATCCATCCCCTCGTCGGGTCGGCCGCCGAGCTCGAGCAACCGCGCCGTGATCCGCGACAGGTGATGCTGCTCGTCCGCGAGCAGGCCGTTCAGCCGTTCCGCCGCGGCGCGGTCTCCGACGAGCTCCGCGTTCGCGGCAAGCGAACGGTAGAAGAGGGTCTGGGCCCGCTCCCTGCCGCGCGCCTCCCGGAGCAGACGCTCGACCTCGCTCATCCGCCCTCCCGCATCGCTCGCTCGACGAGATCGCAAACGATGTGTCCCAGAGCGAGGTGCATCTCCTGCGCTCGCGCCGTAGACGTCGTGGCGACGACGACCGGATGATCCACCGCTCCGCCGAGACGGCCGCCGCCCCTCGCCAGGAAGGCGATTGTCCCGACTCCCATCGCCCGGGCCGCCGTAGCCGCTCGAAGGAGATTCTCGGACTCGCCACTCGTGGAGTGGAGGATGAGCAGATCCCCGGGCCGCCCCAGCGCCCGAACCTGCCGCTCGAAGACAGCCTCGAAACCCATGTCGTTCCCGGCGGCGGTCAGGACTGAGGTATCGGTGGTGAGGGCGATCGCGGCCAGTGGACGGCGATCGCGGGCGAAGCGCACGACGTACTCCGCCGCAAGGTGCTGTGCGTCCGCAGCCGAGCCGCCGTTGCCGCACAACATGAGCTTGCCGCCGCCGTCGAGCGCGGCACGTACCTTCTCGGCGACTGCGAGCACTTCGTCGTCGAGCTCCGCGCCGGCGCGGACGGCCAGATCCGCCAGATCCTGGAGCTGCGCGCGCACGAGCGCCCTCGTACCGGACCGCTCGTTCACGCGGACTCCGGATTCAGCGCCTTCTTCACCCGCGCCCAGAAGCCACGATCCATCGAGATCGGGGGAACCTCGAGCGGTGCCTCGTCACGCAAGATACGAGCTGGATTGGTCAGCGCCAGATGGATCAAAGCCTCCTGGGCTCCCATGGACCCGAGCCGCCACCATGCCTCCTTCTTGTAGATGGCGGCCTCGGGGCGCGCGTGGAAATCCGACGCCAGATAGTCGACCCAACCGAGCCGGAGCAGCTGCAGGGCCACCCCTCGGGCCTGCTTTCCGTACCGCCCGACGATCGACCCGTAATTGACCTGAAGGTGCGCGCCGCAGTCCCGCCACCGTTCGGCGACCGTCAGGTCCACCCCGCCGTATCGCTCGGGGTGCGCAATGATGGGGCGGTACCCGGCGTCGCCGATGCGTTCGAGCACCCTCGGCGTTCCCGGTGGCACTTGGAGACGAGGCCACTCCACGAGGACGAAGGACGTTCCGGCCATACGCACCCTGGGATCCGAGAGGTCCGGATCGGGAACGTCCAGCATGACCTCGTGGCCTCTCCGGAAGTCGACCTCCGGGAAGCTCCCCCGGATCGCATCGGCGGCCCGGTCGAACGCGTCGTCGATTGCCGACAAGCGCCGATCGAGGGCGATGGGCTCGTGCGTGAGGCTCGCGTTCAGATGGGGCGTCGTGATGATCTTGCGGATGCCGTCATCGGTCAGCCGTTGCACGGCTTGCAGTGTCTCGGACAGCGAGCGAGCCCCGTCGTCGACGCCCGGGACGAGATGATTGTGGACGTCGACCAGACCCGACGAATCGCGGTCGATCACGGAGCGACCGCGACGCGCGCGGTGAGCGCGTCGAGCACCGCCAGCGGATCCTCAAGCTCGAGTGCGGCCTCACACGCATAGGTGAGGAAGGCGTCCGCACCGAGAAGCTCGAACGCGCTGTCCCGGACCCGACCGGGTCTTGCACGGACCCGGTCGAGCGCCGCCAGTCCTGCGCGGCTCAGGACGGCCGGGCCCGCGGGGCCTGCCGGCTCGTGGGCCTCGAGCCACGCCGCCAACGGCGGAGGCGGCGGCGGGACCCGGGCGGACAGCCACTCCCGGGGCGTGCTCACCCCTCGCCCCCGAGGAGCTTGCGCACGACCGCCGCGCCCTCCCGCAGCGCCTCGTCCAGCCGCGCCGGCTCCTCCACACCCGCCTGGGCGAGATGGGGACGGCCCCCGCCCCGGCCGCCGACCACCGCGGCCACGTCCCGCACCACCGCGTCGGCCCGGACGCCACGGGCGATGAGGTCGTCTGTGACGAACGCGAACAAAGTGGTCTTGCCACCGGTCTGCTCCGCGCCGAGCACCGCAACTCCGGTCTGGTGGCCCTGCACGAAGGCGTCGCCCCACTTGCGTGCGTCGTCGGGACCCCGCGCGCGGATCCGGACCCCGAGGTACGAGCCGCTTCCGCCCCCCGGGACGTCGAAGGACTCCGCGAGAACCTCGCGCTCGCCCCCGCCCCCCTCTGCGCGCAGCTCGTCGAGAAGCGCCTCGAGCTCGGCTTTCTCGGCGAGCAGCTGCTCCGCTCGCTGGACGAGCTGCTCCGGCTGCGTCCGGAGGACACGGGCCGCCTCCTCGAGTCGGCCCTCGCGAGCCCTCATGTGGTCGAAGGCGCCGCGCCCCGTGAGCGCCTCCACACGTCGGACGCCTGCGGCGACCCCGGTCTCGCCGACCAGCCTGAACAGACCGATCTCGCCGGTGTGGGCGACGTGGGTTCCGCCGCACAGCTCCATGCTGACGCCCGGTACGCGAACGACCCGAACCTCGTCACCGTATTTTTCGCCGAACAGCGCCATCGCGCCGGCCGCCACCGCCTCCTCGTGCCGGCGAATGGACGTTTCGACCGGGTGGTCCGCCCACACCCACGCATTCACCCTGTCCTCGACGCGCTGTCGTTCCTCCGGGGTCAGGGGTGCGGTGTGCGCGAAGTCGAAGCGCAACCGGTCCGGCGCCACCAACGATCCGCGCTGCACGACGTGCTCGCCCAGAACGGAGCGGAGCGCCGCATGAAGAAGGTGCGTGGCCGTGTGGTTCCGTTCGGTGTCGTGACGTGGCGCCTGGGGCACCTCGCCGATCACGGACAACGGAGCCTCGGCTGGATCCGGCAGCACTCCCTCCAGTGCGCCCAAGACCGCGGTCCGCCCCCCGACCTTACGGACCTCCTCGACCGTGACCATCCATCCGTCTCCGCGGACGATGCCGGCATCCGATACCTGTCCTCCGCTCTCGGCGTAGAACGGGTTCTCCCTCAACACCAGTCCGACGCGTCCGCCGTCGGAGGCGAGCAGCGCGAGCACGTCGGTCTCGGCGCGGGTCGAGCCGTAGCCGACGAACGACTGCTCTCCGTCCGCGATCTCCATCCAACCATCCAGGTCCGCGCCCGTTTCCACGACGAGGCCGGCGGCGGCGCGGTCGGCCCTGGAGCGGGTCCGCTGGGCGTCGAGCGCGGCCTCGAAGCCGTCCACGTCGACTGAGTATCCGCGCTCTTCGGCCATGAGCTGCGTCAGGTCCAACGGGAAGCCGAAGGTGTCGTAGAGACGGAACGCGTCTTGCCCCGCAATCTGCCCGCCACGGTCGCCCTCGGGCGCGAGCTCCTCGAACCGAGCCATCCCCCCCTCGATCGTCGAGAGGAACCGCTCTTCCTCGGCTCGCGTCGTGCGCACGATGTGGTCCCGCCGCTGCACCAGGTCCGGGTAGGCGGTGCCCATGCCCGTGATCACCGCATCGACGACGTGTACCAGCACGGGCTCGCGCAGCCCCAGAAGCCACGCGTGTCGCACGGCCCGGCGCAGGATGCGCCGCAGCACGTAGCCGCGACCTTCGTTGGAGGGGAAGACGCCGTCCGCCAGCAGGAACGCCACCGCCCGGGCATGATCGGCCAGCACGCGATAGCTGACGCTCTCGGTGAGGTCGGGATCGTACGGACGGCCCACCACCTCGAAGAGATCGGTGTGGTAGTTCGAGTCCACCCCCTGGAGCACCGCGGCGATCCGCTCGAGCCCCGCTCCCGTGTCGATCGAAGGAGCCGGCAGCGGGGTCAGCTCCCCGGAGGCATCACGATCGAACTGCATGAAGACCAGGTTCCACAGCTCGACGATCTCGCCGCGATCCCCAGCCGCGACGAACTCCTCCGTCGTCTGGCCCACGGGCACCACGGGCCGCAAGTCGTAGTGAAGCTCCGAGCACGGTCCACACGGGCCCGTGTCGGCCATCTGCCAGAAGTTGTCCTTGTCGCCGAGCCTGAAGATCCGCTCGGGAGAGAGGCCGACCTCACTCTGCCACAGGTCGGCGGCCTCATCGTCGGAGTGGTGGACCGTCGCGTAGATGCGCCCCGGCTCCAGCCCGAGCTCGCCGGTCATGAGCTCCCACGCGAAGCGGATGGCGTCCTTCTTGAAATAGTCCCCGAAGGAGAAGTTCCCGAGCATCTCGAAGAACGTGTGGTGTCGGGCGGTTCGCCCGACCTCCTCCAGGTCGTTGTGCTTTCCCCCGGCGCGGACGCATTTCTGCGACGTCGCGGCGCGCTTGTAGGGCACCTTCTCCTGGCCCAGGAAGATCCGCTTGAACTGGACCATGCCCGCGTTGGTGAAGAGCAACGTGGGATCGTCGGCCGGCACCAGCGAAGAGCTGGGGCGCACTTCGTGCCCCCGCTCCTCGAAGAAGCGCAGGAAGGTGTCTCGGATCTCGGCGGCCTTCATGTTCGCACGGGCATCGCGTCGCGCGGGTCCTCACAGTGATGCGGAGGGCCGAAAGGTAATCGGAGCCGCCGACGAGGCTCAACGTGCCT
>QJYK01000193.1 GCA_003248075.1 Gemmatimonadota bacterium | reverse complement strand
CGTACGCGGTCACGCCCGGTGACGCGGCACAGCCCGTATCCGACGGCTCGGTGGCGATGATCATGGGGTTCGCGGGCGACAACGCCGTGCAGGATCTCGAGGGGATCGCCTTCCTCGATCTGGGCTCGGACGGCGGCGTCTCGGTGGGCGACGAGTTCGCGTACGTGAACGACCAGGCGGGGGGCGAGATCGTCGAGGGACGCCTCCAGGTCGTGGGGGTCCGTCCTGGTGTCGCCTCGGCCCGGATCGTCCATATGGCCGACGTGGTCTTCCGACAAGGACTGGTGGTCCGCCTCACGGGGAAGATGCGCTGACCAAGCCCGGAGGGCAGCGCCGTGCACTCCGTCCCGGACCACCGCCGCGGGTGGCTGGCCGGGCCCAGATGCATGCTGAGCCCCGGCCCGGGCGGACGCCCGTGATCAGCCGAACTCCAACCTGCCCCCACGGGGCTTTTTCCTGGACGCGAGCATGAATCGACAACCACGCCGAATCCTCGTCACCGGGGGAGCTGGCTTCATCGGCAGCCATGTAGCCGAGGCCTATCTGGCCCGAGGGGACGATGTCTGGATCGTGGACGACCTCTCCACCGGCCGACGCGAGAATCTCCCCAGCGGCGCCGAGTTCGTCGAGATGGACGTTTGCGACCCCGGCCTGCGGAACCTCTTCCGCGAGGCCAGGTTCGATCTGGTCAACCTCCACGCCGCTCAGATCGACGTGCGCGCGTCCGTGGCCGACCCGGCCCGCGACGCCAGGGTCAACCTGTTCGGCCTGCTCAACGTGATGGAATCGGCACTCGAGGTAGGGACGGAGCGGGTCGTCTTCGTAAGCTCGGGGGGTGTGGTGTACGGGGAGCCCGAGCAGATCCCGACGCCGGAGTCCGCACCCACACTGCCCCTGTCCCCCTATGGGGTGACGAAGCTCGGGGGCGAGCTCTATTTGAACTACTACCGACGCATACGGGGGGTCGAGTATGTGGCGCTCCGATACTCCAACGTCTACGGCCCGCGGCAGGACCCCCATGGAGAGGCGGGGGTAGTAGCGATCTTCTCGGACCGCCTCTTGGACGGCGAGGCCCTGACCATCTTCGGCGACGGTGACCAGACCCGCGATTACGTCTTCGTCAAGGACGTGGTCTCCGCCAACCTCCTCGTGTCGGAGCTGGCGTTGGAGGACGGAGAGGGGCTGGAAGCCCGAGCGTTCAACGTTGGCACGGGCGTGGGCACGAGCGTGAACGCCTTGGCGGACGCCCTCGAGCGGGTCTCGGGCAGGTCGTCGGGCCGCACGCACAAGCCGGCACGCGCCGGTGAGGTCCTCCACAGCACCCTCGACTCGTCGAAGCTCCAGGCGCTGGGGTGGCGCCCGGCCCATTCGATGGAGGAGGGATTGGGACAAACCTTTCAGCACATCGCAGCCCAGCGGGGAGGCGCCACGGCATGAGCCTCGCGGCGCTCGCACTGCTGCAGCAGCCCGCGGCTCCCCAGTCCATCGTCGACATGATCGTGGGGGCGACCCCTTCCACCCAGGTCGTGCTCGGGGTGCTCGGCGTGTTCTCCCTCGCCTCCTGGTGGATGATCTTCCACAAGTGGCGCCAGTTCCGGGACGTGCGCCGGCAGGGCGATCGCTTCCTCGAGCATATGGAGCGGGCACAGCGACTCGAGGATGCCTACAAGGCCATTCTGACGCTTCCGGACTCCCCCTACGGGAGGGTCTTCCGCCAGGGGGTGAACTTCTTCAGCGAGCTTCGCCCCGGCGCGCTCCGCCAGGGTGCGCCTCCGTCTCAGGGGCTGTCCCTCACGCAGCTCGAGGCACTCAGGTTGATCCTCGAGAAGGAGGAGGCGGAGGAACGGGACGCGCTGGCGCGTGGATTGACCCGGCTGGCCGTCATCGGCTCCGTGTCGCCGCTTTTGGGGCTCCTGGGCACGGTGATCGGGATCATGAACGCCTTCCTGGGCATCACGGCGGCCGGCTCGACGAACATCGGGGTCGTCGCGCCTGGCGTGGCCGACGCACTCATCACCACGGTCGCGGGGCTCTTCGTCGCGATCCCGGCCGTGATGGCGTACAACTTCTTCGTCGCCCGCCTCAACCTGGTGAGCGGTGAGCTGGAGGGATTCAGCTCCGAGTTCATCGGCACCCTGGCTCGGGAAGGGCGGGTCTGATGAGCGCGCCCGGGCTGCGCCGGCGGAACGGCAACCGCTCCGACCTGCCCCTCACGGCCGACATCAACGTCACCAGCCTCGTGGACGTCGCGTTCACCCTGCTCGTGATCTTCATCATCACCGCTCCGATCCTGCAGGGCGGCATCGAGGTGGACGTGCCCCGGGCGGACGTTCAGCCCCTGACGGCCGAGGACGAGCCGTTCTTCGTCACCGTGCTGCGTGACGGGACGGTGTTCGTGGAGGACTCACCGACGACCGTGGAGGAGTTCGAGACCAGCTTCGCCCAGCTCGCCGAGGCCGGCGGATTCGAGAGGGTCTACCTCCGGGCAGACTCGCTGGCGGCCTGGGGTCCCGTGTTGAAGGTGATCGCGACGTTGAGCCGCGCCCAGGTCGTGTTCGGCCTCGTGGGCGAGCCCTACTCGGACCGGCGACCTTGAGACGCCGGGAGGAGAGGCGGGACCGCAGGGCCCTGGTCGGCTCGATCGCCGTCCATGGAGTGGTGCTGGCGCTGGCGCTCTTGAGCACCCGGATGACGCGGGAGCCGCCCCAGTTCGTGACCTACGAGATCGAGATCTTCTCTCCGCCGGCCACGGTGCGGGCCGAGGAGCCCACGCCGGCCCAGGAGGAGGTCGTGGTGGAGCGGCCCGAGCCGACGCCTCCCCCGCCGGAGCAGCGACCCACGGTCGAGACTCCCGCGCCACCGAAGCCGGAGCCGAAGAAAGAACCGGAGGATCGGAAGCCGGCGACGGCCCCGGCCCCCGAGAAGCCCGCCGCGGAGTCGGGCGAGAACGTCAACGTGAGGCTCGAGGGGCTGCGCCGTGACTACCCGGCCTACTACGCGAACATCATCACGCAGATCGGCCGATGCTTCCAGTGGCGCGGCGGAGGGAGCTGGGAGACGACCGTGTATTTCGTGATCAAGCGTGACGGAACGGTAGGCGACATCGACTTCGTGAAGCGGTCCGGCAATGCGGGCTTCGACTTCCAGGCGATGGGGGCGGTCGAATGTGCCGGAGCCAACGGGCGGCTCGGGAGCCTGCCGGAGGAGCTGCCCTTCGACCAGCTCCCGATCCAGTTCAGCTTCCGCCCACAGGGCGGGATACGGGAGATCGCGCCGGCCGAGGGCCCGCGACGCGACCAGGGGAGTGACAGATGATCCAGTGGACGTGGGGGAGGGCAGCGGGCGGAAGACGGTGGTTGTGTGCCCTTGCCATGGTCGTGGCTACACCCCTTTCGGTGGCAGGGCAGGCGAGGGACTCGATCCCCGGCGTACAGCTCGGGCTCCTCTACGAGAACAGCTACACGCCCGCAATCGCGGTGAAGCCCTTTACCGGACGGTTCGGAGGCTCGGAGCTCGCCCCCCAGGTCGAAGCGATCATCGGGCGCGACCTCCACAACTCCGATCGCTTCGTGGTGATGGACTCGGTGCCGGGGTCGCTGCTGGGCGAGGGGATCGACTACGGGTTGTGGGATCGTCTCGGAGCCGTCTGGCTCGTGAGCGGTCAGGTGGAGGGCGCCGGTGAGTCGTACGTCCTGCTTCTGGAGCTCCACAACGTGGTCTACGGGCAGGTCGAGGAGCGCGGGCGGTTCCCGATGCCCGATCCGACGCACGAAGACTTCCGCATGGCCGTGCACCACGCCTCCGACCAGATCGTCCGGTGGGCGACCGGTGAGCCCGGCATGGCGGCGACGCGGATCGCGTTCACCCTGCTGGACGCCGAGGGAAACAAGGACCTGTACGCGATCGACAGCGATGGTGAGAATCTGCGGCGCCTCACCAACAACCACGCGCTGACGTTGTCTCCCGCGTGGCACCCCTCGGGCACCCGCCTGGCGTATTCGTCGGACAAGGGCGGTGAGAATTGGAAGCTCTACGAGTTGGACCTGGTGTCGGGCCGGGAGCGATCCTTCGAGCCGGGGCGGGATGGCGGCTACCTCACGCCCGCCTACCACCCGGACGGCCGAACGCTGGTTTTTTCGATCAGCGGCGGGACTCGGTCGGGAATCTTCAGCTGGGACACCGAGCGCGACTGCTGCCTAGCGAATATCTCCGGGGGGCGCTACGACGACCTGTCGCCCTCCTACTCACCCGATGGACGGAGCATCGCCTTCAACACGAACCGTTTCGGGAGCCCCATTCCCCAGATCATGGTCATGGACTCGGACGGGGGAGGCGCCGAGCTGCTGTCCCCGTACGAGTACGGCCGAGGCGGATACTACTCCGCCCCGGACTGGTCGCCGGTGGGGGACCTGGTGGCCTTTCACGGCGCGATCCGGCGTGGCACCTACCATATCCTGGTCGCAGACATGAAGGACCGGGGCCACAGGCTCCGTCAGCTCACCTGGGAGGGAAACAACGAGGACCCGAGCTGGGCTCCCGATGGACGGCATCTGGTTTTCGTCGGCGAGCGCCGGTGGGGCAGAGGGCTTCTCGTGGTCGATGTCGCGACCGGTCAGCTCCGCTCCCTGGTGACGGGCCGGGACGTGGGCTTACCCGCCTGGTCGCCCCCGCTGGCCTCGCTCCACTGAACCCCTGCGTCCCGTCTCGGGGTGAGGAGGCCGACAACACCGTTGCGCCAGAATGGTTTTCACGGTATATGCTTCAGGACTTTCCACGTGACAAAAGAGCGTTAGGTTGACTGCGATGCGAAGGCGTCGCGGGAGCTGTGCCGCCGGAGAGTCCACCCGTCGTTCAACCCCGGAGCAAATGGGATGATCGTC